>CAJTMC010000032.1 GCA_910577115.1 uncultured Lachnospiraceae bacterium
CGCATACAGGGGAACGAAGTTTATCCCCTGTGGCGGAGAAATATCTATAAAACACAATCAAATCTTGAAGTTTCACAATCAATTCGATTATTTTTCAACTATTTAGGTATGACACAGGTGACCTGCAGTGACGGAGATCTGACGGAGGACGAAGGGGAGCTTATCAACCTGCTGGACAGCGGAGAAGTCCAGATGGTCGTATGTTCGCCGGGAAATATGTCTTCTGCCGGTGTTTCGGAAGTAAACATGCTCTCTTTGCTGTATTTGTTTAATGGCTTTAGTCATTGGGAAACAGCGATGGACGGAGAATTTGGCTCGGCGATGTCTGATGTCATTTTGGAAAAGACAAACAATAAGTACCGCATTATGGGTTATTGGTCGGCAGGCGTCAGAGACTATTACGGCAAGCTCCCCATTACTGCACCGGAAGACGTGCAGGGGCTTACCATCCGTACGCAGACCTCGGGCGTTGTGTTTGATTATTGGAATTCGTTGGGTGCGGAACCGGTCAACGTCGGCTGGGGAGACTTGTATGATGTGTTAAATCGCGGGGAAGTTGATTCGGCTGAGAACGATTACACGAATTTGATGCTGAAAGAACATCACACCACGCCAAACGGCAAATATATTTGTGAAACACATCATGATTATACAACCCGTTTATTTATTATGAATGGTGATTTTTATGACAGCCTCACCAGTGAACAAAAAAGCTGGATTGAGACGGCTTCTTTAGCTGCCACGCTGCAGGAGAGGTCGGTGACTTATGAGATGATGGACAGCTCCAAAGCACAGTGTGTTGCAGAGGGGGCGGTGGTAACGGATTACGAAAAAATGGATATTGCAGCTTTCAAGGCGCCCGCTATGGCGATTCAGGACAGTTATGCCGATGAGAACGGACTTCGGGATTATCTTGAAATGATTCGAAGAGCCCGGTAAGTTTACCATTTCATAAGGAGGAAAGTGTTTTGGCAAAGAATGAAAGTACCAAAAACGAAAAAAAGCAGTTTGCAATAGGAATTAAAGTAAAATTAATTATCGGTTTTGCCATTCCGCTGGTATTTACCATTGTAATCGGATTGGTGGCCTATTCGCTTGCCGCTTCGGGAATGACGAAGAATTACGAAGATTCCATGTCAAAGGCAATGTCTATGGCAATTGAGTATTTGGATTTTGGATTTGAGTCGGCAGTATCGGAGTCCGAACAGTTATATTATGATACAGACCTGATGCGGTGGGCGACCGGCGCTATCTATAACGAGTGGACAAAAAAAGAAATTGCGGAAGATGTATCTTTGGATCTGAGTGTCAAGAAAGACGGAAACAGGTTTGTGGCAAATATGTACATCATTCCGGGAAACGGTCTGCAGGTGATATCATCCAATAATGATGAAACCGTTATTGCGGGATTTTATGAGGAGCTTGCCGACAAGGACGAAGCGGCCTGCCTGCAAACATTAAAAGGCAGCTGGGTTGGAACACACAGCTATATTGATCAAGTGCTTTCACAGCAGGATACCAGTTATTCGACAGATCATTATGCCTGTTCTTACATCCGTCCGATGGCGACGAAGCGTGCCTGCATTGTGGTAGATTACAGCAGCGATAGCATTGCAGGAATTCTTCAGGATTTAGGCTTGGGAGAAAAAAGCATCGCAGCCTTTGTAACGGCAGACGGCAGGGAATTGCTCTTAAAAGACGGTGTTATTACAAGCAGTGATGAAATTTCTTTTGTAAATCAGCCCTATTATACGGAGGCTATGGCAGACAATGCGGCTACTATTATTGACTACGTTACATATAACCATAAGCAATATCTGTTCATGGTAAGCAAGAGCTATCAAAACGGTTCTGCGATTTGTGCTATGGTACCTGTTAGTCTGGTAAACGAAAATGCGGCTTCGATTAAGAATGTCACTGTTTTTATGGTCATTCTTTCGTGGCTGGTGGCAATTGTTGCAGGCGTGCTGATTATAATTGGTATTACTGCGACAATCCGGCAGATTAGCAGTAAGCTGGAAACGGTGTCCGGCGGTGATTTGACAGTCGGTGTGCGGGAAAGAACAGACGAGTTTAAGCTTTTAGCACGCAGCGTTTCCCATATGATCAAAAACTCCCGCGATTTAATTGTACAGGTTTTGAAGACAACGGAAAACGTATCGTCTTCCACAACAAATTTATCGGAGGCATCAGGCGTGCTTACCAATTCCAGCAATCAGATTGCTGCCGCAGTAGATGAAATGGATCAGGGGTTGAACCGTCAGGCGGAAGACGCACAGAATTGTCTGATGCAAATGGACGCGTTGTCCCAAAGAATTACCAAGGCAGTAGAAACGGTACAGCGTATAGGAAGCATTACCGACAATACAAAAGATGTCATTACAAACGGTATGTCCACAATGGATGATTTGACGGATAAGTCTGCCGCTACCACAGATATTACAAAGAATGTAACAGGCAATATCAAAAATCTGGAAGAGAGCCTGTCCGAAGTGGAGCGTTTTGTGGAAATGATTGATGAAATCGCGAACGAAACAAGCCTGCTTTCCCTGAATGCTTCCATTGAGGCGGCGCGCGCCGGAGAAGCCGGAAAAGGCTTTGCAGTGGTTGCACAGTCGGTAAGCTCATTGTCGGACGGCACGATTGTGGCGGCAAGACAGATTCAGAGCGTAATGGAACAGATTAAGGGCTATGCCAATGATACGGTTCAGGTTGCCGCGCAGGCGGAAATGATTGTGTCGAATCAGTCCAGAAAACGGTCAATGATACCATTCAGGTATTCCATGACATGAATGAATATCTACAGAATCTGATTGATGAAATTACTGCTTTGGAGGAAATTATTGAGAGCATGGAACGGCACAGAAACGATACGCTGGCTGCAATTGAAAGTATTTCTTCCGTATCGGAAGAGACGGCAGCTTCCGTTTCTACGGTAAATGATTCGCTGAAAGAGCAGATGACTATGATGGATAATCTGAATCAGTCAACAATAGAATTACAGGATAAGGCGAAAGAACTGACATAAGCAGTAAACGCTTTCAAAATTTGATGAAATTTCATTGAGCGTTACAGTCAATATCGGGCTGAGAGTTTCCTTTAGGACTTTCAGCCCGTACTTTTCTATCGATATGCCGGTTGAAGGCAATTTTCAACGGATTTTTGCATGGAACAGTGGGAGTATCTAAACGGTTGCATGGAAACAGTCTTGTCAAGGAATGATTATGGTAGTAAAATAAGAATAGTCCAAAGGAGAGATTCACAATGGATTTTGAACTAAAAATAAAGAGAATAAACGAGCTTTACCACAAATCGCAAAGGGAAGGGCTTACGGACGAAGAAAAACAGGAGCAGGCGAAGCTCAGAGCAGAGTATGTGGCAAATGTCAGGGCAAATTTAAAAAGCCAGCTTGACAATGTATCCATACAAGAGGCGGACGGCAGCATCACTAGTCTTGGTGAAAAATTTGGAAAGCAGACATCTTAGCAGCCGGAATCAAACAGAAAGGAAGATGAATGCCAAAACATGGAAACAAAGGCAGAAATCAGAAAAAGAATACTTGAAACAAGAACAAATCTTACAGATGATGAAGTTGCGGCAAAAAGCGAAGCAATCCTCCAAAAGGTTTTAAAAACGCCCGAGTATATGGAAGCTGACAATATTCTTCTGTATGCGGACTATAATCATGAGGTGATGACGCGCGGTATTTTTGAAGATGCCATAATGCGTAAAAAGCGCGTGTATTTTCCAAAGTCTGATAAGCTCACAAATTCGATGCTTTTTTTTCAGACAGTATCTGTAAAACAGTTGGAAAAAGGATTTATGGGAATCCCTGAGCCAAAAGAAAACATGCAGCTTTGCTATAAATTTAATCCGGACGAGGACACGCTTGTCATACTGCCCGGAGTGGCTTTTGATACGCGTGGCTTTCGTCTTGGCTATGGGAAAGGCTTTTATGATAAATTTTTATCAAGCAGGCGGCAGCTGTCAACAATGGCGCTTGCTTTTGCATGTCAAATCGTGGACGAAATGCCAGACGAGGAGCATGACATCAAAATGGATAAAATTGTGACAGAGGAAATCATATATTCTTTTTTGAGAATTTAGAGATAGTATGGTTAGTAAAAAATGTTTGTGCGAAAACAAATTTATTAATGCAAAAAAGGTGGAAAACGGATATGACAATTCAGGAGAAGGCTGCGGCAATGAAGCTTGACAGTTCGAAAATGGCAGCAAAACCGGCAGAAGTAAGAAATGGTGCACTCTGCAATATCAAAAATTCACTGCTTCGTAACCAGCAGGAGATTTTTGATGCGAATGCGCAGGATTTGGCAGAGGCAGAAAAAAATAATATTCCGGAGGCAGTCGTAAAAAGACTGAAATTTACGGAGCAAAAGCTGCTTGATGTGACGAAAGGAATCGAAAATCTGATTGCACTTGAGGACATGGTTTATGAGACGCAGTTTGTCAGGGAGCTTGATAACGGTCTGACCCTTGTGCGCGAGAGCTGTCCGATTGGTGTGATAGGTGTTATTTTTGAGGCAAGACCTGACGCCTTGGTACAGATTGCGTCCCTTTGCATCAAAAGCGGGAACTGTGCAATTTTAAAAGGCGGAAGTGAAACAAAAAACACAAACAGGATACTTTTTCAACTGATTTATGATGCCGCAGTACAAAGCGGCCTTCCCGAAAACTGTCTGTTTCAGGCGCAGCTGCGAGACGAGATTTCAGCGCTTTTAAATTGTCACGAATCAGTGGATTTACTGATTCCAAGAGGCTCAAATGCCTTTGTGCAGTATATTATGGATAACACCAAAATTCCTGTAATGGGGCACGCTGACGGACTTTGCCATATTTATGTGGACAAAGAATTTGACATCGAAAAAGCAATTCCTGTAATCATTGATGCAAAGACGCAGTACACAGCGGCGTGCAATGCGGTAGAAACGCTATTGATACATAAAGATGCATTAGACGCTCTGATGCCGCGCCTTTGCGAGGCATTGAAAGCGCATCAGATTGAACTTCGGGCAACACAGGAAATTGCAGACCAATACGAATGTGTCCTTGCGGTTGAGGAAGATTTTGCTACGGAATATCTTGACCTTATCCTTTCGGCAAAAACGGTCGAAAATATAGAAGAAGCAGTCAACCACATCAACCGATACGGCTCACATCACACAGATTGTATCATCACAGAGGAACAGAATGCCGCGGAATATTTTATGAAAATGGTGGATTCGGCGGGCGTGTATCAGAACTGTTCTACACGTTTCGCGGACGGGTTCCGTTACGGGTTTGGCGCAGAGGTTGGAATCAGCACCGGAAAAATCCATGCGAGAGGACCGGTTGGCATTGAGGGGCTTTTGACTTATAAATATAAGCTGTTTGGCAACGGTCAGATTGTAGCAGACTATGCTTCCGGAAAAAAGCAGTTTCATTTTAAAGATATCAAATAAGGGGGATACGGATTATGAAAAAATTCAGTAAGAAACTAATATTAGCAGCGGCATTGCTTGTTATTGCAGTCGCATTTACAACACCTGCACGCGCACATGCGGTTAATATCATACCGATGCAGATGGAAATGTATTCAACATCGGCTACGCCGGTTTACGCGGCGCCGGACGTATTTTCACCGATTGTAACTCATTTAGAACGTTTTATAAATGTTCGGGTTACTGGAATTACGGAAAATGGATTTTTTGTAGTGGACTTAAACGGACCATTTTATATTCCGGGTGCGTACCTTGTGCCGAAGGTAGAGAAAGAAAAGTCTGCCAGTCAGAAAGCACATGACAGGCTTGATGAGGTTACGGAAGTTTACAGAACGCAGCTTCAAATGATGGATGGCATCTGGTCAAAATTTGCACTCAAGGATGTGACAGGCGATGGCGTGCCAGAGCTGATTGATGATGCCGGAAAAGAAATTTATAGCTGTTACGATGACGGGGAGCATATGCGGCTTGTAATTCTTTATTATTCGGAAAATCCGGTGACGTTTTATTATTCTAAAAACAATAACAAACTGCTTGGAAAATATAGATGGAATGACAAAGATTATTGGGAGGTTTATACGAAGGATACGACATATGTTCCATGGGGACAGTTCCGCTGTTTCTCAACAGACGCATCCGCTTATACAGGAAACGCGACTGCAATTGAGCGGGATCGTGATAACAATCAGGAGACGCGGAATGATTTGTACAATCTTCTGCATGAATTATTAGGACTTGGCAGCGCGGAAAACCATCCGGACGATTTGAATGAGAATAAATAAAGGGGAAAAGGAAAAACGCAAGAGCAATGTATAACGAAATTGATTTAGACAAAGTGGATTTAAGCTTGGAGCCACCATCAGAAGAACCGATGCGCCAGTATTATTTTATAAAAAAAGCGCGCAAAATCGTGGAGGAGGAAAGCAAAAGGCTTGGCAGGCGGTTGACAGCTGACGGGGAGACATTTGGCTGTCAAATGAATGCAAAGGACAGCGAAAAACTGATTGGGATTCTTGAAAATATCGGGTTTGAGATGATTGACGACGAATCGGCAGACCTTGTCTTTTATAATACCTGTACGGTGCGCGACAACGCAAACCAGCGCGTGTACGGAAGACTTGGGCTGGTACACAGCATGAAAAAGAAAAATCCGCACAAAAAGATAGCGCTCTGCGGCTGTATGATGCAGGAACAGACTGTGATTGAAAAAATACAAAAAAGCTATTCTTTTGTGGATTTAATCTTTGGCACGCACAACATCTACAAGTTTGCAGAGCTGCTTGTTGCGATGTACAGTTCTGACCGTATGGTTATTGATATTTGGAAGGATACGGACAAAATCGTGGAGGATTTGCCGGCACAACGCAAGTATTCCTTCAAATCGGGTGTCAATATCATGTACGGATGCAATAATTTTTGCAGCTACTGCATTGTTCCGTACGTGCGTGGAAGGGAGAGGAGCCGCAATTCGAAAGATATTATCAGAGAAATAGAAAAGCTTGTAGCCGACGGTGTCATAGAGGTTATGCTTTTGGGACAGAACGTCAATTCTTACGGGAAGAATTTGGACGAGCCGATGCATTTTGCCGAACTTTTACAGGAGGTCGAAAAAATAGAAGGGTTAGAGCGCATCCGCTTTATGACTTCCCACCCAAAGGATTTATCAGATGAACTGATACAGGTAATGAAACATTCAAAAAAAATATGCCGTCATCTCCATTTACCGTTGCAGGCAGGATCTACAAGGATTCTGACAGCGATGAACAGACGATACACGAAAGAGCAGTATCTGGAGCTGGCGCACAAAATCAGGCGTGAAATTCCTGATATTTCGATTACGACAGATATTATTGTAGGCTTTCCGGGGGAAACGGCAGAAGATGTTAACGAAACGATTGAAGTTGTGAAAGAAGTGCAGTACGATAATGCATTTACTTTCATTTATTCCAAGCGGACGGGTACGCCCGCTGCCTCAATGCCAAATCCGATAACCGATGAAGAAATCAAGGAAAATTTTGACAGGCTTTTAAAGGTCGTTCAGGAAACCGCAAGAAAGCGTGTCGGCCGCCTGGCAGGACAAATACACAGCGCGCTTGTAGAAGAAATAAACGAGCATGACAATACGCTCGTTTCGGGGAGGCTTTCCAACAACACGATTGTCCATTTCCCCGGCGATGCATCACTGATAGGAACGATTGTGAATGTAAAGCTTGTGGAAGCGCATGGATTTTATTATATCGGCGAGCAGGTATAAAAGATAATACACCATATGGAACATTACATTTTTATGTTATGCACAAAAATAAAGAC
This sequence comes from uncultured Lachnospiraceae bacterium, assembly GCA_910577115.1. Taxonomy (GTDB): domain Bacteria; phylum Bacillota; class Clostridia; order Lachnospirales; family Lachnospiraceae; genus COE1. The sequence continues at coordinate 7,809 of CAJTMC010000032.1, forward strand.
ATAAAAATGTAAAATATGTAAAAAATGCGAAAAAAAGTGGAATATTCAGAGATTGGTGCTATAATGAATATAATATATAATTTGTTTAAATTTTATCAAATTTATATATAAAAATGAATAATTGCAGGAGGTTCGGTATGAAGGGTGGAAGTGTGAAGCGCTCATTGGTTCTGATGTCGCTGATTCTTGTTCTGATATCGGTTATCGTGGTAGGTGGCGTTGCGATATTGGGAATCGAGTCCATGTCAAAAATGGCAAACAGCGATTACGAGAATGCAAAAATCGAGGGATATGATGGTGAGATCACATCACAGGTTCAGGCAGTACTCAGCATCTTACAGAGTGAATATGAAAAGGCTCAGGCAGGTGAAGTGTCAGAAGATGAAGCAAAACGCGAGGCATTGGAAATTGTGCGCGCTATGCGTTACGGTGATGACAGCAGCGGGTATTTTTGGATTGATGATACCGATTATATCCTTGTAATGCACCCTATTTTACCGGAACAGGAGGGCAATAACAGATATACATTGGAAGACCCGAACGGCACGATGATTATACAAAGTATTTATTCCGTATGTACAAGCCCTGAAAAAGGCGGTTTTAACGAATTTTACTTTACAAAATCGGACGGTGTGACAGTTGCGCCGAAGCGTGCGTATTCGGCAATGTTTGAACCTTGGAACTGGATGATTTCTACCGGAAACTATATTGACGAAATGGAAGCCGATATGGCAAATATAAAAACAGCTATAAAGAAAACGGAAATCCGGTTGGAAGTTGCAATGGTTGTTTCGGGAATTGTTATCGCAATTGCAGCAGTGTTGGCGGCGTTTGCATATGGAAATGTAATTTGTGCGCCGCTTGTAAAAATCCAGCAGCTTGCCGACCGTATGGCGGTAGGTGATTTGTCGGCGAATATAGAAGTACATAGCGGCAACGAGTATGGAAGAACGGGAAAGGCGCTCAATGATGCACAGACACAAATGGTAGGCCTGATTGCAAATATTAAAAACACTTCGACCGATTTGGAAAATGCCGTAACAGATTTTTCAGACAATTTCTCAAGAATGGACGAGTCGATTCGAAATGTTTCCATTGCCATTAATGAAATTGCAGAAAATATTAATACGCAGGCAGAATCAACGGCAACAGCATCTGACAATGTGGAGCATATGGCAGAAGGAATTGCAGAGACGGCGCGTGAAATTGCGGCGTTGGAGGAAAATTCCGAAATTATGGCAGATCGTTCCACAAAGTCTATGGATTCCTTTAAACAGTTAATTGATATCAATGAAAAGACAAAAGTGGATATTGATTCCATGTATGCACAGACCGAGAGCAATAATGAAGCCGTAAACAGAATTCGCGAGGCGGCAGGCTTAATCGGAGATATTGCAGAACAGACAAATCTTTTATCCTTAAATGCATCTATTGAAGCTGCGCGGGCAGGCGAAGCAGGAAAAGGGTTCTCCGTAGTCGCAGAGGAAATCGGAAAGCTTGCACAACAGTCAGATGATACGGTTGGCCAGATTACGACAATTATTGAAGAGCTTACTGCCAACTCAGAGAATTCGATGCACATTATGAAAGAGATGAGCGAGGCGTCTGATGTGCAGGTAGGCGTGATTCAGCAGACGCAGAATATGTTTATGGAGCTTAAAAATGCTTCTGATGCATGTACCTCTTCTATCAGGGCAATCAATGAGAAGATGGACGGTCTGAATGCACAAAGAGAATCCATTACCAGTACGATTGTTACATTGAATAATATTGCGACAGACAATGCGTCTTCGACACAGGAGACATCGGCAATGGCTTCCGAGCTTGGAAGCGCTGTCAGCCAGTCGTCACAGCTTGTGCAGTCGTTGGCAGACGATGTAAATGTACTGACCGAGAATTTAAGCATCTTTAAACTCAGGGCAGGAGAAGCAAACGGAAAGGAATAAAAGCCGGCAGATTGTTAATTTTATAACGGATATATTATTTTAAAGAAGGGTAGGGGTAGACGAAATGAAAATTCAAGATTTCTGTGACATGCGTAAATTTGAGGAGATTATGGCGAACTGGGCAAAAAGTACAGGTCTTGCGACAGTTGCCGTAGGCGATGACGGCAAGTACATAAGCGAATGCTATAATTTTACGGACTTTTGTATCAAGTATACAAGAGGCAGTGCAGAGGGCTGCAGGAGATGTGAAAAAAATGACAGGGAAGGAAAAGGCGTTTACAACTGTCATGCAGGGCTGGTAGATTTTGGCATTCCGATTACGCTGGACGACGGAACGGTTCTTGGAAGTGTCATTGGCGGACAAGTATTACCCGCAAACCCTGACGAAGACAGATTTCGGGCAACGGCAAGAGAGCTTGGGATAGATGAAGAGAAGTATATTGAGGCATTGGGAAAGGTTTCTGTAAAAACAAGAAGTGAGATAGAGGCGTCTGCAAATCTTTTGGGTGACGTTATCAATATGTTTGTGCGCGCAAGCTATTCTGCCTACAAAAACCAAAATATTGTAGGCAATTTGAAGGACGGTATCCAAAAGGCGGCAGACCAGGTAATGATTGCCAATGAAAGCAGAAAACAGATTGAAGCGTTCAGCAGCAGACAAAAGATTCTTGCACTGAATGCGAGCATTGAGGCAGCAAGAGCGGGTGAGAGCGGAAAAGGCTTTGCGGTTGTGGCAACGGAAGTAAAGAAGCTTGCCGAGGGCATGGCAGAAACGAGCACAACAATCAAGAATGCGCTTGACGCTGTTACAGAGACGATTATGGGATTAAATAAGTAAGGTAACCGACCAATCTAAGCGATAGAAAACACTATGTAATACAGATGATAGACTGCATTACATAGTGTTTTTTTCAACGCAAACTCAACCATGCGTTGAGTTTGTGCTGTTTTATTCGTATAGGAGGTTATTGCAGAAGAACGGTGAAATTGTATATACTAATTACAGAGGTGAGGGAGATGCTGGATAAAGAAAGAGTGGGAAAAACAATTGCATTTTATCGGAAAGAACATGGAATGACACAAAAGGAACTTGCAGACCGCCTGCATATATCCTACCAGGCAGTATCGAAGTGGGAAGTAGGCGCAGGGATACCGACTGTAGAAATGCTATATGAGCTCTCTGCAATTTTTCATGTATCTATGGATGCACTCTTAAATGATGAACAGCGGGATAACAGGACAATTTCATATCGTGATGTTGGATTGGATTCCCGAAAGCTTTATAACTTAAAAGAGGAATTGCTCAAATTAAATTCAACGGATGAACATCTGATTTTTGCAAATTATGCAGATGCAACACTGTTTCAGATTGATATGTCTGCATATAAGGATCCTGTCTTTTCCGTGATTACATGCGTTCCCGGCTCGAAGGAGCAGCTTGCAATTATGCATGGATATGATAGGGAAATCTGCATGGATACCGCAGCCGGTGGAATTAATTTTTTGCTGCAGCATGGCACAAAGCCTGTGATTTTAGTCGCAAGAGTTTTGTGCACCGGAGAACGTCATGACCGCCTTCGTCAAATGGCGCATGCATTTCGGGATATCTGTGAAGAGAATGATATTTTGTTTGCCGGAATGGAAATTGCGGCGCAGCCGTTAAATTATAGTCAGGAGGAGTTCCATATCAATGCCAGTCTGGTTGGTGTGGCAGAAAAAGAGGATATCCTTTCTTTGGAGCATGTAAAAAACGGTGATATTGTGATTGGCATTCAAACCACAGGAATTGACGGAACAAATTATCCTTTTATTAAGGTCATGGCAGACCGGAATAAAAACCTTTTCCATGAACGTTTGGAAAACGAAAAAGCGTTTCTTGATGAAATTTTAAAGGCAAATACGGCATATACCCATGAGATTTTACACTTGCAGAAGGAAAAACGGATACATGGCATTTATCGTGTCTGCAATTGTATTGTCAACCAAAAGATAGGCAAATTTCTGCCCCAGGGACTTGGCATGTGTATTGATTTGTCTGCAATTCCGGTAACGGACTTATACCGCTTCCTGTACCGGCAGGATATGATTGGAAGGAATGTGTTCCACTATCATTTTCATTTTGGTATTGGAATGCTGGTGATTGTTTCCAAAGAAGACAAGGAGCGTGCAATGGACATTATTTCACGGTATCATTCATGCTATTGTATTGGACGCATTGAAAAATGCCGCAATAAAGACAGCTATGAGAAAGTTTGGACAAAGGGGGAAATACAATGGTAACGGGAAAAAAACAAAAATTCTGGTGGCAGGCAGCGTGGAAGCACTCGTGGCTTCTGCTTAGTTATATGGCGCTCGCATTCCTTTTGAACCAAATTATCATATACGGAAATGACACGATTGCAAAAGCCGCCGATCAGGTGTTGGGTGGTCATCAGATTGCGCTGGCTGGGTTGTTAAAAGCGCTGGCTGTGCTGGCGTTTGCGGGCGCTGCGGCTGCATTCGGAAAAAGCTTTTGTTCCGGCGTGTACAATGCGGTCATACAAAGAGATATTAAAAACCGCTTATGTCAACATATTTTAGGGCTTCGGATGGGATATTTCGAAAAAAACGGATCTGGTGGTTTGATGACAAGGCTTTCATCGGACATGAATGAAATCGGACGGTTTTTTACAGAAATTATGCCGACCTTGCTGGTTGATTTGATTACAGTGCTTACCATAACCTTTTATTTCGTGAAAATGGACGTGATGCTGATTGTAATTTTATTTGCAAGCTATCCGCTGATGCTGATTGTGGCAGACCGCCTTTCAAAGCGTTTGGCAACCATTGCAAGGGGATTTCGCAGCCGCATGGACGACCGCACACAGGCGGCTTATGATGCAATTCAGGGCATAACCGTAGGAAGAAGCTATAACTTGTATCCTGTTATGAAGAAGCGTCTTGATACGATTATTGATGATATTGCGATGCATGGCTGGAAAAGTACAAGAATTTCGTCACTTGGGTGGTTGTTAAAGGGCACAATTACAAACATACCAGTGATAGGGTGTTATTTTTTTGCCCTGAATGAGACCTTAAATGGTCGTATTACAACAGGTGAAATGCTCGCATTTACCGTATTGCTTGGAAGGATTCTCACCCCAATCGGAGATATTGTTTTTTGCTTAAACGATGTCAGGGAAGCAGGAGTTGCTTTTGAACGGGTTCAGAAGATTTTTGAAGAACCGGCAGAAGCTTGTGAGGCGGCTGGTGTGCTAGGAAACAATGCGTTAGAGGACGGGCTTGTTAGGAACGATTTGGCAATCTGCTGGAAGGATGTAACATTTTCTTATCAGCCGGAGCACCCTGTTCTTCGCGGCGTGTCTTTTGCCGCAAAGAAAGGGGAAACCATCGCTTTTGTTGGAGGTTCGGGAGAAGGAAAAAGTACGGTTATGAAACTATTGTGTGGGTTTTATCAAAAAGATGGCGGCAGCTTTTTGCTTTATGGTAAGGCATATGAGGAATGGGATATTCAGGCTGCAAGGGCTTGTTTTTCGCTGGTATCCCAGGATGTGTTTCTGTTTCCGGTCAGCGTTTGGGAAAATGTTGCATACGGAAAGGAAGGCGCGACAAAAGAGGAGGTTGTCGCAGCTTGTAAAAACGCAAATATCCATGCGTTTATTGTATAGCTTCCACAGGGATACGACAGCCTTGTGGGGGAACGCGGTGTACGGCTATCCGGCGGGGAACGTCAGCGTATATCCATTGCGCGTGCATTTTTAAAGGATGCGCCGATTTTGCTTTTGGATGAGCCGACGGCTGCTGTGGATGAGGAAACGGAAGGAATGCTGCAGGAAGCGCTTGCGCGCATTTCAAAGGGACGTACCGTTCTGATTGTCGCACACAGGCTTTCCACAATTGTCAATGCAGATTGTATTTATGTGATTGAGCAGGGGCGTGTCGCAGAGTCCGGCAGACATGAAGCGCTTTTGGCACGTCATGGGGCGTATGAAAGACTGATGCAGTGTGGTGCACACGACTTGGTACATAATGAGGGGGAAAGCAAATGAGAAAACAGTGGAAAATATTTACTTGGTTCATGGGACTTATGGGAAAACGACTTCCTCTGTATCTGGCTGCAATCCTGATTTCGACAATTGGTTCCGCGTTTGCCAAAGTGACAAACGCATGGATTGTGGAGGATATCGTTGCTGCGGCGCAGACAAGGGAAATACAAGGCCTTTTATGGTCGGTTGCGGTTTCTTTCGGGCTTTTTGTACTTGGCTGGGTTACATGGCGTTTTGGGATTATCCGTTATAATATTGAGGGACGCAGGGGTGTGGCAACATTGGAAAAAATGGTGTTTTCTAAGGCAATGCGGCTGCCGTACGCCTATTATGAGGAGCACCACAGTGCAGATTTTATGTCAAAACTGACATTCGATACAGAACGGGCAGGGGATATTTACAGTTCAAGGCTGCGCAGGCTGCTATCGGCAATCATTTCTTCTATAGTATTTCTTGTTCCGATGTTTTATGACAGTTGGCAGCTTACCTTGTGCCTTTTGGGGGTGAGTATTTTGTCCTTTGCAGTCAATACATTGTTTTTGCAACCGATGAAAAAAAATGGGTCACAGCTCTCAAAGGAGCATAGTATTATGCTGGAAAAGTTGACAAACATTCTTGCAGGAATGGAATTGCTTAAGATTTTTCCGATGCGCCGAACGATGTGGGAGAATTATCATGAGGCAAATGATGCATATTATGACACACAGGTAAAGGGAGCAAAGCTTTCGGCGGCATTAGAAAGTCTGAATTGTCTGTTTGATTTGACGGGAGCGCTTGCTTTTCTTGGGTTGGGGATCTATTTTGTTTCCAAAGACATGGTAGCGCTTGGACAGCTCACTGCGATTTATACCTTGTACGGAAGCTTCCGCTATGTATTTCTTGATATTGGGACGTATCTGCCGCAAATGATGAACTGTCTTGCCAATACAGAGCGGTTATATTACTTTTTGCAGCTTGAGGAGGAGGAGGAGGAGACGGATACGGCGGCACAGACTCCTGAGCAGTCAGAGCAGGGATATGCCGTTACAGTAGACAATCTTTCTTTTTCCTATGAAGAAGCGACTCTTTTGGAGCATTTATCCTTGAAGATAAAGGAAAATAGTTTTGTTGCGCTGACGGGAGAATCGGGCTGTGGTAAGAGTACGCTTGCCAAGCTGCTTTTAGGCTTCTATGCGCCAAAGGAAGGACAGATTTGTATTTGCGGTAAAAGCTATCAAAATCACAGCAAAAAGGAAATTCGTGACCTGATTGCCTATGTGCCGCAGGAGCCGTATCTGTATGGGGTTAGCATTGCGGAAAATATCGCTTATGGCAGGAGCAGTGTTTCTTTGGAAGATGTGCCGATGGAGGATATTGTTGCGGCGGCAAAGGCGGCAAACGCGCATAATTTTATTATGGAGCTTCCACAGGGATATCAGACAATTGTGGGTGAGCGCGGCAATACCCTTTCCGGAGGCGAAAAACAGCGTATTGCGCTTGCGAGAGCGGTACTGAAAAATGCGCCTGTTCTGCTGTTGGACGAAGCAACATCCGCGCTTGACAGCAAGTCGGAGAAGCTGGTCAATGAGGCGATCAAAAAAGTCTGCCAAAACCATACGACGATTATGATTGCACACAGGAGTTCAACGATTGCAATGGCGGATGAAGTCATTGCTATTGGTTAGAAAACTGATAGACTTTGCTACTTAATTATGTTATACTAATAATAGCTTAGGAGTAGTCGCATCGGTTTAATGATTATGAGGTGGTGCAAAATGCCTAATAGAAATTTAGAGATAACGCAAAAAGCGATGGAAGACTTTATAAAAATTCAAAGGCATATGTTCATTGCACGTAAAGAAAATGCAACAGAAACATATAGCAGCTTAAAGAAAGAATACTTGTATTTGAAAAGTTTTTTGAATGTGGCGGGTGTAAATCTTACAGATATTGATGAAATAAAAGAGTAGAACGGATTGAAGCTGTTACAAATGATGAAGCAGTATTGAAACAAATTGAAATTGAAAGGCGGCAGATAAACCGAAAATGATATCAGCAACCGCCGATTCAAACGGAATAACCTTGAAGGGAGTGTCAAAATGGCACTCCTTATTACATTAGAACAGAAGCTTTGAAATTGTCCAATATCATATTACAAGGTCTTGCAAATTTTTCCAAATAGGTATATATTATGTATGTTTATAAAATTTTAATATTTACCCATGAGGAGATTGTTATGGAAAAATTAAAACCAAAGCTGTTTTCGGTAATGAAAACATACACAAAACAACAGTTTGCTAAGGATATTGTGGCAGGTATCATTGTTGCAATTATTGCCCTGCCATTGTCCATTGCGCTTGCACTTGCGTCGGGTGTTGCTCCGGAGCAGGGCATCTATACGGCAATTATTGCAGGCTTTTTCATTTCATTTTTTGGCGGTTCCCGCGTGCAGATTGCTGGTCCGACTGCGGCATTCGCAACAATTGTTGCAGGTATTGTTGCACAAAAGGGTATGGATGGGCTGATTCTTGCAACAATTCTTGCAGGAATCATTCTGATTGTGATGGGATTATTGAGGCTTGGAAATCTGATTAAATATATTCCTTATACCATAACCACAGGATTTACGGCAGGTATTGCAGTGACAATCGCAATCGGGCAGATTAAGGATTTCTTAGGGATTACTTATCCGGAGGGAACTGTGACGATAGAAACAATGGAAAAAGCGGGTGCGGTCATCAAAAATATTGCGACAATCAATCTGCAGGCGGTTATCGTAGGACTTGTTTGTCTTGCAATATTAATTGTGTTTCCTTATATCAACAAGACAATTCCCGGCTCTCTGATAGCAGTGATTGTGGGGATTTTAATGGTACGGCTTTTGCATATGGACGTCAATACAATCGGCGATTTATATGTAATCAGCAATAAACTGCCGGCATTTCACCTTCCGGCGTTTACACTAAGGGATATCGGCGACATTTTTCCGGATGCGTTTACGATTGCAATTTTGGCAGCGATTGAGTCCCTTTTATCCTGTGTCGTTGCGGATAGTATGATTAATTCCAAGCACCGCTCCAACATGGAATTGATTGCACAGGGTATTGGTAATGTAGGCTCTGCACTGTTTGGCGGTATTCCTGCAACCGGAGCGATTGCAAGAACGGCAGCGAACATCAAAAACGGCGGGCGTACACCGATTGCAGGTATGGTTCATGCGGTTGTGCTTGTGCTGATTCTTGTCATATTGATGCCGTATGCGGCTTTGATTCCCATGCCATGTATCGCAGCAATTCTGTTTATGGTCGCCTACAATATGTGCGGATGGAGAGCTTTTGCCAATCTGTGCAAATCGTCGCCTAAGAGTGATATTATCGTACTGATTACGACCTTTGTGCTGACGGTGGTGTTTGACCTGGTGGCGGCAATTGAGGTTGGAATTTTGCTTGCGGCAGTGCTCTTTATGAAACGCATGAGCGAAGTTACGGAAGTCGAAGGCTGGAAGTATGTTGAGGAGGAGGACGATCCCGACAGCATTGCATTGCGCGAAGTGCCCACGCATACACTTGTGTATGAGATTTCAGGCCCCATGTTTTTTGCGGCAGCGGATAAAATTCTGAAAATCTCCGTAAAAGAGGATACAACCTGTTTGATTCTGCGTATGCGAAGTGTCAATGCCATTGATGCTACGGCAATGCACTCCTTGGAACAGCTTTATGAAAAATATGAGCAGAAGAATATTCAGATTATCCTCTCCCATGTAAACGGACAGCCAAAGGCAGTTATGGAGAAATCAGGATTTGCGGCAAAAGTCGGTGAAGAAAACTTTTGTGCCCATATTGATGAGGCATTAGAGCGGGCAAAACAATTTTCATCCAATTCATAAAATTTTTATCAATAAAATAAAGCAACCTTTGATTTTTTTTCTAATTGTGATAAAATATGAAAGAGTAAGAACGGGCAGACGGTTTTCTTTGCCCGTTTTATAAATGTTTCGAAACACAAAAGAAAGGTAAGGTTACGATATGGCTCAAATGACGCCGATGATGACGCAGTATGTGGAAACGAAAAAGCAGTATAAGGATTGTATTCTTTTTTACAGGCTCGGTGACTTTTATGAAATGTTTTTTGAAGATGCAAAGCTTGTTTCAAAGGAGCTTGAATTGACGCTTACGGGAAAAGACTGTGGACTTGAGGAGCGCGCTCCTATGTGCGGCGTGCCGTATCATGCATTGGACAATTACCTTACACGCCTTGTGTCAAAAGGGTATAAGGTGGCAATCTGTGAACAGGTAGAAGATCCCAAAATGGCAAAGGGGCTTGTAAAGCGCGAGGTAACACGAATTGTTACGCCCGGCACAAACCTGAATATGCAGGCGCTTGAGGAGTCCAAAAACAATTATATTATGTGCATTTCGCACTTTCCCAATAAAATAGGCATCGCGGTAGCAGACGTTACGACAGGGGATTTCTATATTACCGAAGTAGATGATTTGACAAAACTAACGGACGAGCTATACAAATATATGCCAACAGAAATCATTTGTAACGATGCCTTTATGATGAGTGGATTTGACATTGATGATTTGAAAAACCGCTTAAAAATGGCAGTATATTCTTTGGAGCCATGGTATTTTGATGAAGACGGGTGCAGAAAATGCCTGATGGAGCATTTCAAGGTCAATACGCTTGCCGGCATGGGACTTGAGGATTTTCCCTCGGGAATGATTGCTTCGGGAGCGCTTATGCAGTATCTTCTTGAAACACAGAAAACGCAGCTTAGCCATATTACGCATATTACACCGTATCTTGCGAGTCGTTTTATGCTGCTTGACAGCTCTACAAGGCGTAATCTTGAATTGACGGAAACCCTGCGCGAGAAGCAAAAGCGCGGTTCGCTTTTGTGGGTGCTTGACAAAACCAGGACGGCAATGGGCGCAAGACAGCTTCGGACGGACATTGAGCAGCCGTTGATTGATAAGAACGATATCAATGACCGTTTGGACACAATTGAGCAGTTGTGTAAAAATACGGTAGCGAGAGATGAAATCAGAGAGTACTTAAATCCAATTTATGATATGGAACGGCTTTTAGGCAAGGTCAGCTATAAGTCGGCAAATCCGCGCGATTTGGTATCCTTTGCAAATTCTATGGAAATGCTTCCGCACATTAAAACAGTCTTAAAGGAGTTTGACGCAAAGCTATTGCAGGAAATTGACGGGCAGATTGATGCACTTGAGGATTTGTTTTCTTTGATCAAAAATGCAATTTCTGAAGAACCACCTATTCTCATACGGGAAGGCGGTATCATAAAAGACGGCTTTGATGCGGATATAGACCATTTAAGAAAAGCAAAGACGGACGGAAAAAACTGGCTTGCACAGCTTGAAGAAGAGGACAGGGAACGAACAGGAATTAAAAATCTGAAAATCAAATATAACAAGGTATTTGGTTATTATTTTGAGGTGACAAATTCTTTCAAAAACATGGTACCGGACGATTATGTGAGAAAGCAGACGCTCGTCAATGCCGAGCGATACATGACACCGAAGTTAAAGGAGTTAGAGGATACAATTCTCAATGCGGAGGACAAGCTCAATACGTTGGAGTATGATTTGTTTTGCAAAATCAGAGACGATATCGCCAAGCAGCTTGAGCGTATCCAAAAGACGGCAAAGGCGGTAGGGCGTCTTGACGTCTTTGCTTCGCTTTCTCTGGTTGCAGAGCAGAATCATTATGTCAGACCGACGCTAAATGATAAGGGTGTCATTGACATCAAGGACGGCAGGCACCCTGTTGTTGAAAAGATGATAGACCATGATATGTTTGTTGCAAACGATACCTATTTAAACAACAACAACCATTGTATATCCGTCATTACAGGGCCAAATATGGCAGGAAAATCGACTTATATGCGCCAGTCCGCCCTGATTGTTTTGATGGCGCAGCTTGGGAGCTTTGTGCCCGCAAAAAGTGCGGATATCGGCATTGTGGACAGGATTTTTACGCGTGTCGGCGCATCGGACGACTTGGCGAGCGGACAAAGCACCTTTATGGTGGAGATGAATGAGGTTGCAAATATTTTGCGAAATGCGACCTCAAAAAGTCTGCTGGTGCTGGATGAAATCGGCAGGGGGACATCGACCTTTGACGGACTGAGTATTGCGTGGGCTGTGATTGAGCATATCAGCAATAAAAAAATTCTTGGTGCAAAGACGCTTTTTGCAACGCATTATCATGAGCTGACAGAGCTTGAGGGAAAGATTAATAATGTGAATAATTATTGTATTGCGGTGAAAGAAAAAGGCGACGATATTGTATTCTTAAGAAAGATTATTAAGGGCGGCGCTGACCGCAGCTATGGTATTCAGGTGGCAAAGCTTGCGGGTGTGCCGGATATGGTGATTGACCGCGCTAAAGAAATTGCGGAACAGCTAAGTGACAATGACATTACAAACAGAGTTCAGGATATTGCCGTTGATACGAAGGGAGAACGGAAAAAGGTAAAGCACTATGATGATGTGGATATCGGGCAGATGTCGCTGCTGGATACGGTGAGTGATGCGGATATTTTAAATGAGTTAAAGGAAATAGATGTGTTCAACCTTACGCCGCTTGACGCAATGAATACGCTTTACAGACTACAGAGCAAGATTAAAAACAGGTGGTAATTGGCGTTCTTTCGAAAGGAGCATGGTTATAAATATGGCACAAATTCATGTATTGGATGATGCGACAATCGATAAAATAGCCGCAGGAGAGGTAGTTGAGCGTCCTGCCAGCGTCGTAAAGGAGCTGGTGGAAAATGCGATGGACGCGGGCGCACATGCGATTACTGTGGAAATCAAGGAGGGCGGCATTGAGTTTATTCGTGTGACGGACGACGGTGACGGAATTGAACATGCGCAGGTAAGGAATGCGTTTATGCGTCATGCGACAAGTAAAATCAGCTCCGTAGCCGATCTTATGCGTTTAAACAGCATGGGCTTTCGCGGAGAGGCGCTCTCAAGTATTGCGGCAGTGGCAAAGGTAGAGCTTGTCACAAAGACAAAGGGTGATATTACAGGCACCAGACTTTGTCTCGAAGGCGCGCGCGAAACTGCCTTTGAGGAAGTGGGTGCGCCGGATGGTACAACCTTTATTGTGCGAAATCTTTTCTTCAATACGCCAGTCAGACGCAAGTTTTTAAAAACGGCAATGACGGAGGCAAGCTATATCACAGACCTGCTTGAGCATATGGCGCTCTCAAGACCGGAGATTTCGTTTAAATATGTCATCAACGGACAAACAAAGTTTTATACAAACGGAGACGGTGATTTATATGCGATAATCTACCGCATATTTGGCAGGGATATCGCAGGTGAAATGCTGGAATTTCAGGCGGTTGACGAAAACATTGTAATTGAGGGATTTTTGGGAAAAACAGTATTGAACCGCGCAAACAGAAATTTTGAAAATTACTTTGTAAATAAACGTTACATCAAAAGCAAAGTGATATCAAAAGCAATTGAGGAGGGTTATCAGCCTTATATGATGCAGCACCGATACCCGTTCTGCGTGGTACATATCACAGTGCCGCCGGAGAGCGTTGACGTGAATGTGCACCCGACCAAAATGGAAGTGCGCTTTTCCAATCAAAACAGTATTTATAAACTGATTGCGGACAATATTTCCGACTTTTTGTCACAACAGGAAATGATACCACAGGCAACACTTGGACAAGATAAGAAAAGCGGAAAAAAAGAGAAAGAGACAAAAAAACAGGAAGCGCCGGAGCCTTTTGAAAAGGAAAGACGTCTTGCTGATAACGTAGCAAATGCGGCAAGCGTGCTTCGGGAGGACAGTGACTATAACAGCAAAAAAACTGACACAGGTGTCATTCTAAACAGCAGCTATGACCATGCCGGAACAGCAGATGTTCATGAAAAGACGGGAGAATTCTTATTTAACAATAAAGTATCCTACAATCGTGGAGAAACCGAAAAGACACCGCTTACAGATGACTTTTTTGTTGACAACCGTACGGAAAAACAGCCGCAGTCTTCACAGCAGAATGCCAACACAAGTTCCCCCAATCAAAGACTAAATAAAATTCTCGGTACACCTCCCAAAGAGAGCGAACCGCAGACACATGGAATTATAAAGGCTAAAAATCAGGTTATCGTAGAAAAACCGGAGCAGCTTAACTTCTTTGACGAAAAGCTGTTAACGCGCGAGGCTAAGCAGGAATACCGCATAGTAGGACAAATCTTTAACACATACTGGATTATCGAGTATCGCGATAAAATGCTGATGATCGATCAGCATGCGGCGCATGAAAAGGTAAAGTATGAGCAGATATTAAAAAAAGTTGAAGCAAACGAGATTTACACGCAGACACTTACGCCGCCCATTGTTATTAGCGTTACGCCCAAAGAAGCCGGCATCATCAACAGCTATGAGAAGTATTTTAAGGAGTTGGGCTTTGAGATCGAGGATTTTGGCATGAATGCATTTGCAATCAGAGGCGTACCGCTTGATTTGTTCAGCTACGATATCAAGGATTTATTTGAAGAAATTCTGACACAGATGTCAGTAAGTTCGGTGAAGGGCGTGCCGCAGATTATCCGCGAAAAGATTGCATCAATGGCGTGTAAAGCGGCAGTAAAAGGGAACAATTCCCTCAGCCTCGAGGAGGCGGACAGACTGATAGAACAGCTTTTGGAGCTTGATAATCCATACAACTGCCCGCATGGAAGACCGACCATTATTGCCATGTCAAAGTATGAGGTGGAAAAAAAGTTTAAAAGGATAGTATGAAAAATCAAAGATTTTTCATACGGCAAATTTGTGCATAAGCCCAAATTCGCAGGTTGTGAATAGCATAAAGGATTGAAACAATGAATAAACTCATCATATTAACAGGCCCGACGGCGGCGGGGAAAACAAAGCTTTCCATCGCGCTTGCACATGCCATAAACGGCGAAATTATTTCTGCCGACTCCATGCAGGTGTACAGGCATATGGATATCGGTTCCGCCAAAATCCACCCTGAGGAAATGCAGGGAATAAAGCACCATCTTGTGGATATACTAGAGCCGTCAGAGGATTTTAATATCGTACTGTTTCAGAGATATGCAAAACATGCTATGGCAGAGATTTATGAGAAAGGAAAAATTCCGATTCTTGTAGGAGGTACAGGCTTTTATATCCAGTCTGTTCTCTATGATATTGATTTTTGTGAGAGCGATACGAATACGGCATTGCGAGCCGAATTGGAAATAATTGCAGAGCAAAAAGGCACCGCATATCTTCATAATATGCTAAAAGAATGCGATGAAAAGGCTGCCGAAGAAATACATGAGAATAATGTCAAACGTGTAATCAGGGCAATTGAATTTTTTCGGGAGACAGGCAAAAAAATATCTGAACACAACGAAACGGAACGTCAGAAACAATCCCCGTACGATGCACGTTATTTTGTGCTTACTGACGAACGGCAAAAGTTATACGAAAACATTGACCGGCGCGTAGATATTATGATTGAAAACGGTCTTGTAAAGGAAGTGCAAAAACTGCTTGATATGGGCTGTAAACGTGATTTCACGTCAATGCAGGGACTTGGATATAAGGAAATTATTTCATATCTTGAAGGTGAAATTACACTAGATGAAGCGGTTTACATAATTAAAAGGGACACACGCCACTTTGCCAAAAGACAGCTTACATGGTTTCGGCGGGAGCGTGATGTTATATGGATCGAAAAGAACAAATTTGCATACGACGAAGAAAAAATGTTAAACTATATGTTAGGAGCAATCAGTGGTGAAAGATAAAGCTTGCAGATTGTGACCGAATGGAGATTAATAATGAACACAGAAATTGAAAACATATATAAGGAACTTGGAATATCGGATAAAGTATATCAATTCAGCAGAGAGATTCTTGACAGTCTTTCCGCACGTTTTTGCGCAATCGATCAAAATGCGGAGTACAATCAGCTGAAAGTAATCAAGGCAATGCAGGACAATAAAGTGAGTGAGGCGTGTCTTCTTGGTACAACCGGATATGGCTATAATGATTTGGGACGCGATACATTAGAGGCTGTCTACGCTTCCGTTTTTCATACGGAAGACGCATTAGTCCGCCCGCAGATTACCTGTGGAACCCACGCGCTTGCACTGGCGCTGATGAGCAATCTTCGCCCGGGAGACGAGCTGTTATCTCCTGTCGGAAAGCCATATGATACCTTGGAGGAGGTAATCGGTATTCGGCCTTCTAAAGGTTCCCTTGCGGAATACAATATTACTTACAGACAGGTTGACTTATTAACAGACGGCAGTTTTGATTATGAAAACATCAAAAAAGCAATCAACGAAAAAACAAAACTAGTGACAATCCAGCGTTCGAAAGGCTATCAGACAAGACCAACGTTTTCCGTACAAAGAATCGGGGAACTGATTTCCTTTATCAAGAAAATCAAGCTTGATGTGATCTGTATGGTTGATAATTGTTACGGTGAGTTTGTGGAACGCATGGAGCCTACGGACGTAGGTGCAGATATGGCAGTCGGATCCTTAATCAAAAATCCAGGCGGCGGACTTGCACCAATCGGCGGATATATTGTGGGGAAAAAGGAGTGTGTGGAAAACGCCGCATACAGACTCACTTCGCCGGGACTTGGCAAGGAGGTCGGCGCATCGCTTGGTATCTTAAAAGATTTTTATCAAGGAATTTTCCTTGCTCCGACAGTTACCGCAGGCGCATTAAAGGGTGCAATTTTTGCCGCAAACGTATACGAAAAGCTCGGCTTTCATGTTGTCCCAAACGCTACAGAAACAAGGCACGATATTATTCAGGCTGTCACATTTGGAACGCCCCAGGGCGTCATTGCCTTCTGCAAGGGCATACAGGCAGCGGCTCCCGTTGATAGCTTTGTGACGCCCGAGCCTTGGGATATGCCGGGGTATGACAGCAAAGTCATTATGGCGGCAGGCGCATTCGTGTCCGGATCGTCGATTGAGCTGAGCGCAGACGGTCCGATTAAGCCGCCGTATGCCGTATATTTTCAGGGAGGACTTACTTATGAACACGCCCGTTTTGGCATTATGAAAACCTTACAAAATGTGATAGATACAGGACTTGTGGCACTTTGATAAAAAGGTGTCGAAAAAAAACGAATATTTTTTGTGTACAGACGTTGGTTCGTGTGGTAAGATAACAATTGGATTACGCTTATTTTTATAGAGAGCAGCCTGCAAAAACAGATGAGCCATTTGAAAGAAATTTATGCACCTGACGAGCTGCCATATGACAAATTCCTGCGTCTTGGGGCGGAAAATTTGTCCGACGCGGAGCTGCTTGCGATTATGCTGCGCACTGGTACAAAGGACAAGACGCCCATTGAGCTTGGACGCGAGGTTTTAAGACTTGCGGGAGACAAGCTTGGACTCTTGGGGCTGCATCATTTTGAGGCAAAAGATTTGATGCAGATACAAGGGATTGGTGAGGTGAAGGCAGTACAGTTGTTATGTATCGCTGAGATTGCAAAACGCACCGCAAATATGAAGGCAAAAACAAACTTATGCTTCGACAAGCCCGAGACCGTAGCGGCATACTATATGGAGCGTATGCGCCATAAAACGACAGAGCAGCTTTTGCTGGTGCTTTTGGACAACCGCAAGAATATAGTAAGCGAAACGGTAATATCTGCCGGAACGTCTAATGCGACGCTTGTATCTCCGCGGGAAATCTGCGGCAGGGCATTGCGCTCAGACGCTGCATACATGCTTCTTTTACACAACCATCCAAGCGGAAATCCAACACCAAGCAGGCAGGATATTCTTGTGACACAAAAGATAAAAGAAGTGTCCGATTTAGTTGAAATTCCGCTGTTGGATCACATTATCATAGGTGACAACAGATATACCAGTTTTAATCAAAAAGGACTTTTATAAAACAGAAAGGAGTTGTTATAATTGGCTAACAACGCATTTGGTATTG
Source organism: uncultured Lachnospiraceae bacterium (assembly GCA_910577115.1). Lineage (GTDB taxonomy): Bacteria > Bacillota > Clostridia > Lachnospirales > Lachnospiraceae > COE1. Next base: position 25,762 of record CAJTMC010000032.1, read on the forward strand.
ATTTAGGTACCAGAACAATAAAAATCTACAATACGCATGGTGATAGTGTTGTGGTAGAAAAAAACATGATTGCCATTGAAGATAAAAAGAATTTATTCGCGTATGGTGATTCCGCTTTTGAAATGTTTGAAAAAGCACCCTCAAATATCGAAATTTCCTATCCGCTGTGCAATGGTGTCATTGCGGATATTAAAAATATGCAGCTTTTGCTGAAAAATTTTATCCTTGATTGCAATAAAGGCGTTGTAAAGCCGGCAGAGTTTTACATTGCGGTTCCTTCTGATATTACGGCGGTAGAAAAGAGAGCCTTTTCTGATTTGGTAAAGGACGCAAATATAAAAGCAAAAAGAATCTTGCGTGTGGAAAAGGCCGTTGCAGACGGTCTCGGACTTGATATTGACGTAAAAAACGCACAGGGTATTCTTGTTGTCAATGTTGGCTTTCATACCACAGAGATTTCCATTCTCTCACTTGGCGGCATTGTGCTCAGCAAACTGATTAAGATTGGCGGACAAAAGTTTGACGAATCCATCAAAAACGCAATTCGTAAAGAATTCAGCTTAATCGTAGGCAGCAAAACCGCAGAGAACGTAAAAATCAGCCTTCGCGAGCTTGAGGGAGAAAATCGCGGCGCAATTGTATACGGACGTGATATTGTCACAGGGCTTCCGATGGAAAAGGAAATTCCGACCAATCTTGTCAGCGAGAGCATGCTTGAAAACTTTAATGTGATTATTGACAATATCCGCGTAATTTTGGAGAGAACACCGCCGGAACTTTCCGCCGATATTTTCAGACGCGGTATTTATCTGACAGGCGGCGCTTCACAAGTAGCGCATCTTGCGGAGCTGATTGCAAAGGGTACAGGCTTAAAGGTCAACGTGAGTGAAAATCCGGTGTCAGGCGTGGCGCTCGGACTTGCTAAAATCATAAAAGACGATAACTATAAATCAGTAGCTTATTTAGAAGGAACGGGGCGCTAAAATCAATGAGTCCAATTGCAAAGAGAAAAAGAACAAAATTCTCTATTCCAAGTAAATACTTATTGCTGCTGCTTACCTTTGTATGTATTGTATTGATGGCTGTTACTTTTTTTACGGATTATTCGGCAACGCCTCTGAATAAGCTTGTCGGGTATGTAATTGTGCCGTTTCAGAACGGCGTAAGCCGTATCGGTACATGGCTTTCTGTGAGAGTGGACGAACTTGGAGAGCTTCGGATTGTGCTTGAAGAAAATCAGAAGCTCAAAGAAAAAGTTGATGAATTGACTGCCCAGAATACCCAGCTCCAGCAGGATAAATATGAGCTTAATAATCTTCGAGAGCTGTACAAGCTTGATGAGCAGTATAGCGGATATGAAAAAGTAGGCGCAAGAATTATTGCAAGGGACAGCGGAAACTGGTTTCATTCCTTTACCATAGATAAAGGGAGCGATGATGGTCTTGCGATGGACATGAATGTCATTGCGGGCGGAGGACTTGTCGGACGCATTGTTGAGATTGGTACAAACTGGTCTAAGGTTACTGCCGTAATCAGTGATAATTCGAATGTAAGCGGAATGGTGCTTGCAAGTTCCGATTTTCTGATGGTCAGAGGCTCTTTAGAATTAATGGCAGACGGTGTGATTAGGTTTGAACAGCTTACCGATTCGGCAGGAAAAGTTCAGATAGGAGATAAGGTTGTAACTTCCAGTATCAGTGACAAGTATCTGCCAAGTATCCTGATTGGATATATTACGGAAATTAACCAAGACTCAAACAATATCACGAAATCTGGAAAAATTACGCCGGCAGTTGATTTTGAGCATCTCGATGAAGTGCTTGTTATTTTGGAGACGAAACAGCAGATAGCAGATTAGGTGTGGCTGATGAAACGAAATATTATATTATTTTTTGTTGTAATAACAGGTTTTGTATTGCAGACGACGCTTTTTCAAGCGCTTAGCTTTGGCAATATATCACCAAACATACTAATTATAATTACGGCCTCATACGGTTTCATGTTTGGAAAACACTATGGCATGACAGTGGGCTTTATATGCGGTCTTCTCACGGATATTTTTTATGGGGACGTGCTTGGATTTTATGCACTTGTTTATTTATACATAGGTGCCGCAAACGGATTTTTTCACAGTATCTTTTTTCAGGAAGATATTAAATTACCGCTTTTGCTGATTGCAATCAGTGATTTTTGCTATTCGTTTGTCTGCTATGTCCTGCTCTATCTTCTGCGCTGCAGATTTCATATAGTGTTTTATTTGAAAAATGTGATCGTGCCTGAGATGGTTTATACAATATTTGTTACTGTATTTTTATATCCATGCATTTTACTGCTGAACTGGACAAGGGCAGATACCGGATATCATTCACAGCAAGAGAGGTGAAGCAGGAATTGTTTCGAAATTTAAGAGAAAGTCTGTTTAATTTCTTTACATCAAGGCTTTTGCTGCTGTTTATTGTGTTTACAGGAATGGCGGTCGTATTGATTTACAGACTGTTTGATTTACAGATTGTAAGAGGCGAGGAGTATTTAGATAACTTTCGCCTGATGATAGAAAAGGAAAAAGTAATACAAGGCACGAGGGGCAATATTTATGACAGGAACAAAAACCTTCTTGCCTATAATGAATTGGCATACTCTGTGACAATCGAGGATGTATATGAGACGGGCTCTTCTGGAAGGGAACAGCTCAATAATACGCTTTACAGGCTGATTCATATGATTGAAGAAAACGGCGATTCGATTATTAGTGATTTTAACATCATTTTAAATGAGAATAATGATTATGCATTTTTGGTGGAAGGGACGAAGCTTTCAAGATTTAAAGCAGATGTCTACGGTCATGCACTGATTACAGATTTGCTGTTTTCCGAGGAAAATGCGTCCGCACAGGAAATCATTGATTATCTGTGCACGAAATACGGAATTGGTGAATATGAAATCCTTGAAAACGGAAAAAAAGGAAGCACCTTTTTCCCCGGAAAGGGTTATACAAAACGGGAGACATTGCAGCTTGTCACCATACGATATCAGATGAGCCTCTATAGCTTCCAAAAATATATCTCTACTACCGTAGCGACAGATGTATCCCTGAAAACAGTTGCCGTTATTATGGAAAATGCATCTGTGCTGGATGGCGTCGCCATAGAAGAGGATACCATTAGAAAATATAATTATCCGTATTACTTCTCACACATTTTAGGTTATACCGGAAAGATTGATTCCGATGAGCTTGCGACGCTTTCGGAACAGAATGAAAACTATACGATGAACGATATCGTAGGAAAAGGCGGCATAGAGCAGGTGATGGAGATTGACTTGCAAGGTCAAAAAGGTTCACAGACAATCTATGTCGATAATATGGGAAAAGTAATCGAAACAACAGATGTTGTGGAGTCGCAGGCGGGGCACGATGTTTATTTGACAATTGATAAGGATCTGCAGGTTGCAATCTACAATATATTGGAGCAGAAGCTTGCCGGCATTTTGGTTTCAAAGATTCGCAATATTTATAATTATGATCCGCTGACTTCTTCTTCCAGACAAAATATTATCATTCCAATTGATGACGTTTACTTTGCGCTTTTTAACAATAATGTGATTGACATCAATCATTTTTCGGACGCCAATGCGTATGATACGGAAAAAGAGGTATTGCAGATTTTTAATGACAAAAAAGCGCGTGTGCTTGCGTCCATAGAGGCGGAGCTTTTGGAAACCAAAACGCCTTATGACAAACTTACGAAAGAGTATAAAAATTATGAAAGCTACATTGTTTCCATGCTTATGGATAAGGGCGTTCTTGTAAGTTCTGCAATTGACAGAGATGATGCAACTTATATCGCATGGACAAATGATGAAGTAATCAGTCTGAATGAATATTTAACATATGCGATTTCCCAAAACTGGGTTGACATTACAAAGCTTTCCGTAGAAGCGCAGTATTCGGACTCCTATGAGGTTTTAAACAGTATTATTCAATATATACTCCAAAACCTTGAGAATAATACCAGATTTGCAAAAATGTTGTACAAGTTTATGATCAGCGACCAGACCATTTCAGACCGTCAAATTTGTATGATTTTGTGGGAACAGGATTTGATCAGTATTGATGAGAGCAAAATTACTGCACTGAAAAACGGTCAGACAAGACCCTACAATTTCATACTTGACATGATTTCCACGCTTCAGATTACACCGGCACAGCTTGCACTTGATCCTTATTCGGCTTCCTGCGTAATAACAGATGTCAATAACGGGGAAGTGCTCGCGCTTGTGTCTTATCCGGGTTACGACATCAATAAGCTTGCAAACGGTGTTGATGCGGAGTATTTTGCAAAACTGCAGGCAGATTTGTCCGTACCGCAGTGGAGCGCCGCAACGCAGCAGCAGACGGCTCCCGGTTCTACCTTCAAAATGATGGTGGCTGTTGCCGCAATGGAGGAAGGCGCCGTATCTTCTGTCGGAGAAACCATTACCTGTACCGGCGTGTTCGATAAAATTCCGCCGGATATTCACAGGTGCCATATTTATCCCGGTGCACATGGCGCGATGAATTTACAGAATGCCATAGCGAACTCATGTAATATGTACTTTTATGAGATTGGTTACCGCCTGAGTCTGGACGGCGGAAGCTACAACAGTAATTATGGTCTTTCAAGGCTTGAAAAATATGCGGACATGTTTGGATTAACAGAAAAATCCGGTGTTGAAATTACGGAGTCCGATCCTAAATTTTCAACGGAATATTCAGTCCCTACAGCAATCGGACAAGGCTCAAACAACTATACCACAGTAGGTCTTGCGCGTTATGTTACGGCTGTTGCAAACAGTGGTACAGTGTTTAACCTGAGCATTCTTGATAAGGTAACCGACTCGAACGGCGTCGTGGTGAAAGACTATACACCTGAAATCCGAAATGTAATAGATATTGATGATACTATTTGGAATATAATTCATGCAGGAATGCGTGGTGTGGTGGAGAAAAAGAAGTATTATGCGGAGCTTCCGGTAAATGTAGCAGGAAAGACAGGTACTGCGCAGGAGGGAAGAAACCGTACCAATCACGCGTTGTTTCTTAGCTATGCACCCTATGAAAATCCTGAGATTTCAGTAGCAGTGCGCATTGCGTATGGCTACAGCTCAGATTACGCGGCACAGACTGCAAGGGATGTATATAAATATTACTATGGTTTGGCGGAGGAAGATGAGCTTGTTACCGGTACTGCAGAGCTTCCGGATGCAGTGAGCGGTGAGGGTGACTAAGCTACGAAGGGAGAAAATGTGAAGAATTCAGTGATTTTAAAAAGTTTTTCCAGCGGTATATCCGTTATTATGGATGATACAATTCCGTATGAAGAGTTGCTTGCTGACATTGCCGTAAAGTTTAAAGAAGCTGATAAATTCTTTAAAGATGCAGCTGTGGCAATTTCTCTGGAAGGCAGAAATCTGACTGAAAAACAGGAACGTGAGATACTTGACATCATTACACAGAATTCGCGTTTAAAAGTACTGTGCCTTATGGGTAGGGATCAAAATAAGAATATTAAATTCTTGGGGATACAAAACAATCTGAGCTTTCAGAGAGATGAAAACTGTGGACAGTTTTACAGAGGATCATTAAGTGACGGGCAAAGCATTGAGACAGAGCACAGCATCATTATATTGGGTGATGTAAGTGAAGGCTGTCATGTTTGGTCCGCAAAGGATATTGTGATACTCGGATGTCTTGCAGGTGAGGCACATGCAGGGGCAGGAGGCAGCTTAGACCATTTTATTGTGGCATTGGAGATGAATCCAAGCGCTTTAACAATCGGTTCCCTCAGCCTTGAGATACAGCCCCAAAAGATTTCTATTTGGGGGCGGAAGCAAAAACCAACGCCCCAAATAGCATATACCTGCAATGGCAAAATATTGATGGATTCAATTACGAAAGAATTGCTGGACGACTTTATATTTTAATTTTGTCCGGAGGCCATTATCAAAAATAATGGAGGAATTCCTATGAGTGAAGTAATTGTTGTTACATCAGGAAAAGGCGGTGTGGGAAAGACTACCACATCTGCAAATGTGGGAACCGGTCTTGCCGGAATGGGAAAGAGTGTTGTTTTAATTGATGCCGATATCGGCCTTAGAAACCTTGACGTGGTTATGGGACTGGAAAACAGGATTGTATACAATCTTGTGGACGTGATAGAAGGCAACTGCCGGTTAAAACAGGCGCTTATTAAGGACAAAAGACATGCAGGGCTTTATTTGATGCCTGCGGCACAGACAAGAGATAAAAACTGTATCACGCCGGAACAGATGGTTAAGCTGATTGACAGCTTAAAAGAACAGTTTGACTACATAATTCTGGACTGTCCGGCAGGTATCGAACAGGGTTTTCAAAACGCAATTGCAGGAGCAGATCACGCCATTGTAGTAACGACGCCGGAGGTTTCTGCAATTCGTGACGCCGACCGTATTATCGGTCTTTTGGAGGCAAATGAGATTAAAAAAATTGACCTTGTGATTAACAGGCTCCGCCACGATTTAATCCGGCGCGGTGAGATGATGACAGTTGATGATGTGCTTGACATTTTGGGACTTCCGCTGCTTGGCGTCGTTCCCGATGATGAAAATGTAGTGATTGCCACAAATCAGGGAGAACCGCTTGTCGGAAAGGGTTCTATGGCAGGACAGGCCTTTTATAATATCTGCAAGCGGTTATCAGGAAAAGAAGTTCCTTTTATGGATTTTAGTAAAAACGTATCAATATGGACCAGAGTTTCCGGTTTGTTCAGAAAAAATCTACAGGAGGAGCGCGCATGAGTATATTAAATTTTTTCAGGAGGAAAACTTCAAGACAGATTGCAAAAGACAGGCTCAAAATACTGTTAATTTCGGACAGGGTAAACTGCTCGCCTGAGATGATGGAACTGATAAAAAATGATATCGCAGAGGTCATATCAAAGTATATGAAAATTGACACCTCCAATATGGATATCCAGATTTCAAAAACGGCAGGAGGAGCCGGCAGAAACGGTAAGGTTCCGGTATTATATGCCAATATACCGATTTTAGACTTGAGAAATTAGACCAGACAGGAACGGGGATAAGAATGTTAAAGAATTACAGATTGAGGGATTATGATTTTAAATTAATACTGATGCTGATTGCAATTACAGTAATCGGTATCCTTTCCGTAGGAAGCGCGCGCGCTGACTTGCAGAGCAGGCAGCTTTTAGGCTTTATCATGGGATTTTTTATCATGATTGTGCTGTCGTTTTTTGACTATTCCTTTTTCCTGCGCTTTTATTGGCTGATCTATCTTTTTGATTTGCTGCTTTTGGGAATGGTAGCAAGGTTTGGCGAGGTAGTAAACAATGCAAAGCGTTGGCTTATTATCGGCGGAATTCAGTTTCAGCCCTCGGAGGTTACTAAAATTATGCTCATTTTAGTGCTTTCGCAGTTTATTATGAAGCACAGGGCAAAACTGAATTCTATCCAAAATATTGTGATTATGTTAATTCTGGTTGCAATTCCCGCAAAGCTGATTTATGATCAGCCGGATATGTCAACAACCATTGTGCTTCTTGTGATATTCTGCATTGTATGGTATGTGGGAGGGTTAAGCTACAAGCTGATTCTTGGAACGCTTGCAGTCGTTGTACCAGTAGCGGTAGTGCTGTTTATTCTGATTTTGCAGCCTGACCAGACCATTATCAACGGCTACCAGCAGGGACGTATTTTGGCATGGCTTTATCCGGAGCGATATCAACAGACACTTGCGTACCAGCAGACCAATGCCATGATGGCGATTGGCTCGGGACAGCTTTGGGGCAAGGGATTGAACAACAACATGATTAGTTCCGTAAAAAACGGAAACTTTATATCAGAGCCGCAGACAGATTTTATTTTCACGATTGTCGGAGAGGAGCTTGGATTTGCGGGCAGCTGCCTTGTTGTTGTGCTGCTGTTTGCAATCGCGCTGGAGTGTCTTAGCGTGGCAAGAAAAGCAAAGGATCTTGCGGGGACGTGCATTGCCTCCGGAATGGCGGCGCTGATCGGGTTCCAAAGCTTTGTCAATATTGCGGTTGCCACAGGGCTTTTCCCGAATACGGGAGTTCCGCTTCCGTTTATAAGCTATGGTTTAACCTCACTTGTCAGTCTGTATATCGGTATGGGATTTGTATTAAATATCCGATTGCAGTGTGTCAGAAAATATAATAATTAAAACAGTTACAATTGCACAATTAATTTGCTTGAATTCATGGTAAGATTATTAATAAATTATGAAAATTTAGAAAACATTCATGACATTGTATAGCTTTTTAAACAAAAAGAGGTTAGAATATTATATAGATATTATTCTTGGACAAAGGAAGGTGCAGATATCATGAATATTGCGTTAATCGCACATGACGGAAAGAAAAAGCTAATGCAGAACTTTTGCATCGCATACAGGGGCATTTTAAGTAAAAATACACTGTATGCCACTGGAACAACAGGAAGGCTTATTGAGGAAGTCACCAATTTAAATATCCACAAATATTTAGCCGGACATTTAGGTGGCGAGCAGCAGATTTGTGCACAGATTGAGCACAATCAGATTGACCTTGTTATTTTTTTAAGAGATCCGAACTCGAAATCCCACGAGCCTGATATCAATAATGCGGTTAAGCTTTGTGATATGCACAATATCCCTTTGGCAACAAATCTTGCTTCAGCGGAGCTTTTGATCAAGTCACTTGACAGAGGAGATTTAGACTGGCGTGAAATGTACAAATAATTATCAAAGAATTTTAACAGGATTGATGATTCTGACACTGTTTTCTGCAACGCTTATGGGCTGCGGCAGTAAGGAATATTCCTTTGGCTATGACAGAAGCAGAAATAATTCAGGATTTTCGGTTGCGTCTCATACGGCAGGCAGTACCGCAGATGCTTTTGCGTCGGAGCTTTGTGTCACTACAAAAGATGTAACCTCGGGGACAGATGTTGATATGTCGGCAGCAACTGCAGCAGGACTTTTTGACATGACACAAAAGAACGTGGTATATGCCAAAAATCCGCATGAAAAATTAAATCCCGCAAGTCTGACGAAAATACTGACTGCTTTATGTGCGTTGGAGCATGGGAACCTTGATGATGTGCTGACTGCGAGCGAAAATGTGTATATTACGGAATCTGGTGCGGTGAAGCTAGGGTTGGAAGCAGGCGATACCATGACGATGGATCAGGCACTTCATGCTTTGCTTTTAAAATCGTCAAATGATGTGGCCATTATGATTGCGGAGCATATCGGCGGAAGTATAGAAGGGTTTTCCGATATTATGAACGATACGGCGAAACGTCTTGGAGCGACAAACAGTAATTTTGTAAATCCGCATGGACTGACGGATCCGAACCACTACACAACGGCATATGACCTTTATCTGATATGCAATGCTGCTGTCAAATATGATAAATTTGTTGAAGTAATTCATATGGCCAGCTATAATTCCGTATACCATGATAAAAACGGAAATGACAAGACTATGGATATGGCAAACAGTAATGCATACATAAAAGGAGAGGCGTTTGCGCCCGATAATGTGACAGTGATTGGAGGAAAGACCGGCACGACAAATGCGGCAGGAAACTGTCTTGTGATTTATGCAAGGGATACTGCGGGAAATCCCTATATTTCCATAGTGCTTCAGGCACCTGACCGAACGACGATGTATACGGAAATGACAGATTTATTAGGAGAAATTTAATAAATTGTTGTTTTTTTCGACGTATTCTACTATAATTATATTAATGATGTGTTGTCTCATTAAATATGCAATTTACAGGAGGTATTTCTTATGGTACAACTTATTGTTGGAAAAAAAGGCAAGGGTAAAACAAAAATTATTTTGGACATGGTGAACAAGGAAATTGCAACGGCATCAGGGAATATTGTTTATCTTGATAAGGGCAATGACCACATGTATGAGTTAAATAACAAAGTCCGACTCATTAACGTAAGAGATTACGGAGTAGCTAATGCTGATGAATTTATAGGCTTTATTCGCGGCATCGTTTCTCAGGATCATGATTTAGAGCATATCTATCTTGACGGATTTTTGAAAATTTCATGTCTTGAGGGCGCAGAAGACAGGGTAGAGGAAATATTGACAAAGCTTGACCGTATCAGTGATGCATATGGCTTCAAGATTATAGCCAGCATTTCTATTGATGAGGCAGAGCTTCCGGAAAGTTTAAAATCAAAGGTTGTTGTATCATTATAGAAATATTTTAAAATAAAAAGCCTCGGAAAACTCCGGGGCTTTTATTAAGGAGATTTGCTTGTGGCAGGAGAGAGTCGACAGAGTGTTAGACAAAAACAGCATAGTAAATCGGGAAGGACAATGAACAGGATTGAGCTGTTGATCTTCGGCGCAATGACTGTTTATATTATTGTAGTTATTGTAATGTATTTCAATTCTGAGCCGATTATGGGGTATTCCGTTCAGATGGGTTCCCTGTCCGTATCCAAAACATATACGGGCATCGCGCTGCGTGAGGAGGAAATTATCCGTTCCCCTTACACAGGCTACATCAATTACTATGTCAGGGAAGGCGAACGTGTTTCTTCAAGGGACACCGTATATTCTATCGATGAAAGCGGAAAGCTTGCCTCACTTTTAAATTCGGGTGAGCTTGGCGAAAACAAATATACAGATGAAGAGCTTTCGGAGTTTCGGGCTGATGTAATACAATATGACAGCACTTTTGACTGCAAGGATTTTAGTTCTGTTTATGACTTTAAGTATAACCTTGAAGGAGCGGTCGTGAAGCTTGTAAACATTGGTATTTATGAGAGCATGGATACACTGAACCAGTCAAGTCTCGGCGGAATGGTATCACTGTGCTCTGTTGGAAAATCCGGTTATGTCGTTTATAATACAGACGGCTATGAGAATCTCACGCCGGAAGAGATGAATGCGGAGCTATTTGACCGTTCAGCATATGAGCGCAACAGGGTAAACAACAATGATTTGGTAGAAAAAAACAATGTGGTGGGAAAGCTTGTTACAGATGAAAACTGGTCAATAATCATTCCTGTGGAGGCGGAGCAGATTGCGGAGCTTGAGGAGGAATCTTATGTAAAGGTAAAGTTTATCAAAACACAGGAAACTTCATGGGGAGAGATTACAATTCATCATTTGACAGACGGAGATTATTTACAGCTTTCTTTTACAAATTCCTGCAAGACCTTTTGCGCAGACAGATTTGTTGACATCGAACTTACGATCAAAGATGAAAGGGGATTGAAAATTCCCCAGTCGGCAATCGCGGAAAAGGAATTTTTCATTATCCCTGCAGAATATATGAGCAAGGGTGGCGAGCGTGGAAATTACGGGGTTACAAAAGAGTCTTATAATGAGGAAGGAGAACTGACTTATCGCTTTGTTGAAACAACGGTTTACAGTTCCAACGACGAAGAATTTTATGTGGATAACTCTGATTTGAGTGTCGGGGAATACATCTGTAAACCGGACTCTACCGATAAAATGGCAGTAAGCAGGTCAGGAACATTAAAAGGGGTCTACAACATGAATAAAGGTTATGCGGACTTTAAACAGATTACAGTGATTGATGAAAATGATGAATATGCAATTGTCAGCTCCAACACGCAGTACGGACTAACTGTCTATGACAGAATTGTTCTTGATGCAGCGAGTGTCAATACAGATGATTTTATTTATCATAAACAATAAATGAGATGCAGACAAGGGGAGGAATACAAAATGTCCGAGTATGGAATCAAGGAAAATATCGAAGCAGTAGAGGAACAAATCCGCGCAGCATGTGACAAATCAGGCAGGGAGCCCAAAGAAGTCAGGTTAATTGCAGTAAGTAAGACAAAGCCTGTGGCAATGCTGCAGGAGGCATATGACTGTGGTTGTCGGGATTTTGGAGAAAATAAAGTGCAGGAGCTAATAGAGAAATATGAGCTTCTTCCAAAAGATATCCGCTGGCATATGATTGGACACTTACAACGCAATAAGGTAAAATATATTGTTGATAAAGTCTATATGATACACAGTGTTGACTCGTTACGACTTGCAGAGGAAATCAGCAAAGAGGCCGTTAAGAAAAACGTTAAGGTTCAGATTTTAATTGAAGTGAATGTCGCAAAGGAAGATACCAAATTTGGAACAACCTGTGAGGAAGTGATTCCGTTAGTCAAAGAAATTGCCAAATTACCTAATATTTTGGTGAAAGGACTAATGACAATTGCCCCCTATGTTGCAGATGAAGAAGAAAATAGATGCAATTTTCAGAAATTAAAGAAAATTTCAGTTGACATTATGGAAGAAAACATTGATAATATATGTATGGAAGTATTATCCATGGGAATGACTGGGGATTACCGCACAGCAGTGACAGAAGGAGCTACTTACGTGCGTGTTGGAACTGGTATCTTTGGAGTGAGGCCGACAATGCTGAAGGGAGAGGAAGTATAGTTATGGGAGTAACAGACAAGTTATTAAACTTCATGCATCTTAATAATGAAGAAGATGATTATTATGATGATGATTATTACGACGAAGGAGAAGTTATTGCGAATACAGTCAGAAAGCCGGCACCTGCTATGCGTGACAACAATTATGATGAACCAAATGAAAAACCGTCAAGAAGAACCTCACAGAAAGTAACACCGATCAGACCTGCAAAAAAAGTGCAGGGAAGCGGTATGGAGGTTTGTGTTATAAAACCCTCAAGCGTGGAAGACGCAAGAGAAATTACAGAAACACTTTTAGATAACCGCGCAGTCGTTCTAAACTTAGAAGGACTCAACTTGGAAATCTCTCAAAGAATTATTGACTTTGCATCAGGTTCCACCTATGCAATCAATGGAAATCTGCAGATGATTTCAAACTATATCTTTATTATTACACCTGCAAGTGTTGATATTTCCGGAGATTTTCAGGGCGTATTGTCAAGTACCTTTAGTGTTCCGATTTCTCATAATACACTTTAAGCTTTTGATGCAAAAGATTTACTTCCCACTTTTAATCGGGGTGGGAAGTTTTTTGTTATGTACATGCTGATTAATTATTCTATGATAAATGGAGGTAATCATGTCGCAGAGATTAACAATTAACCAAAACAGTAAACCAATCTATGATATTGTGTATGAGCATGACTTTGAAGGTCTTGCAAAGGAGCTTACTGCCTTTGATATTGAAAATCGAAAGCTCTGCATTATCACAGATTCTAAAGTGAAGGGCTTATATGCTGATGAAGTACGCGCTGTTTTACAAGACAAGTGCAAAAAACTTGTTGTATATGCATTTGAGGCGGGAGAGCAGAGTAAAAATCTTGATACGGTAAAGGATATTTATGCGTTTTTAATTCAGAATATGTTTGAACGTAAAGATTTACTTTTGGCATTAGGCGGCGGAGTGGTTGGCGACACCACAGGATTTGTGGCGGCAACGTATCTTCGCGGTGTTGATTTCGTACAGATACCAACCACGCTTTTGGCGCAGGTTGACAGCAGTGTGGGTGGAAAGACCGGTGTTGATTTTGACCAGTACAAAAATATGGTCGGCGCATTTTATATGCCGAAGCTTGTCTATATGAATATAGCAACGTTAAAGACGCTTGATGACAGACAGTATTATTCCGGTATGGCTGAGGTTATGAAGTACGGTCTGATTAAGAATGCGAATTTCTATGAGTGGATTATTGATAACATGTACGAAATCCATGAGCGGGATTTAGAAACATTAGAGGAAATGGTTTTCAAAAGCTGTACCTATAAAAAGCTTGTTGTGGAAAAGGATCCCACAGAAAAGGGAGAGCGCGCGATTTTAAATTTTGGTCATACAATTGGACATGCGATTGAAAAGTATAAGAATTTTGAGTTGATGCATGGAGAGTGTGTGGCGTTAGGAAGTGTTGCGGCAGCTTATATTTCATGGCAGAAGGGACTTCTTGAAAAAGAAGAATACTATGAAATCAGGGATATGTTTGTGCCTTTTAACCTGCCGATTTCCATTGACAAAATTGATCCGGACGAAATTTTAGCGCTTACGGCTTCCGACAAGAAAATGGAAGGTGATCAGATTAAATTCATTCTTCTAAAAAAGGTCGGAAAGGCAGTGATTGATTCCACCGTTACAAAAGACGAAATAAAAGCGGGAATTCATGAAATTTATTTTTCTGAAGAGGATTGGGATGAATAAGAAAAAAGTCATTTTGTTAATCGTGGATTTTGTGTTAGCCGTACTTTTGATTGCGGCAGACCAGATATCAAAGTATTTTGCCGTACTCAAATTGAAAAATCAGCCGCCTTATTCCGTTGTGGATGGTGTTTTTGAACTTCATTATCTCGAAAACAGGGGCGCTGCATTCGGCATGCTGCAGGGACAGAAATTTTTCTTTATCTTTATTGCAGCAGTGATTCTTTGCACTATTGTTTATGTGCTTTGGAAAGCGCCTTATCAGAAGATGTATATTAAACTTCATATTACGCTTGTTTTTATTGCAAGCGGCGCGGTTGGAAACTTAATTGACAGAGTGCGGTATGACTATGTTGTTGATTTTTTGTATTTTAGTCTGATTAATTTTCCGGTATTTAATGTGGCGGATATCTATGTAACGCTTGCCGCAATTTCCCTTGCAGTTCTTCTTATCTTTGTTTATAAGGAGTCTGATTTGGAGTTTCTTACGTTTCGGACAAAAAAGTTTCGTGATCTGAAATAAGGGAGATAGGGAATTTTATGGAGGCAAATGAGGTTGTTTTTGAGGCGGTTCTGGAGATGGAAGGCGAGCGTATTGATAAGTGTATCAGCAGTTATCTTGGTTCGCTTTCAAGAAGCTATATTCAAAAGATTATTAAAGACGGTAATGTATTGGTAAATGAGGTTGCTGTCAAGGCAAATTATAAGGTAAGGGTAGATGACCGGGTTCGGTTCACAATACCAAAATCGGTGGAGCCGGATATTCCGGCACAGGATATTGTGCTGGATATTCTTTATGAAGATCAGGATTTGTTGATTGTCAATAAGCCCAAAAATATGGTTGTGCATCCGGCTCCCGGACATTATGAGGGGACGCTGGTGAATGCTGTTATGTATCATTGCCGCGGTGAGCTTTCGGGAATTAACGGTGTCATGCGTCCCGGAATTGTTCACCGCATTGACAAGGATACCACAGGTTCTCTGATTATCTGTAAAAATGATGAAACGCATAATGCCATTGCTGCCCTTTTAAAGGCGCATGATATCACGCGAAAGTATCGGGCAGTCGTTTTTGGTGTCGTAAAAGAAGACGAGGGCACGATATCTGCACCGATAGGGCGGCATCCTGCGGATCGAAAAAAAATGGCCGTAAATGAAAAAAACGGAAAACACGCTGTCACGCATTATAAAGTCCTTGAGCGTTTTCGTGGATATACTTATGTGGAGTGTCAGCTTGAGACGGGAAGAACACATCAGATTCGCGTGCATATGGCAAGCATTGGGCATCCGCTGCTTGGCGATGCGACGTATACAAATCAGAAAGCGCCTTTTAAGCTGGAAGGGCAGGTACTTCATGCCATGACAATCGGTTTTGTACATCCTGCGTTTCATAAATACATGGAATTTGAGGCGCCGCTTCCGGAATATTTTGTAAGATTGCTTGAAATTTTGAAGGCAAAATAATCTCCCATGTCGGAAACCAGTCCTTATAATGCAATAAACCATCGGTTCAACCGATGGTTTTCATTTTATCTGTTTATTGTTATATATACCTTCTTTTCGGCGAAAACATACTTTAATGTACATTTGTCACCCTCTTTTAAGGTGCTGTCAGTATAGAAAGATTTTAATCCGTCAATCCTGCCCTTTGCAGTTGAGTGCATTTTTGCAACATATTCTTTTTGGTTGTAAACAAGTGTTATCGGCTGATTTTGTCCGATATTGAATTTTGAACCACAGGTGAGGATCTTGTATTTCATATCTGTATTCCCGATAGTTTTTTCAATCTCAGTATCCTGAATAAGCTCTGCAGTACCATTCTGTTTCCTGATAATAACATTATTGGTACTCGAGGAAACAGTAAGTATTTCTTTTATTTTATTAACATTATTGCTGGCTGTCATTTCTCCACTGCCTTTAACTATATTTGCTAACTGTCTCATAAACGTCAAAGCGCTGTCTGCATTAAATTCTTCGTCGGTTATATTGATACCTATAAAGTATTCGTCTTCATCTTCTTTTTCCTCAAGAAATTCAAGGAAAAACTGTTCGTCTATATTGGCGGAATTTTCAACAATATATTTATATATATCTTCCATTGAAAGCTGCATACATAATATGGCGAACAACAGTTTTTGTGCAATTGGATCTTTAACAAATTCACTATCAATGTTTATCATAGAGATCAACAGAAATGCATTGAACAAGCGTTTCATTGATCTTGGATTGCAACCGACTGAACTGCTTATCATGCTTATGTATTCAGGCATATTCTCTTCATCCAGCTTGACGGCTGCCGGCATTGACCTTCGTACATATTCCTTGATATCATATTGTTCTACCGGAATAAAGAAAGGCACTTGAATGATCTTATCAAAAAATTTTTTACCCTGCTTTTTGCCAAAGTCATCGCCGTATTTTACGCTTATTCCCCTTGTCACAACATCGTAATCAATTGCGAGAATGAATACACAGTGACGGCAGTCAAGAAATAGCTTCAACACTTCCATAAGCTCTACAGCTCGTACAGGAGCAAGGCGGTCGAGATCATCTATAAATACTGCAATGCGTTTATTTTCCTTGCGATATATATCGTCTATTGCCTGTTGAAAATCATTCTTAAGGTTTTCTATTACATTGATAAGATCTTCATCGTCAGTTGTCCTGCTGTCCTTATTTATTCCGTTATCAATATCCTCGGCAAGCTTCTGTGCACCCATTATATCCATAACATATGTTCCAGCTTTTATTCCGACAGCGGCAATTGAACTGAAAGCCCGGGCCATTTTTTTCTGTGATTTTGGATCACTGTCCAAGCACAGTGCGTTGTATAGATGCTGAAGCAGAGAAAGCGGCAGCCTGTTATCCATATTAAATTTAGAATACTGCCATGTATTGAACCAAACTGTTTTGACCTGAGCTCCAAGCGCTACCTTAACCATATTAAGCATACTGGTTTTTCCGCTGCCCCAGTCCCCCTGGACAGCAATCGTTGTTGGTGTTTCACAGATCTTAATATATTCTGCTAATCCCTTCACATATTTGGAAACCGAAAAACAGTCGTCATTTAGTTCTTTTATTGGAATGTCCGAAATCCCTCTCATAATATATGTCCTCTTAGAAAATAAGATGTTTTTAACTATAAACTTCATATAAATTTAAGCATACATTCCACAATAAGTCAATATTTTTGTTTTTTCGCATAATTTCGCATAATTTTTCCGAATTATCTTTCAGCTACAGTTTTAACAAAAATTATAATTGTACAACTGCATGTAAAATTATTTGTGTTGTGTATTGATGACAAATATGCTATAATTTATTGCGAAAAATGTTCTATAAATAGGAAAGAGGAAGTAGGAAGCAGACATATGATACCGTTAAACACGAAGAGAAAACTGGGAGCTACAGATGTAAAGTACAAGATCATATGTGCCGGAAAAGAATTCGATATTGGGTTGAATAAACCGGTGAAGGTTGAATTCAGGGGACATGTGTATCAGGCTAAAATGCATAGCAAGACAAAGGGAAGGATTGACGGACTCGGTCAATTATATGTGGATTTTGACCTTTCGGAGGGACATGAACTGCAGCTCTTTTATATGGAAGACACCAACACAATCCTGCTCGATGAAGAGCTGGTAATGCCTGATGAGGATCCGGAACCACAAGACATAA
>CAJTMC010000033.1 GCA_910577115.1 uncultured Lachnospiraceae bacterium
AAACCATGTTCTAAAAACTGGACTTTTGATAATCCCATTGCTTTTTTAATATATTCTTCTTTATTTTCTGCAAGCTGAATCAGCCCGGACAACATACCCCAGAAAGCAAAAATAGCAGGCATGATTTTCAGATCGCTGCGTAAATCGCCTTTATCTATGCCGGATATTAAAAATTCCTTTATCTTTTCGTTTATTTCTTCCCCTATTTGATAAGTTTCTTTTTCTTCGGGAAGATAATCGTGGCGCTCAAAATCAATATTGATTTTATCCAATACCATTTTGAAGTAGAACGGAAATTCTTCCTGATACTGAACCAATCCACGACAAATGAAATTGTATTGTTCTTTTGTGGTTTGCTGCTGCTCCAGTGCAGAAGCGATGTAATGATAAAGTTTTTTCATGCTGTCCAGCACTAAGATACCAACAATTTCCTCTTTGTTCTCAAAATACACATATAAAGTCGCTTTGCTGTATCCGGCTGCTTTGGCTATATCGTCCATAGAGGTTGCCGCTATGCCTCTCTCCGTGAACAATACTGACGCAGCGGAAGCAATTTTTTCCCGATGTACACTTTTCGGCTCTTTTTTTCTCCGTGCCATTGTCTGCCTCCTGATAATTAAACTCATGGTTTAATTATAAAGGTTTTAAAGAATACTGTCAACTTTTACCTCCAAAATAATCTGGAACATATTTGCCTGAATAGATATGCTCCGCAAGCTCCCTTGTCTTTTCCATATCATTCAGCTTAAAGGCATAATTCACGATAAGGTTTCGCTCATCGTCGGAAAAAGCGGTCTTGCAAACTCTACCCGGTTGATGATGCCCTCCGCCTGCTTTGCCGGGGAAAGGTGGATCATCATTGTAACCAAGACTTGCGGTAAGGCTTCCCTGTGCATCTATTAAAAGCACCTTTTTCCCCTGTTTTGCAAGTCCTTTGCCCGAATTGCTTGTTGTGGTGGTCATAACCGACTCCACCTTTCTGATTTGCGATTGCGATTATTTTACACATGATCTGATTCTCCTTTGCTTTCTACTATTATTCTTTTATATTGCTTTTTCTTACTTCCACATAAGCCCTGTAATACTTCTTTGTCCCTTTGTTCGCGAACAAATCGGAAAACTCCGTCACTTCCATTTTAGGGCTTCTCTGTAAAATCTTCCTGAACCACTTCATATTGTTTCTCGTTCCCATAAGCATGACTTTTAATATCAATCCTGTCCTCCAAGCATGGCATACAGATTTTTGTTATACGTTACATACTCCGGATACCGCATCTGTACCGCCTGCCAAAAATATAATCCAACTTGTTGGATTTGTGCATTAGTCACAGCAGAATAATTCCTCCACTGTATAAAGCCTGCTCTCGTCTACCTGTTCCTCCGCATCGTCGTAATCAAGAACACTCGGCGTACCGTTACAGTAAAGATGAAACGCCATCCTGACCACTTTCACGCTCCCGCTGGTCTGCCAGCCTTCATGCAGGCACTCCGTTTTCACGTTACCTATATTAAAATCATAGATACTATAAACGTTCCTTCTTGTGTCATCACTGATACCAAGACAATATACAAGTGTCTTGTGATACACATCCTGATACCTAACCTTTTTCAATTTCTCATAGTAAAATTTTTCATGTGCATCGCTGATAAAAATAATCGCTCTCTCTGCTCCTGACGCTGTACTACTACTCATGCTTCTTTCCTCCAATTCTCTTAGATGAATGACTGATAATTGCTAACACAGTTTCCCCAAATACCTTTGTTGCACCTATAAACCGTCAAAAGTGCGCAAAAAAGGACATTTCATTGTTATTTGAAATGTCCTTTGGATGGTGTTACTGACACCACTAAATTATTTGTTGCACATCGAGTGAAAAATGTAATATGAAGTATTATTACATATTATTCAACTGAAATTTGTTGCACTTTGGGATTTTTTTAGTACCCAATCGTGCCAGCCACTCAATAATTTTCCTTTTAGAAATCTAACCATCAATCACATAAAAGATGCTTTTTGCGCTCAATCATTTCCCCGATTCTCTCGATATATTGGGAAACATCCTTGACATTCTCGCACCGTTCAATCCGCCCGTCAGGATACACCCTTTTCGTAATCGAACCGGCTCCCAATGCCACAATAGTCTGCACTTCCTCCATAATTAAAATATTATAAATACCATACTTCCCTTCCCTCGCATAACCAACGTTCTCAAAATTCCCCGACATATTTTTCTGCCTGTAAAGATAATAAGGTTTCATGCCAAGCATATCCGAACCTTTCCTTGCAATTTCCATCGTGCTGTCCGTATTTTTCAGTGAGGCAATACCATTCTCCTCAATCCACTCTCTAAGCCTTGACGCCCTTTTTATCGCTAGGGAATGAACGGTAAGACTGTCCGGATTAAGCCTGATAATCTCGTCAATCGTATGCTGCACATCTGCCTCCAGTTCTCCCGGAAGTCCCAAAATAATATCCATATTAATATTATCAAACCCTGCTTCCCTTGCAAACCGAAACGCCTGCCGCACCTGCTCTACTGTGTGCTGTCTTCCTATCATTTTTAGCGTTTCATCCTTCATAGTCTGCGGATTCACCGATATACGCGTAACACCGTGCTTTTTCAAAACCACCAGTTTTTCTTTTGTGATACTGTCAGCGCGTCCTGCCTCCACCGTAAACTCCGTCACATGACTAAAATCCAATTTCTCCCTAATATACAACAGCACCCTGTCAAGTGCGTCCGCCTCCAGCGTCGTGGGCGTGCCGCCGCCGATATAAACCGTATCAAGCAGCTTTTCCCTATACACTTCCGACACGAAATCAATCTCCCGAAAAAGCGCCTGCAAATAATCGTCAATGCGCTTTCTCCACATCGCGATCGGATACGATGTAAAGGAGCAGTACAGGCAGGTTGTCGGACAAAACGGGATACCGATATAAAGACTGTATCCATTCTGATAATGAATCTTTTCCAAAATTTTCTTTTCCCGCTTTGCAATGTCTAAGCTTAACTGCGCCTTCTCATCACTAAGCGCATGGGTTTCTTTCATCTGCGCAATAATTTCCGCATCGCACATCCCCTCTTTCAGCATTCCCATCGGCAGCTTTGTCGGTCTGATTCCCGTCAAATTTCCCCAAGGAAGCGTCCTCCCTGTATAGTCGCAAAGGTCTTCATATACAGAAAGCTTAAGTATGTCTTTTGTGACATGCGTGTCATTTTTATAAATATTTGTGTACTGCTTTTCCCTATCAATATCAAATACCGCTTCTACCTGTCTGTCATAAAAATAAATGACCGCCCGACTACCGTCACTTTCCCCGTCTGACGCCATATGCTCACCATATACCCGCACTTCCTGCTCCGGATAAAACGCCTTAAACAGTGCATGCAGATCATACTGATAGTTTTCTCTGTTCGTATATATCCTTATCATTACAATCCCAAGCCTCTCTGTATCTGTTCCAAAATCCATAAAAATCCATGTTCTTTTCCCAAAGCATAGATAAATCCATGCCTATCCAAGACATGGATTATACTTTCTCTCATATCCTACCGTAGTCGCATCACCGTGCCCCGAATAAAGCTTCACATCATCCGGCAGCGTCATAATCCGCTCCCGAATCGAATCTCCCAGCGCACGCATAGAACCCGAATACAAGTCGGTTCTTCCCACAGAACAATTGAAAATCGTATCCCCGCAAAACAGCGTCAAATCCTCCCTCACATAAAAGCAGCAGCCTCCCTTGGTATGACCAGGCGTATGGATCACCTCAAAATCCACACCTGCCATTGTAAGTGTCTGCTTATCCTGCAAGTACACATCCGCCTCAAAACCATATCCTTTACCAAACCACTGCGAAACATTCTTTTCGGGATCTTTTAAAATGTCTGCCTCGTCCTCATACGCATAAACCTTTGCACCGCTAAGCCGTTTCAGCTCCAGCACACCGCCCGTATGGTCTCCATGTCCATGTGTCAAAAGAATCCCTGCAATCTTTTCAAATCCCAGACTCCTCGCATCCGCAAAAACAACGTCGCCGTTGTCACCCGGATCAATAATGGCGATCTCATCTGCACCCTCTCTGTACACATAATAACAATTTGTCTGACAGGCACCAAGTACCCTTCTTTTTACCTTTAAATCCGCCATATCGACAGTTGTACTCCTTTCCCAATCTATGAATTTGCACCGTTGCACAAATTTTTCATTATCCTGTCGTCCGTTCAATATCAATCACATTGTCAATCATTTTCAGCTTTTCTATAATGGTTCTAAGCTCATCGCGTCCGCCAATCTCAAACGACATTGCCAGCGTCGCAATCCCCTGCTTGCTCGTTCTCGAATTCATGGAAATCACATCAATATTTTTTTCCATCAGCGTTTTTGAAATATCCGCAATCAAACCACTTCTGTTATGCGCATAAATTGCAATTTCCGTAAGGTACTTTTCATTCTCATTATTCGCCTCATGCTGCCACTCGGCGCTAATCAGCCTTGCTCGCTCGATCTCGGACAGACAAATAATGTTAACACAGTCTGTTCTGTGTATGGAAACACCGCGCCCTCTTGTGACAAAACCTACGATTTCATCACCCGGCACCGGCGCACAGCAGCGTGAAAACCGCACTGCCACATCATGCGTCCCCTTTACGACAATACCGCCCTTTCCCTTTGAATGCACCATCTTATTGGCGCCATTTTCCTGAATCGAAGCCAAAAGCTCGCTGTCTGTAATCTCCTTTTTATGCGTTCTGGCATAAATTTCCTGTAACCGGTTGATAACCTGCCCTTCCTTGAGCGCACCATGTCCGACCGCTGCAAGCAGCGCATCCCAGTCATTAAAGCCATACTTGTGCATCACCTCAGTCTGATAATCCGGCACTAGCAGCTCCTGGGCATTAATACTCTTCGACTTGCAGTAATTTGCCAAAAGCTCACGTCCCCTGGTGACATTCTCTTCCTTAAACTCATTCTTAAACCACTGGGAAATCTTATTCTTCGCCTGTGAGGACTTTACAATATTTAACCAGTCGCGGCTTGGCCCTTTGGAGTTCTGTGAGGTAATAATCTCAATACAGTCTCCGTTATTAATCTTGTAATCTATCGTAACAAGCTTACTGTTTACCCGCGCTCCAATCATTCTGTTGCCTACCGCACTGTGAATGCTGTACGCAAAGTCAATCGGTGTAGAGCCTGCAGGAAGATTTTTGACTTCTCCGGACGGCGTAAAACAGTAAACATGGTCGGAAAACAAATCCAAATCACTCTTTAGCAGCTTGACAAATTCTTTGTTGTCGGAAGTATCGCGCTGCCACTCCAGAATCTGACTTAACCAGGCAAGCTTCTCCTCCTCGCCGCCTTTGGAAACCTTTCCATCGCTCTCTTCCTTATACTTCCAGTGCGCAGCAATACCATACTCGGCTACCCTGTGCATCTCATAAGTTCGAATCTGTATCTCGAAAGGCGTGCCCGTAGGACCAATCAGCGTCGTGTGAAGCGACTGGTACATGTTGGTTTTGGGCATGGCAATAAAGTCCTTAAAGCGTCCTGGCATCGGCTTATACATCTCATGAATCACACCAAGCGCCGCATAGCAGTCCTTTAGGGAATTGACAATAATGCGTACCGCAAACAAATCATAAATTTGATCAATTGTCTTATTTTGGTTCTTCATTTTCTTGTAGATGCTAAAAAAATGCTTTACACGCCCGTCAATCTGCGCTTCTATTCCCGCACCCACGATGTGCTCCGTGACCTCGTCAACCAGTTCCTGCACATACTTCTCACGTGCATCTTTTCGCAAGGCAATTTTTTCCACCAAATCATAATACGCCTCCGGCTCAAGATATTTGAGCGAAAGGTCATCAAGCTCTATCTTTATTTTCGAGATACCAAGCCGCTCCGCAAGCGGCGAATAAATATCAAGCGTCTCTCTTGCGATCCGCTTTTGGCTCTCGGGTGACTTATATTTTAATGTGCGCATATTGTGAAGACGGTCGGCAAGCTTTATCAGAATAACGCGAATATCCTTTGCCATTGCAAGGAACATTTTTCTTAAATTTTCCGCCTGCAGCTCCTCGCGGCTTGTCGGGCGGTCAGGGGCGGCGTCCCCCGTATACTGTAACTGCTCCAGCTTTGTCACGCCGTCTACCAAAAGCTCCACGTCAGGCCCAAACTGCTCCTGCAGCTCCTCATTCGTCATGATGGTGTCCTCCACCACGTCATGCAGAAGGCCTGCGATAATCGTCTCCTTATCAAGCTCCAAATCGGCAAGGATAATCGCCACACAAAGCGGGTGAACAATATAGGGCTCCCCCGATTTTCTCACCTGATCCTTATGCGCTTCACACGCTGTTACATACGCCTTATCAATCAGGGTAATATCATCGGAAGGGTGGTATTTCTGCACACGCCGAACAAGCCCCTGATAAAGCGTATCGGGGCTTTGGAATTCTTTGATGTACTCGATTCTGCGCTCGTCTGTCCTGCGGGGGCCTGACTTACTTCCATTTATAATTAAGGAATCCTCATAAGTCCCCGTCTTTAACTGCTTTTCGTCTGTCACTCTGCATCACCAAACCAATTCTAATCCTTTATGTTAACCCTAACCTGCAAATTCAGGCACCAGCACAAATTTTTCAGTCTATTTTCCCTCATAAGTTATTGCCGAATCCAGTCGGTAGCCTGCAAGTCTGTCACGTCCCTTCAAGCCTGCAAGCTCCATTAAGACAACAACACCGACTACCTTTCCGCCAAGCGATTCAATCAGCTGAATCATTGCCTCTGTCGTTCCGCCTGTTGCAATCAGGTCATCTACGACAAGCACCTTCTGACCGGGCTTAATGGAATCCTTGTGCATTTCAATGGTTGCTTTTCCATACTCCAAATCATAATCTACCGACACCGTTTCTGATGGAAGCTTCCCCTTTTTCCTGATTAACACAAACGGCTTGTGATTGTTGTAAGCGATCGGTGTGCCGAAAATAAATCCTCTTGACTCGGCTCCTGCCACCACATCATATTCCAAATCCTTCACCAAATCCTGCATAGTGTCAATTGCAAGGCGAAGACCATCCGCATCCTGCAAAACACTTGTTACATCCCTGAAAATGATGCCCGGCTCCGGAAAATCAGGGATTGATCTTATGTATTCCTCAAGCTTTTTCATTTTGTACCTCTCCAATCTATTAATAATTGATATTTTCAATCCAGTATTACTATTATAATCGCATTTTGCAGATTCGTCAATCGTTACAAGAGACTCAGCTGTCCGTCCTCGTTCTCTTTTAGCTGTGTATAGGCTGTCTTTGCGGGCTGCTGCCTGTTTTTAGTGTCTCCGCGCACGCCAAAACTCGCCGCATATCCTTTCTCTTTCAAAAAGGCAGCTGCTTTTTTATAAGCTTCCTTCATTTCCTTCTCTCCGCCCTCATAGATAACAACCGGCACTCCGCTCTCGTACACTACCGTAAAACCTTTCTTTTCCAAAAGTTTTACTGCCTCTTCCTTTTCCATAAATACTGTCCTCCTATCTGTGTCTCCATGCCGCGCCTGAAAACAGAATAAAAATCGGAATAATTTCCAGTCTTCCCGCAAGCATGTCAACAATCAGCACCAGCTTTGAAAAATAGCCAAAGGCAGCAAAATTGCAGGTAGCGCCCACCGCTTCAAACCCCGGACCGACATTGTTGAAGCATGCAATCACCGCAGAAATGTTTGTCGTCATGGAAAATCCGTCTACTGCAATCAAAATACAGCTTATAACAATTATAATCACATAAATCGCAAGATATGCATTCGTATTATCCAAAATTTTCTCGTCCACAGGCTGTCCGTTTACCCGCACCACCTGAATCTTCTGCGGCTGCAATACCTGACGCACGTTTCTTCTGATACTCTTTAAAATTAAAAGAAGTCTTGCAAACTTAAAACCGCCTCCCGTACTTCCCGCACAGGCACCGACAAGCATCAGCATCAGTAAAATCATTTTCGAGAGCGTCGGCCATAAGTCAAAGTCCGTTGTTGCAAATCCCGTAGTCGTTACAATGCTTGCCACCTGAAAAGCCGCATGTCTTACTGTCTCCCCAATCGTGCCGTAAAAACCTCTGATATTCCATGCAATCAAAACAATACTCGCAACAACCATTCCAACATAAAAACGCAGTTCTTCGTCTTTCCACACGCTTTTGATCTGTTTGATTATAATCATATAATAACAGCTGAAATTCACGCCAAACAGCAGCATAAACACTGTACATACATTCTGCAAATACGGGCTATAACCCGCAATGCTGTCATTTTTAATGCCAAATCCACCGGTTCCCGCCGTTCCGAAAGCCGTACAGACCGCGTCAAACAACGGCATTTTTCCTATCAGCAGAAACAAAATATTCAACACTGTAAGAATTATATAAATCGCATACAAAATCTCTGCTGTGGTTTTCATCTTCGGGACAAGTTTACCAACTTTCGGTCCAGGACTTTCCGCTCTTAAAAGATGCATTGTAAAACCGCTTTTGCTGTCGCCTCCGGAGCTTATCGCAAGCACAAGCACCAGTACGCCCATTCCCCCAAGCCAATGCGTAAAGCTGCGCCAATAAAGAATTCCATAAGCCATATCCTCAATCTCGCTCATCACAGTAGCTCCCGTTGTGGTAAAACCGGAAACCGTCTCAAACAGCGCATCCATAAAGTCCGGAATCTCTCCTGAGATAAAAAACGGCAGACAGCCCAAAAGACTCATAACAATCCAGCTGATTCCCACGCACACAAGACCCTCCCTTGCATAGAAAGCCTTCGGCGAATTGCCGCACAACAGCATCATGATACCTGCCAGCACCAAAATAATTACAATACTGGAAACAAAACCGACAATACTCTTCGTTTCCCCTTTAAAAATGCTAATCAGCAGCGCTGGTACCATAAAAACAGCTTCCACCAGCAAAATTCTGCTGATAAATTTTCCCATCATTTTATAATTCATAATCGTGTCCTGTTACCCTTATCCGATTGTTGTCATAGGTATTCTTTTCAAACTTTTTTATTCAAAAATATCATTTAAACTATAAAGCACCTGCTTTGCGCTTGTGACAATCAGCACCGTATTCCCCTTCTCAAACACAGAATCACCATTTGGTATGATCGTCTGCCGAAAGCCGCTTGTGATAGACGCAACAAGCACGTTTTTCTTGATATGGAGCTGCTTTAAAGGCTCCCCGCAGTGCAGCGTGTTCTCGTCCACGAGAAATTCGATTGCCTCCGCCTGTCCGTCTGCAATATAGTGAATGGCACGCGCCGCCCCCGTCTGATTGCGCAGCGCTCTCACGTAGCGCACAATCGCATTGCTGCAAAGCGCCTTCGGGCTGATAATACTTCCGATCGGAAGCGAATTTAAAAGCGTGCTGTTCTCAATGCGGCCAATCTTTGTAATAATCTGAGGAACACCGCAGCTGTGACCGTAAAGCGAGATCATTGTATTCATTTCGTCCACGCCGGTTAGTGTCACAAGCGCGTCACACTTTGCAATCCCCTCACTCTCAAGCACAAACTCACTGCTTGCATCACCATGTATGATATCGACCTCCGGAAGAAGCGTCGCAATCTCCACACACCGCTCTTTATCACGCTCGATAATCTTTACCGCGATTCCGCTGTTTGCCAATCCCTTTGCAAGATAATAGCTTGCCCTGCCGCCGCCGCATATGATGACCTGCTTTGCCTTATGCGTAATAATACCGAGGTTTTTCAACAATATGGTAAGATTTTGCGGCGACGCCGTCACGAAAATCCTGTCATTTTCCTTCAGCGTAAAATATCCGTTCGGCGAAATTGCCTTTCCGTCACGCAAAACGGCGCAGACTAAGATATTACACTTAATCACGCCCTCCAAATCGTTTAATGTCAGATTGCACAGCTTAGAGTTGCTCTCGATACGAAGCTCCACAATCTCCACTCTTCCCTTCGCAAAAGTATCACGCTTTAAAAAACCGGGATATTTAATCAGCCGCTCGATTTCTAGCGCTGCACTCCCCTCGGGATTAATCATCATGGAAATGCCAAAAAGCCCGCGCATTTCGTACACCTGTTTGGTGTATTCCGGATTCCGCACGCGCGCAATCGTATGTATTTTGGGATTCATGCCATGTGCAAGAAGACAGCACAGAAGATTCACCTCGTCCGCATTTGTGACGGCAATCAAAAGATCCGTCTCCTTCACCTTCGCATTGTCAAGTACTTCCATCGTCGCACAATTTCCCTGCACTGCCATGACGTCATAGCGCTCCTCGCTCATTTCCAGCACCTTTGCCTTTGCATCAATCAGTGTCAGATCATATCCTTCTGCAGAGAGCTGTTTTGCCAGCGTCGAGCCGACCTTTCCGTCTCCTGCTATGATGATTTTCATATGTGTCAGTCCCTCTCTCTCAAAAATCTTTATGAAATCTTTATAAATACGATTATAACACCTTTTCTTATTTGTGCAAGAAAAAAAGGCGGCTTATACAGTCGCCACAGCCGCTTTTATCTCTTTTACATACGCACAGACAGGCTTTATGCAGTTTTTTCCATGCTGTGCAATAATTTTCACAATCGCGCTCCCAACGATCGCCCCGTCTGCCACAGCCGCCATTTCCTTTGCCTGTACCGGTGTGGAAATGCCAAAGCCGATCGCACATGGAATGTCCGACACTGCCTTGACCTGAT
Source organism: uncultured Lachnospiraceae bacterium (assembly GCA_910577115.1). Taxonomy (GTDB): domain Bacteria; phylum Bacillota; class Clostridia; order Lachnospirales; family Lachnospiraceae; genus COE1. The sequence goes on from CAJTMC010000033.1 coordinate 10,702, forward strand.
CGACCATTTCTTTGATATTTGTCGTGATTTTGCTCCTTACACCGGTAACGCCGAGTGATGACACACAATAGAGAAAGCCTTTTGCTTCCCTCGCTATCATGTGAATGCGCTCTTTGGAGGTGGGCGCTATCATGGAGATTAGCGCAACACCCTGCGCTTCGCAGATATCCAACACTTCCCCTCTTTCCTCAAACGGTACATCGGGAATAATCACGCCGTCTATCCCGCACTCCGCACATTTCTTTATAAATCGTTCCGTACCGTATGTATAAACCGGATTAATGTATGTCATAAACACAAGCGGAATCTCCACCTTTTCCCGTACCCGCTTTACCATGTCAAACAGCTTATCGGTGGTCGTCTGCGCCTTTAGCGCCCTCTCGTCCGCTTCCTGTATCACGATCCCCTCCGCAATCGGATCGGAAAACGGAATGCCGATTTCGATTAAATCTGCACCTGCCTCTGCTATTTGCGGAATCAGCGCCTCCGTCGTCTCAAGGTCGGGATCTCCGCCCGTCACAAACGCGATTAACGCCTTTTTATTTTCAAATGCACTTTTTATTCTGCTCATTTTTATTCTCCTCCTAATCAAAAATTTCCACGCCTCTGTACCGCGCAATCGCTGCCACGTCCTTATCGCCGCGTCCCGAAATATTGACCACAATAATCTGGTCTTTGCCAAATTCGGGCGCGATCTTCCTCGCATATGCCACCGCATGCGCACTCTCGATTGCCGGAATAATGCCCTCTGTCCTTGACAAATATTCAAATGCCTCCACTGCCTCCTGGTCCGTCACAGGCACATACTGCGCACGTCCTGTCTCATTCAGGTTCGCATGTTCCGGCCCGATCCCCGGATAGTCAAGTCCTGCCGATATGGAATAAACTGGCGCTATCTGTCCGTATTCGTCCTGACAGAAGATGGATTTCATCCCGTGAAAAATACCGACGCTTCCATTGGTAATTGTTGCTGCATTCTTTGGATTGTCAACGCCAAGTCCTGCCGCCTCGCAGCCGATTAATCTGACACTCGTGTCAGGTATGAACTCATAAAAGGCCCCCATTGCATTGCTTCCGCCGCCAACACAGGCAATGACCGCGTCGGGAAGCTTTCCCTCCGCTTCCATTAGCTGCTGCTTGATTTCCTCGCCAATGACCTTCTGGAAATCCCGCACAATCATCGGGAACGGATGCGGCCCCATAACGGAACCTAATACATAAAGCGTATCGTCCATTCTTGATACCCACTCCCGCATTGTTTCGTTCACTGCGTCCTTTAATGTCATTGTGCCTGATGTGACAGGATGAACCTTTGCCCCCAAAAGCTCCATTCGATAACAGTTGAGCGCCTGTCTGTCCGTATCCTCTTTTCCCATAAAAATCTCACATTCAAGGCCCATAAGCGCTGCTGCCGTAGCTGTGGCAACGCCATGCTGTCCTGCACCGGTTTCCGCAATCACGCGTGTTTTGCCCATTTTTTTTGCCAAAAGCACCTGACCAAGCACATTGTTGATTTTATGCGATCCTGTATGGTTTAAATCTTCCCGTTTTAAATATATTTTTGCCCCGCCCAAATCCTTCGTCATTTTTTCTGCATAGTACAAAAGCGAAGGTCTGCCTGCGTACTTTTCCATTAAATCCTTTAACTCCTGTTGAAATGCAGGATCGTTTTTATATTTCTCATATTCCTGTTCTAACTCCTGCACAGCAGGGATTAATGTTTCCGGAATATACTGTCCGCCGTATGCGCCATATCTGCCTTTTCTTTCTTCCATGTTACGAATCTTGCTCCTTTCCTAACCTCTCACCTTTTCTATAAACTGCTTTATCTTTCTTTCGTCTTTTACGCCGTCCGTCTCCACCCCTGTGCTTACATCCACCGCAAAGCATTCCGTTCTTCCAATCACCTCTGCCACATTCTCACAGTCAAGGCCGCCCGCAAGGAAAAACGGCTTTATTTTCCTACCCTGTGCCGCCATATCCGATAAGCTTTTCTCCAGTATTTCCAGCGGAAATCGCTCACCCGTACCGCCGGGCGCCCCCTTATTGTAGGTGTCAAAAAGCATATAGTCCGCCTCGTCGGACATCACCCGAAAAACCTGCTCCGGTGTCTGTACCCGTGTCGCTTTTATGACACAAGTGTCAGTTTTTTGTTTTAACGCTCTGATGTATTCCTCACTCTCTGAACCATGCAGCTGTGCAATATCGATAATGCCTTTTTCACACAGGCTTACCACATGCGCAAGCGGTTCCTCTACAAAAACCCCCACAGCCTTTATCCTGCCAGCAAGCGCCTGCTTCATTGCAAGCGCCTGTTCGTCCGTCACATAACGTTTCGTATTGGCAAACACAAAGCCGATATAGTCCGGCAAGTACCGGTTTACCGCTTCCACGTCTGCAAGCGTTTTCAGACCACAGATCTTAACCTTTGTCATCTCTAACCCCCGCTCCTTCCAAGCATTAACGGTTCAAGCTCTCATACCCAAACCTATCCTATGGTTTGAATCGTTTCATTTTTCACTCCGCCTCTAAGCCTATCTAACATTGCTTTTTTATCATTGCTGCGCATCAGCGTTTCTCCAATCAGTACGCCGTTTACCCCTGCCTGCCGCAAAGCCTCAATGTCCTGTGCTGTCCCAATACCGCTTTCTGCCACAAAAAGAATGTTTTCCGGCACCAGTTTCCGCAGTCTGATACTATTGTTAATGTCTACCGTAAACGTTTTTAAGTCGCGGTTGTTGACGCCAATCATACGCGCTCCTGCTCTTATGGCGCTCTCAATCTCTGCCTCGTCATGTGCCTCCACAAGCGCCGAAAGTCCAAGCGCATCACACACCGCCTTGTATTCCCTGATCGTATCCGTATCAAGAAGTGCAGCGATTAAAAGCACACAGGAAGTTCCCAGACATTTTGCTTCATAAATCATATATGGATCTATGATAAAATCCTTTCGGATTGTAGGAATTGATACGGCATCATTGATTTCCTTTAAAAATCTGTCCTCACCCTTAAAATAATCTGGTTCTGTCAGCACTGATATGCAGTCAGCTCCTGCCCTTTCATAATCGCGCGCAATCTCAAGATACGGAAAATCCTCTGAGATAATCCCCTTTGAGGGTGATGCTTTTTTTACTTCACAAATAAAACGGATATCGTTCTTTTGCAATGCAAAATGCATTGCATTTTGCATTGATTTCTCAAACGGAAAATCAAACTGCGTTTCCTTTTGTGCAAGCTCCATCGCTTGTTTTTTTACCGCTTCAAACGACACTTCATTTTTCTTTTTTTCAACACGCGCCCTTGTAGCTGCAGCCAAATCGTCAAGTATCATAACAAACCTCCATTCTTGCACAGGCACAACTTTGTCAGTTGAAATCTTTGATATTCAACATGCATTCGTAAGGTTCACAAAATTCTGCAAGGTCTTATATGCCTTTCCGCTCTGAATGGTTTCCCTTGCAATCTGTACGCCCTCCCTGATTGAAGCCGCACCGTTCATCAAATAAATTCCTGCGCCTGCATTCACCAGCACCGCATCTGCTCTCGCGTCCGTACACGCACCCTTTAAAATACATTCCGTAATCTTCGCATTTTCCGCTCCATCGCCGCCTGCCAAATCGCTCTTTTGGCATCTTGTAAAGCCAAACTGCTCCGGTGTAATCTCGTACTTTTGGAAAACACCATCATTGACCTCAACACAGGTTGTCGGCGCACTTACGGAAATCTCATCCAGTCTGTCCTGTCCATAGACGACCAGCGCACGCTTTACCCCAAGATTGCTGAGCACATGCGCTAAAGGCTCTACCAAATCCTCACTGTACACTCCCATAAGCTCTACATTTGCCCCTGCCGGATTTGCGAGCGGCCCAAGAATATTAAAGACTGTCCGAAGACCGATCTCCTTTCTCACCGGACCTACAAAACGCATCGCCGCATGATATTTCTGCGCAAACATGAAACAGATATTTGCCTGCTCCAAAACCTTTGCATTTTTCTCAGGCTCCAAATCCAGTTTTGCGCCGAGCGCCTCTAAACAGTCCGCCGCGCCGCTCTTGCTTGAGACACTTCTGTTTCCATGCTTTGCCACTTTATATCCGGCGGCTGCGGCAACAATGCCTGCGGTTGTGCTAATATTAATGGAGTTTGCCTCATCACCGCCTGTTCCTACAATTTCAAGCACATCTCCGCTTACCGGCACTTTCGTGCCATGCTTTCTCATGCTCTTCGCAAATGCCGTAATCTCCTCAACTGTCTCTCCCTTCATACGAAGTGCCGTAAGAAACGCCGCCATATTAATCTGCTGTGCCTCACCGCTCATGATTTCGTCCATGACCTGCTCTGCCTCTTTTGCTATCAAATCAATTCCCTCAACTACTTTTTTCGTTGCCTCTACGATCATTTTACCGCTCCCTTTCCAAACGCAATCCTGCAATGATTTAATCTATTTTTATGACACTTATGTCATTTTTATCGCACCGGAAATTTTTCAATGATTCCCTGTCAGAAAATTCCGTATCATATGTTCCCCGTTCGGAGTCATAATCGACTCGGAGTGAAACTGTAACCCGTAAATCGGATTTATTTTATGCTGCACCGCCATAACCTCGCCCATTTCATCAACCGCAGTCACCTCAAGACATTCCGGCAGCAGCGCCTTTACCGCAACAAGCGAATGATACCTTGCCACATCAAGTTCTTTTGAAAGCCCCCGAAAGATAAGGCTGTCATTGTTTACCTTCACGCGGCTTTGTTTTCCATGCATCAGCTTTGGCGCGTATGTGACCTTTCCCCCAAGCGTTTCGCAAATCGCCTGATGTCCCAAACATACTCCCAAAAGCGGGATTTTTCCCGCAGCCTCTTTGATCAGCGCCTCACACACTCCCGCATCGGAAGGCTTTCCCGGCCCCGGAGAAATCACGATATGGGACGGTGCAAGCGCCATGATTTCCTCCACGCCCAGCGTATCATTTCGGATTACCTTAAGCTCCTCTTTTCCCGCAATAAGCGCGCCAATCATTTGTACCAGATTAAAAGAAAAGCTGTCATAATTATCAATTAAAAGTATCATTTTAACACCCCTGCTCCTTTCTCAACCTGCAAATTACCGACAGAGTTCTTATGTCATGACCATGTTCGTCATGCGTATCGCCTCAATCACTGCTCCCGCCTTATTTGCACATTCCTGATACTCGCTTTCGGGTACGGAGTCTGCCACGATTCCTGCTCCTGCCTGCACAAAAACCCGTTTCCCTTTCTTCACCGCCGTTCGTATGGCAATGCATGCATCAAGATTGCCACTGAAATCCAGGTATCCGATTGCTCCACCATACACACCTCTCGCTACAGGCTCAAGCTCGTCAATAATCTCACACGCCCTGAACTTCGGTGCGCCGGAAAGGGTTCCTGCCGGAAGTAATGCTTCCACCGTGTCCGCCGCCGTCTTTCCCTGCGCAAGTGTTCCTGTCACAGTGCTCGCAATGTGCATCACTTTCGAAAACCTGTGTATCGCCATGTAATCATCAACCTTCACGCTTCCATACTCCGCAATCCTTCCGATATCGTTTCTTGCCAAATCCACCAGCATGTTGTGCTCTGCACATTCCTTCTCGTCCGCAAGAAGCTCCTGCTCCAACGCCAAGTCCTCTTCCCTGTCCCTGCCGCGCTTTCTTGTGCCCGCCACCGGAAATGTCATGAGCGTTTTGTTTGTGAGCTTTACCATTGTTTCCGGAGAAGTTCCCGCAATCTGCATATCCTTTATCTGCATATAGTACATGTACGGGGAAGGGTTGGTCGTGCGCAGCACGCGGTATGCATTCAAAAGACTTCCGTCGTAATCCGCCTCAAAGCGCCTTGAAACAACACCTTGAAAAATATCCCCCTCTTTAATATAATGCTTTGTTTTTTCCACCATTTTACAATACTCCTCTTTTGAGAGGTTGCATGTAAAATCAGGTGCTGGAGCCGGTATCTCATAGGGAATCGGATCGGTGAGCCTTATGGTTTCCACAAACGCTTCAAGCTCCTCTACTGCCTTTTTGTAGCCTTCCTCTTTCTCTGCGGTCTTTGCGTTTGTGATAAAACACAGCTTATGGTGAAGCTGGTCAAAGGCAATCAGCTTATCAAACATCATCAGCTCACAGTCGTTAATATCGCTCTGTTTGATTTTCAGCTTTGGCTCCGCATACTGTATCATCTCATATGCAAAATATCCTACCAAACCGCCTGTAAAGGTGGGAAGTCCTTCTATCTGCGGCGAGCGGTACACCTCAAGAATATGCTGCAACGCTTCCTTCGGTTTTCCTGGTACAATGCGCACCATTCCGTTTTCCTTTACTTTTGTAACGCCGTCTTTGCAGGAAACGGAAAGCTTTGGGTGATAGCCTAAAAACGAATATCTTCCAAGTCTTCCGCCTTCCACGCTCTCAAGCAGAAAATACTGCTCGTCGAGCGCCGCAAGTTTGCGGAGCATCAAAATCGGCGTGATGTCATCCGCCAGAATTTCTTTGCAGACGGGGACATATGTATATTCCTTTTCGTACTGTTTTACCTGTTCATATGTCGGTTTTGTCATAAACTTACCCTCCTCAATATTTCCCTGTGTGTCCTGCGCTGATAAGGCATTAAAAAAAGCTCTTATCCTAATTTTACTAGGACAAAAGCTTAAAACCTCTGCGGTACCACCTAATTTGGCACATGAAATGCACCCTCTCTGCACACGTACTATCATACGCTTTCCCTTGATAACGGGCGGAAATCCCGTTGGGCATTACTAAAGCACTTGGCTCGTTGCTCCCACCTTCTCAAGTCCATTCCATACTTCTTTGACTGCCGCAATCACACCACCTGCAGCTCTCTGAAAATCTCCCAAAGTATGTACTCCTCTTGATCACCAGTTTCAGACCATGTTCTTTTTTATTTATAATAATCACTTTTATTTCAGATGTCAACCATTTTTTCGGAATTTTCTACTTTTTTGCAGCAAAGCTATACCGTTTCATATTTCATTTTTACCGCCCCGTCCATGTCCTTCCACAAAAACAATCCGTTCTCAAGCGTCATATAGCCATGCCATGAGCCTTCCTTCGGAATTGATACGGAACCCGGGTTCATATAAATAAAGCTGTTATATTCTATGCACTTTGGCACATGTGTGTGACCGTTTAACAGGATGCCGCCCTCGCACACCGGAAGCGGATGATCGGGATTGTATTGATGTCCATGTGTCGCATAAATAACAATACTGCCCTCTGAGACAACTGCATAATCGGCAAGTATCGGGAAATCAAGCACCATTTGGTCAACCTCTGTGTCACAGTTTCCACGCACGCACAAAAGCGTATTTTTTCGTTCGTTTAACAGTTCAATTACTTTTTTCGGTTCGTACGTGCACGGCAAATCATTCCTTGGTCCATGATATAGAATATCCCCTAAAAGCAACAGCTTGTCCGCCTGCTCCCTGTCATATGCTTCCAACAGCAAACGGGCGTAATGCGCCGAACCATGTATGTCCGATGCAATCATCCATTTCATCTTTTCGCCACTCCTTTCCAAAGTGTAAATGCAATGTGAAAAATTTATCATTCCCTCACACTTATTGCTTCTTCATATATGTCATAAGCCTGCCTAATGCGTCGTTTGCATCGCGCAGTCCGAGTTCATACATTGTCTGCATCTTTTGCGGATCTGTTTCCGTCCTTTTGATTTTTATTCTTTGGGTCGGTCTTATCACAAAAAGTTTATTTTCTTTTTCTGCTGCTTTGATGCGTTCCATACAACGATTGTAGTTACTATGCCGATTGCGCAGCTTGTCCGCAAAATCCGCATATTTTTTGTCGTAAAAAGCCTTTGTCATAAACGGAGAGACAGGGCTTTTCACATAATCCGCATCTTTCGTCAAAACGACCACAAGCCTGTCATATCCCATTTCCAAAAACTTCTCATATGGAATGCTGTCAGCTACTGCCCCGTCAAGATACCATTTGCCGTCCAGTGCAACGGGTTTGGATACAAACGGCATTGATGCTGACGCCCGAAGTGTTTCCATCTGCGCGAACACATCTTTAATCTGTATATATTCTGCCTCGCCGGTTTCAATGTTTGTCACCACCGCATAAAACGGAATATTTGAAGCCATAAAGGCTGCATTATCAAACAAATCAAGCTTTAGAGGCACCTCATAATAGGCATACCGGGTGTCTATGATATTTCCTGTCTTTAAGAGCGGTTTTAAGCCCATATAATTTTTGTCACCGTTAAACCGCTTATTATATCGTATTACGCGCCCTTTCTGCTTGGAAAGCAGGTTCACGCCAAACAGCGCACCCGCCGACACGCCGATAACACCGTCAAAGCTGATGTCATGTTCCATAAACACGTCCAAAACGCCCGCCGTATAAATCCCGCGCATAGCGCCACCTTCCAATACAAGCCCTGTTTTCATGTTTTATTGCTCCTAATCGTTTTCAAATATAAATTATTCAACGTTCTGAGGCAGTGTTAAATTTCCTTAGAAAATCTCTTCCTACTATATTAGTCAACTTTAAGACTTTATGCAAGACAAAACGGCGAACTTTTACAGAACTTTTTTACAGTTTCCCAGAATGAAGACAGCGCTGTTGTTTCTTCCGTCACATGCAATATGAGAATGGCACAAGCTGCAATCGGCTTTTTGACTGATTAAAAAACGTTTTCCTCTTTTTATCAACACATTGCAGACTAATGTGCAACTGGTTTCAATGAAAAGGGTATGTCCGGAGTGATTTATTTAGTTCTACTCTGTTGAAACCAATGTGTTCATTAAACGCTATATATTATAGGACAAATTTTTATTTATATCATAAAAACAGGCTTTCGGCTGCTTATATACCAGCAGCCAAAGCCTGTTTCTTTCTATCTTATCATTTATCTCGCACCCTTATCGTAAGGAATCCCCTCCGCCTTCGGCGCCTGTGAATTCTTCGATGTCAGTGCCAAAATAATCATCGACGCAATAAACGGCATCATGTTATAAATATTCTGCGACAAATGCAGATTTGACAACGCCGTCGCGTCCGCAATATTGGCAAGCGACTTGAAAATCGCAAAGAACACCGCCGCCCCCGCAATCCGAAACGGCTTCCACTGTCCAAAAATCATAACCGCAAGCGCAAGGAAACCAAAGCCCGTTACGCCAACCTCGAAATTCCAAATCGAAACGGAAGGCACAATATATGCAAAACCGCCCAATCCGCCTAAAAATCCCGAAATCATAACGCCTGCATAACGCCACTTATACACATTAATACCAACCGAATCTGCCGCCTGCGGATGCTCGCCGCACGAACGCAGACGCAGACCATATTTGGTCTTATACAAAAACACATACGACACAACCAAAAGCACAATTCCGATAATCAGAAAAATATTGTAAGTAAGCGGCCCTGCCGTAAAGATAAAAGCATTGTTCGAGTAGGAAAGCTTTGACGACGCTGCACCGTTTCCGCCGCTCGCCGCATTATTATACGCCTTTACAATCACCACTGCCGCGGCTGTGGCAAGCATGTTTAATGCCGTACCGCCAATCGTCTGATCCGCCTTGAGCGTAATCGCCGAAAAGCCAAGCAAAAGCGAATAAACCATACCGGCTGCTGCACTCGCCAAAATAGAAAGGACTACAAGCGACGCAGGCGAAAGTGTTCCGCCAAAAACGGAAAGCACCAAAATCCCTGCAAGTCCGCCGATTGCCATGATACCCTCAAGCGCAATATTGATAACGCCGCTGCGCTCCGAAAACATGCCGCCAAGCGCCACAAGCATCAGTACGACCGCATAAAGTAATGTATATTTTAAAAGCAGGAACATTATGCATCCGCCCCCTTTCCTTTCTCCTTTGCACCTGTCTTTTGTGCCGCTTCCTTTGCATTTGCATCAGAACCGTTTTTGCGTTTTGACGCAATCGCATTCATCACAAATCCCTTAAACAGCATAACAAATGCACACAGATAAATAATCACCGCAATAATAACATCTGCGATTTCCGGCTGGAAATACTTTGTCGGAAGGTATCCGCCTCCCACCGTAATATGTGACACAAAAAGAGCCGCAAAGATAACGCCAATCGGATTACTAAGAGCCAACAGCGCTACCGGAATCCCGTTAAAGCCCATGTTCGGGAGTGCCGTACTCACCTGCGGATTCCACTCTGCCACGCCGGAAAGATAATACAAGCCTGCGCCAATCCCCGAAAGTGCACCCGCAATCGTCATGGAAAGCACAATATTCTTCTTATCATTAATCCCCGCGTATTTCGCCGCATCCTTATTATGACCGCACGCTTTCAGCTCATAGCCAAACGTCGTTTTATTAATAACAATGTATACAATAATCGCAATCACAATCGCAATAAATATCGCAATTGTTGTCGATTTTGTTTTAAAGATATTGTTTAATCCCAAATCCGGTATGACAGACCCCTCTGACACACTTCTAATGGTATATGTTTTTGTCGTTTTAGAATCGTACATATTCCCGATTGCACCCTTGTAAATAATCTCATTCACTGCATAGAGTCCAATCCAGTTAAACATAATTGCCGTAATAACCTCATTGACATTGAAGTACGCCTTAAACAGTCCGGGAATTGCCCCCCACACAGCGCCAAACAGCATTGCCGCAATCAAACAGAGCCACCAGGGCGCATGCAGCACTAGCGCAAAATAAAGCGCTCCCAGCGCACCAAGCGTATACTGTCCCGCCGCACCGATATTAAACAATCCCGTCTTAAACGCAAACGCAACGGAAAGCCCCGTCATAATCAGCGGAGCCGTCTGCGCAAGCACACTTCCAAGCCCTTTCGGCATCAGATAAAAGCCGCCCTTTACGATGCGCGTAAAGCCGTCAAAAGCCTGCTCCGCGTTGATGCAGTAAAGGATAATCAGCCCGACAATCAGTCCAACGGCGATACAGATTAACGACGCGAACACAGACAAAACGCCTGATGATAAATCTACTTTTTTCTTTTTCATTTGCATCACCTCTTTCCGCTAATGAATCTCAGCCGGCACAGTATCCTTTTTCGCACCTGCCATGTATAGTCCAAGCTCCTCAACCGTCGTTTTTTCCGGATAAAGCTGTCCTACAATCTCACCTTCATACATCACAAGAATGCGGTCAGATACATTCATCACCTCGTCAAGCTCTAAGGAAACCAGAAGAACCGCCTTCCCCTTGTCGCGCTGTGCCACAAGCTGACTGTGAATGTATTCAATCGCGCCCACATCAAGTCCTCTTGTCGGCTGCACTGCCACAAGCAAATCCGGATTTTTATCAATCTCGCGGGCAATAATCGCTTTCTGCTGATTTCCGCCCGACATGCTGCGCGCGATTGTAATCGGCCCCTGTCCACTGCGCACATCATACTGCGCAATCAAACGCTCTGCAAATTCCCGCACTGCGCCTTGTCTGATAAAACCGCCCTTTTGAAACTCCGTATCCCAGTAGCGCTGCAGCACCATATTCTGCTCCAAAGTATAGTCAAGGACAAGCCCATGCTTATGTCTGTCCTCCGGAATATGGCTGATTCCCTCCTTCGAGCGCTCCCTGATGCTTGCATTCGTGATATCCTTCCCGTCAAAGAAGATTTTGCCTCCCGTCAGTTTCTCAAGACCGGTCAGCGCATGTACAAACTCTGTCTGCCCGTTGCCGTCAATTCCTGCAATACAAACAATCTCTCCGCGCCTTACATGAAAGGAAACATCCTTTACCGCATTATTTTTATGCATTTTGCTCGGCACTGTCATATGTTCTATTTTTAATACGGTTTCGGTAGGCTTTGCGGGCTGCTTGTCCACCTTAAAATTGACGTTTCTTCCCACCATCATCTTGGAAAGCGCTTCCTTTGTGGTGTCTTTGATGTCAACCGTTCCGATATATTTTCCTTTTCTGAGAATGGTACAGCGGTCAGCCGTCTCCATAATCTCGTTGAGCTTATGCGTGATAAAAAGAATGGATTTTCCTTCTTTTGCAAGATTTTTCATAATCTTCATAAGCTCTTCAATTTCCTGCGGCGTAAGCACTGCCGTAGGCTCGTCGAAAATAAGGATTTCATTATCACGATAGAGCATCTTTAAAATCTCTGTCCTTTGCTGCATACCTACCGTAATATCAGAAATAATTGCATCAGGATCAACCTTTAAACCATACTTATCACTTAACGCTACCACCTTTTCCCTTGCTCCTTTTTTGCTGAGGAAAAGGCCCTTTGTGGGCTCAATGCCAAGGATAATATTGTCCAAAACAGAAAAACACTCCACTAACTTGAAATGCTGATGCACCATGCCAATATTCAGGGCATTGGCATCGTTGGGATTATTAATTTTCACTTCCTTGCCGTTCTTCTTAATCGTACCGCTTGTGGGCTGATACAGTCCGAAAAGGATACTCATAAGCGTGGATTTCCCTGCACCGTTCTCTCCCAACAGCGCATGAATCTCACCCTTTTTTAATTGCAGGGTAACATTGTCATTCGCCTTGATGCCCGGAAATTCCTTTGTGATGTTCAACATCTCGATAATGTAATCATTATTTCCCATATTGACCAAACCTTTCTCAGAATACTGTCCATATTATATAGTAAAAAGGGGGAAGGGGTAAAAATATCCCTTCCCTCTAACACTATTTTAATATTTTTTTAAGGATTCGTCAATCACAGGATTAATCAATGTAAGAAACACTAACACCTTCGCTGACTTCCGGCTGGTTATCCGTATCGTTAGAGATTACAATCGAACCGTCCTTAATTCCTGTAAGAACTTCCTCATACTCGTCCTGTGTAAATGTCTTAAATGCCCATGAAGCGCCGTCTGTAGGAAGGCCAAGATAATCACCGTCTGCAAGACCAAGATTCTCTACCTGTCCGCCAAAGCTATCCCACTGACCTGTGAAGCAGCCCTCAAGCTTGTCCACAACCGTTGCAGTAAGTCCCTTCATTGCAGATGTAAGTACAGGATTGTAATCATTTCCCTCACCTACGGAATACTGGTCAACGTCAACGCCGATGATCATGCCGTCATAGTTTAATGCTGCCTCAAGCGCAGATGTGTAGATACCGCCGCCGCATGCAAATACGATTTCTGTGCCCTCTGAATACCAGCTCTCCATCTTTGCCGTGATGTTTGCATCACCGTAGAACTGTCCGCCGTATGTATACTTTACTTCTACATCAACGCCAAGCTCCTGTGCCGCCGCGTCAATACCCTGAACATATCCGTAACCGTATCTGATAACCGCAGGAACTGCCATACCGCCGAGGAAACCAAGCTTTGTGTAGCCATCCTTTACTGCTGCGTAGCCTGCAAGATAGCCTGCCTGCTCCTCGCTAAAGGTACATGCATAAGCGTTTGATTCGATCGGAGCTTTCATATCTCCTTCAGAAACGTCAACTGCGATGAAGTTTACATCGGGATAAGTTGACTGAACCTCTGAAAGGGTTTCGCCGAATAAGTAGCCGGGCAGTACAACAACTGTAGCGCCCTCTGCAACTGCGAGGTCGATCTGGTTAATTCTCTCCTCTGTGCTGTCCTCTGTCGGCTGATAATAGGTGTACTCAATGCCGTTTGCATCGCCAAACTGCTGTACGCCTTCCCATGTTGCCTGATTGAATGACTCATCATCGATTGTTCCTACGTCTGTAACAAGTGCGATCTTTCCGTCTGCCATAACAGTCTCTGCAGACGCTGCTTCTGTTTCGGGAGCTGCTGTCTCTGCAGACGCTGCTTCTGTTTCGGGAGCTGCCTGTGTCTCCGCAGGTGCTGCTGCCGGTGCATCGTTTGCAGGCGCATCTGATGAGTTACCGCATGCTGCCAAAGAGACAACCATGGCAGATGCCAATACGAGTGATAATGCTTTCTTCTTCATAATAAGTCCTCCATTCTTGTGTAACTTACGACTTCCTGACAGCGAAAAATGTATGCTTTTTGCTGTGTTTCTGCGCAAGCACAAATTTACCAAACGAACAAGTTCGTTTTTCCTCCTTGTAAAACGAGAACACCTTACCGGCGCTATGTACGGTTCGGGCTCAATTACTTGACCACTATAACATACTTATCGAAAAATAGCAATAAATATATTCTTAATTTTTAACCAGTAGTTGCCGAAAATAAAAAGGCAGCTGATTTTCTGTTAAGATAAATTGCCACCCAAAAATTATACAATATTCATATCATTTTTCTATCTTAATGCTGTTTTTCTCGACAAACCTGTATCCTTATCTTACCACAAACGCATACGCAACTCCAATAATTTTTTCTTAAACACCTTTTTCCCCCGGCAACTGCCGACTGTTTTGACTGTTCCTTTGCTTTGGCGAATCCTGCCATCTCTCAATGATCTGTTTCTTGCATTTCATCAGATCAGACATAAAAATCCGCAGGACAGGTTGTTTCTATCCTGCGGATCTGTTGTTTAAATTCCTATTTATTTTTCAGCGGACTCTTTCTATAGATAATATCCTCTCTCGCGGGACCGTTGCTCACAAGTGTAATCGGATATCCTATCTGCTCCTCGATAAACTCCACATATTTGCGGCAGTTTTCGGGCAGCTCGTCATAGTTTCTGATCCCCCTGATATCGCACTTCCAGCCGGGAAGTGTTGTAAGCACAGGCTTTGCCTTGTCAAGCTTTGCCGTAACGGGGAACTGCGTCGTCACCTCGCCGTCAATCTCATATCCTGTACATACAGGAATTTCATCAAGATAACCTAACACATCAAGCACCGTAAAGCATACATCGGTTGTTCCCTGCAGGCGGCATCCATACTTTGACGCCACGCAGTCAAACCAGCCCATACGTCTTGGACGTCCTGTCGTCGCGCCGTACTCTCCTCCATCTCCTCCGCGTCTTCTAAGCTCGTCTGCCTCGTCTCCAAAAATTTCGGAAACAAATGCACCCGCACCGACTGCTGAGGAATACGCTTTACAAACCGTATAAATCTCTTTAATTTCATAGGGCGGTATTCCCGCACCGATTGCACCGTAAGCCGCAAGCGTTGAAGAAGACGTTACCATCGGATAGATGCCATGATCCGGATCCTTTAACGTGCCAAGCTGTCCCTCGAGCAGAATATTCTTTCCAGCCTTAATCGCCTCGTCAAGATATATCGAAACATCGCATACAAACGGCTTTATCATATCTCTGTATGTCAAAAGCGTTTCCAAAAGCTCCTTTTTATCAATTGCAGGCTTATGATACAAGTGCTCTAAAATCACATTTTTCTGCTCTGCGACGCGCGCAATCTTTTCTTTTAAAAGCGTCTCGTCAAAAAGCTCGCTCACCTGAAAGCCGATTTTCGCATATTTATCCGAATAAAAGGGAGCAATACCGGACTTTGTAGATCCAAAGGACTTTCCTCCAAGCCGCTCCTCCTCATACTGGTCAAACAGGATATGGTATGGCATCACAATCTGCGCCCTGTCCGAAACCAAAATGTTCGGCATGGGAACGTTCCTGTCTGTAATAGACTTAATTTCCTCCATTAAAATAGGAATATTCAACGCAACGCCGTTTCCGATAATGCTGGTCGTGTGGTTATAAAATACGCCTGAAGGAAGTGTGTGAAGCGCAAACTTTCCATAGTTGTTCACAATTGTGTGGCCTGCGTTTGCACCGCCCTGAAAACGGATAATTATGTCTGCCTCCTGTGCAAGCATATCCGTAATCTTGCCTTTTCCTTCGTCACCCCAATTTGCTCCTACTACTGCCTTTACCATTCAAATCCCTCCGGTTCTTAAATAAAAAATAATTTATGTGCGTTTTCACGCCGTATATAATCATACAACTTTTTTTTGCTCAAGTAAAGAGCGTGAGAAGAACTTCTAATCACTTGCAGCAAAGGCTGCTTCGCGAAGAAGTTCTAAATCTCACGCAGGAAATACCCAAATTCGGGCATTCTCCACGATAACGCTACACATTAATTTCTGCCTTCATTCCAAGCTCCGCCTTATTTGCCTCAAGCACAGCCTTCACCACTTTTTCAAGGAAATTGTCCACCTGAACCGGCGCGCGCCCCACGTATTTTGCAGGCTCCATTGTCAACTGTAACTGCTCTAATGTCAGGTTAAACTCTTTGTCCGCGGCAATCAGCTCTAAAAGATTATTCTCCTTACCCTCAACCTTGACGTTCTTTCCTGCCTCCATTGAGAGCGTGCGGATTTTCTCGTGAAGCTCCTGCCTGTTTCCGCCGTTCTTTACGGCATCCATCATAATATTTTCCGTCGCCATAAACGGCAGCTCGGCAAGCATATGCTTTGTAATGACCTTATCATACACCACAAGCCCGTCCACAACATTCAGGCACAAATCCAAAATGCCGTCAACCGCAAGAAATCCCTCCGGAATGGACAAACGTTTGTTTGCAGAATCATCAAGCGTGCGCTCAAACCACTGTGTTGCCGATGTAATTGCAGGATTTAAGGCATCAATCATCACATACCTTGACAGCGAAGCGATTCGCTCGGAACGCATGGGATTTCTCTTATACGCCATTGCTGACGAACCAATCTGATTTTTCTCAAACGGCTCCTCGACTTCCTTTAAATGCTGCAACAGCCTGATATCATTTGACATCTTGTGTGCGCTTGCCGCAATCCCTGCAAGGACATTTGCCACCCTTGTATCAACCTTTCTGGAATAGGTCTGCCCCGATACCGCATAGCACTCCGCAAAGCCCATTTTCCGCGCAATCATGGGATCAATTTTATCAATCGTCTCATTGTCGCCGTTAAACAATTCCAAAAAGCTTGCCTGCGTGCCCGTTGTACCCTTAGAGCCAAGCAGCTTCAAACTTTTCTGTACATACTCTAAGTCCTCCAAATCCATTAAAAATTCCTGCATCCAAAGCGTCGCGCGCTTTCCGACCGTCGTCGGCTGCGCCGGCTGAAAGTGCGTAAAGGCAAGCGTCGGCAGATTTTTATACTTGTCCGCAAATTTTGCAAGCTCGTCTATCACATTCACAAGCTTTTTATGCACCAGCTTTAACGCCTCGTTCATCACAATAATATCCGTATTATCACCGACATAGCACGAGGTTGCCCCTAAATGAATGATGCCCGCTGCCTTCGGACATTGCTGCCCATATGCATACACATGGCTCATAACATCATGACGCACAATTCTTTCGCGCTCCCTTGCGACCTCATAATTGATATCCTCAGCATGTGCTTTTAACTCGTCAATCTGTTCCTGCGAAATCACTGGCTTACCGTTCTCAGAAAGTCCAAGCTCCATCTCGGTTTCTGCAAGCGCAATCCAAAGCTTACGCCATGTTCTAAACTTCATATCCTGTGAAAAAATGTACTGCATTTCCTTGCTTGCATACCGTTCGGAAAGGGGGCTTGTATATCTGTCTGTGCTCATATTTCTAACTCCTTTTCTAATATATAACATATGTTATTTATTGTAATTCTCATTTATGCGTCATACTGTCCGCGAATATCCTCCTTCGGCGGATCCATCGGATACTTTCCGTTAAAGCAGCCTGTACAGATGCCTAGTCCGCCTGCCATCTCCGGAAGCCGTTTGATGTCCAAATACCCAAGCGTATCCGCACCAATCATCTTTCTGATATCCTCAATGGTTTTATTGTAAGCAATCAACTGTTCACGTGCCGGTACATCGGTTCCAAAATAACACGGCCATAAAAACGGCGGCGAGCTGATACGCACATGTACCTCGCGCGCTCCCGCTTCCCTTAACATTCTGACGATTCTGTCAGAAGTCGTTCCGCGCACAATCGAATCGTCAATCATAATCACGCGCTTTCCGTCTACCGCTTCCCTTAAAACATTCAGCTTTACCTTCACACTTGACTCGCGGCTGCTCTGTTTTGGCTTAATAAAGGTTCTGCCGACATAGCCATTCTTGACAAACGCCGTACCGTAAGGAATACCCGACTGAAGCGAATACCCAAGCGCCGCTGCGTTTCCCGACTCGGGAACACCAACCACAAGGTCTGCCTCCACCGGGGAATCCATCGCGAGAAACCTTCCTGCCTGTAACCTTGACGCATATACACTCACTCCGTCAATGTGACTGTCCGGTCTTGCAAAATAAATGTACTCAAAAACACACCGCGCCTCCTGCTCCTTTGGAAGCGCTCTCGATAAATCGGAGATAATCCCACCGTCAGGTGTTATCGTCACTGTTTCTCCGGGAAGCACGTCACGCACAAACTCCGCGCCTATGGTATCAAGCGCACAAGTTTCCGAAGTGATAATATAACTGTTTTCACGCTTTCCGATGCAGAGTGGTCTGAATCCATACGGATCACGTGCACCGATCAGTTTCCGCGGGCTCATTACCACAAGCGAATAAGCTCCTTTTATCTTTTGACACGCTCTGTTTACCGCATCTTCTACGTTCTTTGTATTCAACCGCTCCCTTGCGATATGATACGCAATCACCTCAGAATCAATCGTCGTCTGAAAAATGGCGCCCGTATACTCCAAATCGTGGCGCAATTCCGCAGCATTGACCAAATTTCCATTATGCGCAAGCGCAAGCGTGCCTTTCACGTAATTGAGCACCAGCGGCTGCGCATTCTCACGCGTCGATGCACCTGCCGTTGAATAGCGCACATGTCCGACGCCGATATCGCCTTTCATACGTTCCAAATGCTCCGGCTCAAACACCTCATTGACAAGTCCCATTCCCTTATGCGACGTAACTTTCCCCTTTGGGCCGCTTGTCTCGCTCACCGCAATGCCGCAGCTCTCCTGCCCTCTGTGCTGCAGGGCAAACAGTCCGTAATAGACTGTAGATGCCACATCATTTCCGTCAAAATCATAGATGCCAAAAACGCCGCACTCCTCTTTAAGACCTGTTTCAGCAAGCCTTCTTTCTGTTTCTTCTATGCTCAAATTGAGCATGCCTATATTGGACATGTCTTCATTATACATTGCTTCTGCGCTCCTGATTACTCAAATTCTTTCCCGGTAAGAAGCACAAATGCCTCCTTATACTTGTCAACGGTCTTTGTCACAACCTCTGCGGGAAGCAGGTAATCACTGTCCGGATTTGCCTTAAGCCAGTCTCTTACAAACTGCTTGTCGAAAGAAGGCTGTCCTTTTCCTGCCTCATATCCTTCTAACGGCCAAAAACGAGAGCTGTCTGGCGTAAGCATCTCGTCGCCAAGCACAATGTTTCCGTTCTCGTCAAGACCAAACTCAAACTTGGTATCTGCAATAATAATGCCCTTGCTATATGCATAATCCGCACACTTCTTGTAAAGTGCAAGAGTTGCGTCTTTTATCTTTGTCGCATATTCCGCACCATGTCCCGGGAATTTTTCCTCAAGCACTTCAATACTTCTCTCAAAAGAAATATTCTCGTCATGTAAACCGATTTCCGCCTTTGTGCTGGGTGTATAGATTGCCTCCGGCAGCTTCTCGGACTCCTTTAAGCCCTCCGGCAGCCTGATTCCGCAGACCGTACCGTTTTCCTGATAGCTTGCCCAGCCGCTTCCTGTAATATACCCACGCACAATGCACTCAATCGGCAGCATCTCTAGCTTTTTGCACATCATGCTGTTTCCGTCAAACCGGTCATTTTGGAAGAACTTTGGCATGTCCTTTACATCTACGGAAAGCATGTGGTTTGGTACAACATCTTTTGTAAAATCAAACCAAAATTTCGACATCTGTGTAAGAATCGACCCTTTCTTAGCAATTTTATTTTTCAAAATCACATCAAAAGCCGATATTCTGTCGGTTGCCACGATAATCAGGCTGTCCCCATTGTCATAAACCTCACGTACCTTACCTTCTTTAATTGGTGCAAATTCCTGCATTTTTTCCTCCATTCCGCCAAACCTGTGCCGTTGCGGCACAAATCCAGACTGCTCCATCTTTTTTATGCAACTTTTTAAAAATCAATAAAGTTGCAGCCATTTTGAACGCCATAGCGCACAATCTCAAAATAACCACAACTGTATCATACCGAGTCTTTTCTTTTTATGCAAGTGCTTTTTCGTAATCCGCCACCAAATCGAGGATTTTTTCCGCGTATTCCGGATATTTTTCGACAATATCCTGCACCTCGCCCTGCGCCTCCTGTGCGGCCTTTGCGTTGTACTCCATTTGTTTTCTGAGCTTTTGGCGCCTGATAATCAGATTGTGTCTGATTTCAACCATTTCCTTGCTGTCAATCAACGCCTGCGCCTGACGAAGCCACCTGCCCGGATCCTGTATTCTGCATCGCTGGAGCAGACTGATCAGCGCCGTCTGATTCTCGTCCATATCCTCCTGCATCTTCTTTTCTTCCTCGCGCCGATTGGTCTCCTCAATATATTTGTCCCAAAGCTTTTTAAGCTCGACCGAGCTGTCCACTTCGTATTTCACATATAAATATTCCAAAAGGTTTGTATTGTTTACATAACGTATCTTGACTGTATTTTGCAAAAGCACAAGCTTATTGATCGCTTTTTCCACCTTCACAAGCTCTCTTTGGGAATCGTGAAATTTAACATACACAAACGTCAGCGTCGCCGCCGCAATGACTATCGCAATCGCATATCCCAGTGTCACGTCAAGGTTCATCCACATCCTGATAAACGAGAGGAACAAAATCAGAAACAGCATGGAGCTTACGCAGATAACCGTAATACCCTTCATATTTTTCTGCGAATTCACAAGCTCGTTGCGTCTGAAATAATAGGCGTGACGCTCGCCGTCAAGTCTGCCCAAATCTTTCTTGACAACGACCTGATATTCCTCCGCCTCCTTAAGCTTATGATATCCGTCAGGCATATACTGCTCAATGCGCTCCATATGATTAAACTCCGACTCCGGCATAAGCCCCTTACGCT
Source organism: uncultured Lachnospiraceae bacterium (assembly GCA_910577115.1). GTDB lineage: Bacteria > Bacillota > Clostridia > Lachnospirales > Lachnospiraceae > COE1. The sequence goes on from CAJTMC010000033.1 coordinate 31,538, forward strand.
CTTCAAGTTTTTCCTTATTGCCCTCAAGCTCCACGATTTTCTTCGCATACCCCCTGAGCTTTTCCTTAAGCTCCGGTGAAAGCGCCTCAACCTCCTCGATATCCGTCAGATAAGACGTTACCAAATTGTATTCTCCGCCTAATGTGTCAAGTTCCTCAGATGCCTCCGACATCTGTGCCAAACATGCCTTAATATATTCCTCCCGCTGCAGGCCGTCATGCATATCAACGCCGTCGCGGCTTAAGCTTGCTTCGCCCCACTCTCCGTCATATTCATATTCATCATTATCTTTTAAAAAGAACCGCTTAATTTTTCCTAATAATCCCATGAAAAACTCCCCCTATATTTCATTATTCCTTTGTCTGACGCCTGTAATCCTTTTTCAGCTGCACAATCAGCTCACCCATACGTTTATGGTAACCCTCCCTGTCTACCGACGCTTTTAATTTTGCAAGCTCCATAACAAGCTGCCGCTCTTTGGACTGCTCCCACTTACTTTGCGCCGCCAAAAGAAGCTCCTCTGCGCGCATAAAATCCTGCTCCCATTCAGGATTCTCCCTTTGGAAACCGCCAAACGCATAATCCGAAAGGGACATTTTCTTTGCCAGTATGTATGCAAGCCGCGTCTGGCTGTCCGGATTTAGCGTGTATGACCGATAATAAAGCTCCGCCGCCTCCTCATATGCAAAGTCCATTGCATAGATTGACGCCATATTGTAGTACATCAGTGCTCTTCCCGTATCGTCCGTTGCGGAAAGATAATCCACAAGCTCCGAATAAATGGAAAGCGCCTGCCGGAACCGTCCCTGCTGGTATAAGTATTCCGCACGTTTTTTGTACCGCTGCGTCGTGGTAAACGACGACTGTTCCTTTAAGATGCGCTCAACACGTTTTACCGTCCCCGCATCATACATGCCCGTCCGTTCGAGAATCGTAGTCACAAAGGCAGATACGGAAACATGCTTTCTGACATAAACGTCCAGCTCATCCGCAAGCTCCGCCAGTCCGCATTCTTTTCGAATCCATGCCACAAGCTCCGCCGATACTACCGACTCGTCAAGCAAATGCACACGCTCCAAAAAATAATAGCATAATTCTTCTATAGAATAAAGTGATATATCCAAAAACTTTACATAAAACGGATTTTGGGCATATTTTCCAACGCACAAACACACGTTATTCATCAGCTTATAACCTCCAGCGGCAGACATTCCCTCCACATTCTACCTGTAGACGGAAAGAACTCTCCAAAGCCCTTGTCTGTTATTTCGATCTGAACAGCCTGTGAATCCTCCATAAAAAACCGAAGCCCCACCCTGTTTGTCTTATTTCCACGCACCTTCAAACCCTCAAGCGATATTTTGGCAAGCCGTGTCTTGCTCCCGTCAACAGGGGCAATATTTAATGTAAAGGTATTATTTTTTGTCAGCATCACATCAAACTCACGCTTTGCATCATACCAGTTTGTACCTGCATTAAGAATCGGAAAGTAAATTTCCTCCTGCCCTCTGTCACAAGTCATGCCGATATTGGCACGCAGCTTGTCATCTGACAGGTAGACATAAGAAGTGGAGAGCGTCGATGGAAACACCTTTTCCCGCGCCCCATAACAGGCTCCCTTGCTGAACAGGTTGTTTCCCTGAAACACCCGCCGTTCCCGACACAGAAACCGCAGGGATTCCTTACACCATTCCCTCGAAAAATAATCCCCCAATAAAAATACAGATGTTATGTTATGCTTTTCGCACTGTTTCTTTGCGATTTCGAAAAGCTCTGCGTCAAGCTGCCTGTAGAATGCATTCTTTGCGGCCTCCTGCTTTTTCGATATATCAACCGGTTTCATTTCGGGAAACAAATCCGATTCAATAAAGCAGGCGACCGGATTCGTTTTCCGGTTCATTTGCAGCAGATAGCTTTTCATGCCGTCACTGCGGTAATCATACAAAAGTACATCATGAATCCACATTTCCCCCGGCTGATGAATCATATACTGGAAAAAGCAGTCCTCATGGCTGAGAAAGTACAGGCGTTTCTCATTGAAACCTGCCTGCTGCGCAGCCTTTTTTACATTTTCCATCAACTGGCTGTTCATATCACGCATCGTAAACGCTATGGCTTCAATATCCTCCGTCCTTACGTACAGTGATAAAATAGCAAGTGTTTTTCTAATAAACACCGCAAGCAAAACGTCTGCCGTAATGTCCTCGTCTTCTACTTTCACCGACACATTGTTTTTTGCCAAAAGCACCAAATCCTCTACAAGGATACCCTTTCCTTCTGAAACGTCCTTCAACGCTTCCGCCCCGATGCTCCATGCAGCGGCCTCGTCCGCCCCATGCCTTCTGCTCAAAACGGTGGGAATATTATACTGCTCCTCTCCCATTACAAGGCTCATCGTGTCGGGCATGCTCTGATCCGCCCTGCAATAACTAATCTGCGCGTAATCGTTCCCCAAGTCAAAGCCCACTACGGCCTTATTCTTCCTCAACATGTCTGCAAACATTTCTACCCTTACTCCCCTTTATCGTGTTCCCCTTATAATACCCGAAAAAGCTCCCTCGAACAAAAATCCTGATACATATATTCTTCCAGTGTGCCCAACACCGTTGCCTCGTCCTGCAGACCGAGGCTCACAAGCAGATCGTTTAAGATGCCAAAGCGGTCTCCCTCCCCGCCGTCCACCTTATCGTCATTGTATAACGTATCGCTCTGCGTAATATGCTCCTGCGCTCCCGCGCCATCCTCAGAAAGCATCTCCGTAATATAATACTGCACCGCCTCATCATGAAAAATCCGGAACATGCTCACATAGATTCCGTCAAACATCTCACGCATTTGTACCGTTTCATAGCGCTCGTAATCCTCTGTTTGTTCCTGCTCTTTTGCGGCCTGCTCCTGTCCGAAGAGCTCTTTGTAATGGCTGCCGTAATCAGTGCCATATGCATAATGGATATAAACCGGATTGCCGGGAACTGTGCGGTACTCCACAAACACACAGTTCTTAATATAGTGCAGCTCCGGCGCATATGCGGTCAGCTTTTTATAAAACGGAAAATAAATTTCGTCCCGCAAAAGCTCCGCAAGCATGTCTGTCACAACCTCCGGCTGTATCCTGCTCAGAATATCCGGATGCTCCGACCAAAACTTCAGCAGGGCAAGCTTACTCGCCCTTGTAGCGGCAAGCCCTGCACCAAACTCCTGATAAAGCCTGTCAAACACTGCCGGATCGACAATCGCCTCTTCCACGAAGTATTCATACGCCGTATCTGTTAAAATCTCATTTACAAGCAGAGCATCATGGTTTGGATAATCGGCGTACGCCAGCAAAATCTCGTCCCGCTCTGCAAGCGACACCCCCGTATATTTTACCTGCTTCAAGATCCGGTGCATAATGCTGCCTGTGTCAAGCTCCAGCTCACGCGCCGATTTCCACAGCTTTTTGAGCGAAACCACTCTTCCCTCATAATTGCGCACAAGATACCTTAAAATATTTTCATCATACTTCATATTTTTATAGATGTAATATGCCACATTGACAAGGAATTCTTCATATTCATACGCGCGGCTGATAATGCGCTTGCTAATCAGCCTTGCCACCGCTTTTGGCTCGACGCCTGCCACACCATAGGATTTTACCCAGTAATACGCTTTCTCAAACATGCCTCTTGAGACCATATATCGGATAAACTCCGCCCGCTCTCCCGAATCCATTCCATCTGCCGGAGTTTCCTCCAAAAAGACATCAAGCTCACCGATCATATCGTTGTCATAATAAAATTGCAGCAGCTTTGTCCGAATTTCCCGTTTAAAGCTCTCCACCACCTGCGCAGACTCAGCAAGATTTTTAAACCGCTTCACATTGTCCAGCGTAATCGTGACATAATTTTTGTCAACCTCACACAGATAGATGTCAAAGCTAAGCCGCCCCTGCAAATAGCCGCTGATATAAGAGAGCTGCTTTGCCGGCTCCATCAGCTGCTTATTCTCATAATGAATGCTCCTAGTGAAGCGGCATCCGTTCTCGTCCTGTAAAAACAGCTTATACTCACTTCCGTAAACCGGCATCATGCAAATATTGTCTGTCACAGGATAAATGCTCTCGCCGTTTACCTTTTCATGAATCACGACGACATTTTTCACCTTCGGATTATTAACATAAATACGGTGCATAAATAAAAGCGGCGCAAATGCATAAGCCGTTTCTTCTGTTATCATTTGCTCTGCCAAAACCTTTTTATATAAATAAGCAAGATTTTCATTGATATGTCCAAGCCGCACCTGTTCCAGCACAAAACGCTCAATTGCGATGCGGTAGCTTTGCTCCAAATCGGGATATTTCTCCCTGTTTCTGATGATATATGCATACAAAAATGCGTTCAATTCATAATCCAGCGTGCTCTGATAGGCAAAATACATCAGCACCATCTTTGGTATTTCCAGCGATTTTTCCTTGATATCGCCATACTTGTCCAACTCCAGAGACATCATATAATACTCATACAGCTTCGTGACACGCACTGCATACTCAACGCCAAGCGCATACCAGCAGTAGTAATCACCACTCTTTTTATCGCCCAAAATCAGCATGTGACAGATTGACGCAATTGTCTGGGGCGATTTATAGGTATAATATACCTCATACAACGTCCGCAGCAAAAGATTGGAATAGGTTTCCTTCCTTGCCTCAAGATACTGAATCTGCTCGATTAGTTCCGGCATCAGCTGCTGGTTTTTTGCCCCAAACCACAGCACTTTTTCCTCAAACTCCCCAAGCTTAATCAAAAACGTGGGATTTTCCTGCAATAAAAGCACTGCCTCACAAAACATCAGCGGACTGCCGCAGCCATTTTCGTACATTTGTTCAATCAATTTCCAGCGCAAACCGGCATCCATTAAAAGCTCTTCCTTGAGTTGCAAAAGAAACCATGCAAGCATCCATTGTCGGGGATTGTCCGTATATCCGCCTAAAAGCTGCCCGCACACACGCTCGATATACTCCTTGTCCTGATTTAAAAATGTGGTAAGATACAGATAATATGCTTTCGTCTCCGTTGAAGCGGCTTCCTCCACAAGGCGCCTTTCCAAAGTGTCTAAATACCATTTGGCCTCATTCGTCCGCTCCTTTTCCAACAGCAAATGCGTATGGTATAGCATATACACAACATTATCCTCGTCCGTTTCACTGAGCAGATCCGAATTTTCTTCCAGCACTGCCACCCACTCTTGTCTTGTCTTTTTTTCAAAGAGCATATCCACATAGGCTTTTATCACATTGCATAACGCATGTTTTTCTTTTCTGTCCCTGTCCCGTTTTCCCGGCTCATCTTCCATAATAATGTCAAATGGAATGGTATAGTCATTGCAGGCATCACGCAGCAGAATGCTGCCGCTGTTCACACCGTTATGCAGCTTTGCCGCATCGACGTATATTATTAAATTACAGTTGTTATTTTTAAAATCACTGCTTTCCAGCACTTCTCTGTCAGTGCTTAAAAACGTTCCCTCCACACTGATCTTTAAAAAACTGTATCCCCAGCCGCTTCTTGTGATTACAACCTGCCGCTGTGTGCTGTCCTGCACATCCTCCAGCAGGAAGCCTTCAATGTCGAAGCTGTATATAATCGGCGTCTTTTTGCTGATTTCGATTAAAAACTCCTCTACATTCTGCTCATTTCCTTTGTTTTTGGAAAGTCCCACATAAGAAAGCCATGCATTCTTGTCACTTCTGTGAAAAAGCGAGGAAAAATCAGGCGAATAAAAAAGCGCTACTGCTTCATTCCAGTTTGTCTGCGCAAGATTTGTAAAATGGAACATGTTTTTAATGTTCCCGATGGAGCTTACAAGCTGCGGCTTTTGCACATTGATTTTGTAGGGAATGGTGTATTCCTTACAGTTGCTGATAATGTCAAACTCACCTTTGATTGTACTTCCGGCCTCTGCTGCCAGTGCGTCAAAACAATAGCGAATCTCAGTCTCTTTTCCTTTGAATGCAGCATCTGACAGACGCATCCTGGTGTCAGAGGAATAAATCCGCCCCTCTGCGTAGCTCCAATCCGCATAGATGAAAAAGCTTCCCTCTAGAAGTTCTGAGGCCCTTACATTCAGTTCAATACTCTCACAGGAAAATTCAAGATTATGCTGATGTCTGTCGTTTTCCCCCATTTGTTCACATCCTTAAAAAAAGTCATATATTGATAGTATACAATATTTGTTGACATAAGTTAAGAGAATATTTTAAATTTTTTCAAAATATGCCATTTTCCTTAGTTTAGCGCTGTCGTTTCACATGTTATCTTACCAGCATTTTTCAATATGTAATATTATTTATCACTGCTTATGTAATAAAAATGTTATAAATTATAGTCAGCTTCAAGAACCGCTTTGTCTCAATGCATACAAGATTAAATTCTGATGAATGGAAGTTCCGGCAGAAATGCGTTTTAGAACCTTACAGCGATTTGTATATTTAATCACTGTTGCCAGTACTCAAAATTATGATTAGGCGCACTATCTTTTGTCCCCTGCAATGCGCTGTTTTTTACCCCATTTACCCCATGTGGCATCCTCTTACCTCCCCCCACGGAAAAGGGGTTCTTTTGAAGTCCCCTGTCCGGCGCGACTTTGGCGACCTCGCTTTTACACAGGGAGAGGAACTTGTTCCCCATATAGACGCCCTGCGCCGCATCCTCCCTGGAGATTATTGGGGGATATGCGTCTATGGAATTTTATTTCTTATTCAAACTCACCTACGATGCTTCCTTTTTGGATGATATGATTTCCAGCCTTTTTCAGAAAACTTCTTTTCATAGAGTTGCCACTCATATTTATTTCACAATCCAAAGAATAGACTGTAAAACGGTAAGTATGCTTTTTCCCTTTCGGTGGCTTCGGCCCTGCATAACGGTGCAGTCCATATCCTATCCCCTGGCGAGCATTCCCCAACATTGGCACGGACTTGCCAGCAGGAATATTTTTCTTTATTCTGTCAGTGGCAGGAATGTTCCATATAACCCAATGCGTAAAATCCTTAATTGGGTGTGATAAATCTTCCAATGTAACAGCGAGGGTTTTCGCATTCGGTGATAGGTTCTTAATTATAAATTCCGGCGATATGTCCTGCCCACGCCCGGTATATTCGATGGGAAATTTGCTTCCGTCATCCATGCCAATGCACACAAATTCCAAAACAGTATTATTCATAATCCCTCCAAATTATCTTTAATCCACTTTTCAGAGCTACACCCATACCCTTCATTATAAGTTTGAGCAATTTATTCCTACTTTCCCCGATTTCCCAATCCGATAGGGATGCCTGCCTTGTTCGGCTGTGGATTATTGGGGATAAATATTCGAAATCCTGTTACTCTCTCAATCTTTCGATACTCCCCCCAGCAGGGCGCTCAATTCCTAAAGTATCATAATACTTATTTGTAAATGAAATTTGCTCATAAGGAAATTTGCTTTGCAAATCTTTGATATACTCAAATGGGGTATCTATCAATACTACATCCACCTCTTTGCGAATTGTTTCCAAAACACAATTAACTTCTGGCCGAGCTTTATATTCCTGTTCTTCTGGACTACTAACAAATTCATCGAACATTTTCTTGTCCCACCAAATAATCTGTTGCAGAGTATTTGTACCACCAGTGGCAAGTATCAATCCTAAGAAATCGCAAAAATTACGGGCAATCGGATAGACAAAGCAATCACAACAAGTTTCTGGATTAACGCAGAAGCTCCCTCGTAATAAGTCCGAGCAGTTCATTGCCTTATAAATACACTCCAACCCAACTTCCGGGCAGACCGCAGAGGCAAAGCATTATGCGCCTCTGCAGAATAGCGGGTATGGATTATACCTGTATATCCAGTGTCCTGCCCGAAGATGTTTTTTTCACAAGAGAGCCGCCTGACTGCACAAGTGAATTGTCGATGGACTCTCTTGTGATTCCATCCAAAGCCCCGGACGGAATCGGCTTTCCCGGCTCCCATTTTGAATCAAAAGCCTTCACCGCATCAACAAATGCCTGCGTATATGCCCGCTCATACTGCCTTAATGTATTCCCTGCTGCCAGTCTGTCCTTCTTATCCATTTTCCGATACAGATTCAAATATACATCTGAACGCCTTGTATTGTCTCCATTGCCTACACCGTTTTCCTGCAGAAACTCTTTCTTGGTCAGTTCAAACATTTCATCCCTGCTACTCTCCGATATATCAATGATTCTATTCTTTTCTGCACGGTTTTTCTCTGTTACAACCAGACCTGCCAAACCCGTAACAGGACTGATATAGTCGCCATCCTTATCATAACGGCTCATTCTGTTTCTGATTGCCTGAACATTTGTGTACCCAACACCAGAACACGCCGCCGACATGCTTTTCATTACTGCCTGATACTGTTTGCTGTTCGTATCAATGCCAGCCCTTTTCAGCATATCCTTACCGCCCTTGCTGTTTATGGGCATTCCCGATATTTGCTGGAACCTGTTACTGAAATCCCTGATTATAAGCATATCCTTTACCTCCTCTACGCTTTATTCTCAATGCCGAACATACTGTCCAGCATGGACAACACTTTCTCCATGCCGCCCTCTTTGGAGCCGGAAACCTTATAAGAATCCTTCCACGCCTGTGCCAACACCATCAGTTTTTGCGGCACATCTGTAACCTGCGGCCTTTTGTTTACATCCGTGAATGCTGTCTGCCTGCTCCCGGCCTTGGATGCCAGCCTCCTGAACTCTCCTGAAATCATTTCCTTAACACCTGCACCGTCAGCCATCTTCCGGAACGCCTTATCCAACCCTGCCAGTTCCTCATCAAGCGTCATCTTACGGAACCCCGTTTCAGAATCTTCATCCTCCACATAACGCTCCGCCGTGCCGTCCTTATATCCCTGCACGATCTCATCGTAAAGGTTCCCATATGCCCTTACATAGTCCGCAGCCCTGTCCGAAAGACTGTATGCGCCTCCGTTATCCCTCTGCTCTTTCAGCTTCCCGGTTTCCTCGGACAGACGGTATCCATAATTTGCCCCTATGGACTTTGACGCCTGCATTATGGACTCTTTCTGCTTCACCACACCCTCATGGGTTCTGACCCTGCCGCCGTTTTGCAGGCTTTCAAATCCCTCCCTTGAGATTGTGACGTTCACCGCCCTGTCAGCCTGCGACGGCTGCGCCTCCGGAGCATTCCTGTCAAGCTTTTGCATCTTCATGTTCTGGAACCATTCGGTTCCCGTCTGCTGTGTGCTTCCATTCACATTCATTGACATACTATCATCCTCCTACTTAATATTTTTGTACCGGCTCTGGCCCACATACAATCTGCCATTTCATAAAATCCTTCGGCACATGCACCCGCATTTCGAACCGCGATTGCACCAAGTGACTATAAATTGCACGAAATGACCATAAAGTTTATAACATCACCACCGCCGTGTAAGCATATTACCTCTACTGATTCCCCCGCTTTCCAACAGGCAGACCGCCGCTATGGCGGTTTGTGCTTTACTGATTCTGTCCCTGAAACCTCAGTGATATTGTCAGCTTCCCATCTGTATAAACTGCCTCCCCAAACACGCTCATTGCGCTAAATACCTTGCACACAAGAATGCCTAAAAGCGTTCCGAACGAAATGGAAAGTATAAATACGCCCAGCGTATAGAGCACCCCCTCGATCAGCAGCATCTTTGACATTTGATGATTGCTCATGACTACAGCCTGTAATATTCCCAATTCCCGTTTGCGGATCAGTATATTTGTAATAAGCGTATTCAACAGATTAAGCACACCGAAAACACCAATAAACAGAATGAAAATATAAACAGGGATGCGGTAATTTTCCAACAAGTCCCGATAGTTTTCTGCCCATACATTTAATGTGGTAACGTACACCCGTGCATTTGCCGGAAGAATTGTCCGTACTTCCTCACGCACCTGTTCCCAGTCACTGTCTTCTGTATCAAGAAGCACTTGATAATTCAAATTCTCAACGGACATAAGCACAGATAATGTATCCAATGGCATAAACCATATTCAGAAGATAACAGGTTGTCTCTTTGAAGTTCAACGAATTGTTCGCTGTTGTGGAACTGTGAGCCATAGTCACCAAGTTCGATACGGACTCTGCCATATTGGAACACTCCGCGGGCCACTTCCACCGGATCAATGGAATTGAAATCCGCCTTCAGGTTCCTTTTAGTCAGCTTTTGCACAATAGCCCTGGTATCATTATCAAATGGCAGATTCATTCTTTATCACCCCCTCAACCTATAATCCTGCCGTCTTCAATCCGCACAATACGGTCACCAAGCTGTGCGATGTCGTTGTTGTGGGTAATCATCACGACTGTCTGGTTATATTCATTGCTCGTCCGCTGCAACAGACCCTTGACATCGGCACTGGTACGGCTGTCCAGGTTTCCGTCGGCTCGTCAGCCAATACGATTGCACGTACACATCGTCCGCTTTCTCGCACAGGAGGTTAAACAGCCGGGTATAGCACATGGAAATCAGGAAGTTAAAGCTGTCATCGGTATCGCTCATAATGAGAAATAAGGCGGTTTTCCGTTCCCCCAGGATGTCCAGTTCCAGATCATCATAGGCTGTGACCTAGGGAATCACACACTTATAAAACTTTCTTGATCTGATATTGATACATATCGGAATAAATATTGTCTGAATATTGAGGCGTCAGCCTGCCATCCAGTGCGCCAGCCCTTATACCTCTTTTCTTCCGGCAGGCTGTCAAACTGCTTCTGGTGGAGCTGTTCCAGTTCTTTTAAATAATTCTGCTCTGTCTCCCGCAGGACTGCATTGTACTGTTCAATATATTCCCGCCAGTTTTTATCCTTCCGGTCGTATGCGTTGTGGAGATTCCCATATGCTTTCCTGACGGCGTCAGTCTTTTCGTGCTCCTTATTTTGGGAAACATGGAAACTGATCTTATAATAATCATCCGGGGAAACTTCCTCCCCGTTTCCGTTTTCTACCTTGATGCAATATTTGTTGGTCCGGATATCCCAAGCAGGGATGTTCAGCTTCTTCCGCCCCTCGCCGTCCCACGCTGCCTTCCCCACTTGGCTGCCGTATTCATCATATAGGGTAAGGTCGTAATCACAGCCCTTCGGCATATCAAAGTAAGCTTCAACGCCAAAGTAATTCCGTTGGAAGTTTATTTTTTCGCATTTTCCCTTCAAAAAAAGCTCTGTATTCTTTTATTGTCATTAAATATACAGGCTTATCACGAAAAGCCGCTCCATATGCAGAACCTGCATCATTTACTGAAGTAACTCCCATTTCAAATCCTCCATTGTTTTACTATAGCCGCCCCTCAGAGCCGCATCCGCTCCCTCGTAATAAGTCCGAGCGGTTCATTACCTCCATGCAGACATACCGCCTAACTTCCCCTTATGCAACAGCCCTCTGTCGGTCAGTGCCATATCTGCCCCTTGCAGTATACCTAAGCAGTCTGCTACGGAATATTTCTTACGCCTTTATATCAAAACTTACCCCTGTAGGCACTGATGTACCAGAAAACGCTGCTATGAGATTCTGCGTAACGCTTTTCATATCTATGCCCGTGGCAGATACTGTGAACGATTCTGCTTCTCCATCTTCCGTCAGTTTATCCATCTGCTCTTTTCTTTCTGCCCGCCGTTTCGCTGCTTTTTCTTCTAAATTTTTTCTCTCCTCACGCTTTTTTTCTAATCTTTCTTTCTGCCTTTTTTCTGTATTCAGTATGGATGCGCTTTCTTTTGAGCCGCTGGTTCTTGTTGAACCACTACAGGAGCATTGCATACTTCCATCTGCATTGATCCTCACAGCAAACCCATGTATCTCAATACC
>CAJTMC010000034.1 GCA_910577115.1 uncultured Lachnospiraceae bacterium
AGAATCTCATCACACCTAATCCTCCATTATTTTATAACCAATTCCCCATAGTGTCTTTATATATTCATTATCTCCATTTTTAAGCTTATTTCTCAACCGGTTCATGTGAGTGTTTAATACATTTTCGTTTCCGTAATAGGGCTCTTTCCATATTTTTTGATATTTGGATTCTTTTGATAATGCCCGATTCCTGTTTTTTGACAAATAAACAAGTTGGTTCTTTATGAATGATTTTTTCAGGCTTTTGTGCTTTATCCGTCTGCGGTATTATTTCTGTATACAATCCGCTGCTGTCGAACACATGGAGTTTTTCTTTGTCATCTTTCAATTGCGCTCATAGATTTCGCCTTTCTTCACGATTTTACAGCCTTTGCGAACACTCCCGTTCGCACTCCACACCATACTTTTCCTTAAAACGGTCTGTGAAAAGCTACAACAGTTTGTCCGGCTTATAAAAATCGCATATTTTAGGTTTTTGCAACAGCCTCAATCCCTTTCGGGTCAGATCATATCCGGTCTGTCCCCTCTACCACAAGTTTTCCCTCCTGCAAGGTTACGGATGTCCTGTCGCCAACGGTAAAACCCATATCACGCAGTCGCTTCCCCTGCATCATAATCATTGGAACCGTAAGGTCTTTACCGTTCCCCCTCGCTTTGCAAATCGTCGTTTCTCCTGATTTCATTCGTACCTCCTGTGAATATGGTGCAATAAGATATAGGACTAAATCAGCCATAGCAGACACGATACTTGTCCGCATTTAAAGCTAATTTAGTCCTACCTAAACTAAAAATATTCAGTTATCACCCCTTTTAAGCACAATTATTACAAAACCAAACGGCCTGATGGTATATTAGTGTCAAGTTGCTTGATTTTCGCTTTTTTGGTTAAAAACAGCCCCGTCCTTATCCAAATTTTGCTGTTTTCGACATGTCGAAAATATTTTCGCAACAGTTTTTTCATAGGACTAAATCAGCGGAAACCCTTGATTTTACTGGCTCCTTGCTAACTTGACACTATATTACCATGCGCCCCCCATTCGCGGTTGGGATACTCCAAATAATCCTCTCGGTCTGCCCCGCGGATCAGGTAATTTTTAATGGCAATAGAGTTTACAAAGAGGTCGTTTTGATTCACCACCGCCCATTCCAAAAGCTGTGCACAGCCGCCCGCTGTGATTGCCGCAGATATGCTTGTGCCGTTTCCCGGGCCAAACGGCGTGGAAACATTAACCCCCGGCGCCGCAATATCCGGCACAATCATACCGTTTTTTCCGAAACCGCGTCCCGACGAGGGAGCAATGCTGACGTTCGAGGACTGATAATTTGACACTGTGATTGTACCTTCCGCGTAAGCCGGCTCCGTAATGGTCGTCTGCGGGCTTGACTCAAGAAAATAGGTGTCTGACGAGAGAAACTGCGAAAGGGGCAGCCAAATGCCAAAACAGCCTCCTGCCACGTCCCCCGCGGCGTTGACGCGGATATTCCATACACCTGCCGTCGGCTCAATAAACCGGAAGCGGATCAGCTCCGCGCCCGAAGACTGCTCCACCCAAAAATATTCAATGATAATCCGCGTCTTTTCAAACACAAAGGTAAACTCCTGCGGCTCGGGACTGCGCGGGTTGCTCCAGCGAATTCCTTCCCCGCCGGGCGTACGTACCGTCACATTGTAATAGTATGGCGCTTCTCCCCACAGCTCCATGACAAATCCCCGCTCATTCTCACCGACACGCAGCTGCACGTCCTTGTATGCCTCGCGCATGCTCATTTCAGCGTGAAAATGATGCGATGTATTGCCCTCGTTTCCCGCAGGCGTCACAATCACCTGACTTTTCTTGTGACTTAGCGTGTTCAGGTATGTCGCAAGCGTGCCCGAACCCGCATGGTCTCCCATGCTTGTTCCCAAGCCAAAGCAGATAACAAGAGGGGTGTATAATACCTTTGCAAATTTCTGAAGGTATTGAAGCGCCTGTAAAACATCCGTCTCCGAATAGCATGGCACACCCTCCGGAATTTTATAGTATTCCCTCAGATAAGGCTTGACTTCTTTCAGCTTTACCATAACAATCCGCGTGTCAGGCGCCGCTCCGATAAAGCTTCCGTTCGCAATCGGGCTTCCCGCCGCCACTGCCGCCAGCTCACTTCCATGTCCGTTTGCATCTGTACTTGGCACAATCGAAAACGGATCGTCGCTTTGCAGCGCCGCGTTGATGTCCTCCTGCGTATACTCGGAACCGTATTCAAAGCCCTCGGGCAGGTTTCCTGTCTGAATTGTCTGATCCCATATGGCAAGAATCCTGCTGTTTCCCGCCGCGTCGCGAAATACCTCGTCCTGATAGCGGATACCCGTATCAATAAATCCGATTGTCACGTTTTTTCCCGTCAGGTTTAACGGCGGTCTCTGCACAGAGAGGATTCCCACGTCGGCAAGACTTAGCGTGTTGAGATTCACGCCCCGATCTTGCTGTTCCACCTGAACCAGCCCATAGCACTTTGGTATAAACGAATACGACGCCAGCGAAAAGCGCAAATCCGGCAAATCGCTTCGTTTTATATAATAGAGTTGTAAGTCTTCGTTTATAACATGTTTACAGTAATCAATCGGCCTTACATATTCATATTCGTCGGGCAGCACAAAATTTACAACCAAATCGGCATATTCGTTGGATAAAATGCGTTCTCTGCAAGTCACTGCTTTACCCCTTTTTCAGATAATTGTTATAGTTTATGTCGTTTCGCTGCAAAACGTGTTTATTTTAGCGTTTCTTTTCTGCAATCGCTTTTTTTAACGCATTGAGCACCCGTTTTTTGTCGGCGCTCCACTTTGGCGCAATCAGCTTTGCCTTATCCCCGTCACCTGTCATGCGGTGGATTACCATATCCGGCGGAAGCAGCGCGATGCATTTCGCTATCAGGTTCACATATTCCTCCATTTCCATTGTCTGAAACTTTCCTGCCAAATATTCCCGCGCTATATCGGTTCCCCTGAGCACATGCAGCAATTGCAGCTTAACGCCGTCCACACCGCTTTTTCCCACATAGGAAACTGTTGCTTTCATTTCTTCTGTCGTTTCATATGGAAGTCCGAGTATCACATGAACAATCACCTGCAAGCCGTTTTCCTTTAATTTTCTTACAGCCTCATCGTAAACAGAAAGCGGATATCCTCTGCGAATATACGCCGCCGTTTTCTCATGGATTGTCTGAAGTCCAAGCTCCACCCAAACAGGCTTTCTTTTATTCAGCTCTTCCAGCAGCGCAATCACCTCGTTTGGCAGGCAGTCGGGTCTTGTTGCAACAGAAACCGCCACAACTTCCGGATCGGACATTGCCTCTTCATAGAGTGCACGCAGCCGCTCTACCGGCGCATATGTGTTGGTAAATGCCTGAAAATAGGCGATATATTTTCCATTGTGTATCTTCTTTGCAACCTTCTCTTTTCCGCGCGCAAGCTGCGCAGTAACAGAAAGCTCCCTGCTTTGTGCAAAATCACCGGAGCCGTCGCCCGAACAGAATATACAGCCTCCTGTTCCCAGTGTTCCGTCTCTGTTTGGGCAGGTAAACCCTCCGTCCAGTGCGATTTTATAGACCTTCTGACCGAACGTATCCTTTAAATATTGATTGAATGAATAGTATTCCACGCTGTCATACCTCAAAGACGGTTTTTCTTCCCTCAATGTAATCCTTCGCACACAAAATCGAATTTTCCACCATGTTTGCTACCGCCTCGTCTGTGTAAAATGCGGTATGCGGTGTCACAAGGACATTGGAGTACGATTTTAAAATCGCAAGCTGCGGATTGTTCAGCGGTTCGCCCATACGGTTGAAATAATAAAGGCCGCTCTCCTGCTCAATCACATCAAGCCCTGCAAAACCGATTTTTCCGCTCTCAATCCCGTCAATAAGCGCCTGTGTGTCAATCAGGGAGCCTCTTGCACAGTTAATCAAAATAACACCCTGTTTCATTTTATCAATTGTGGCTTTGTTAATCATATGATAATTGTCATTTGTAGCAGGGGCATGAAGCGAAATAATGTCGCAATCTGTGAAAATTTTGTCAAGCTCTGCATATTCCGCATTTTCCCGTATTTCATCACTTTGGTAAATGTCATACGCAAGGATTTTGCACCCAAACCCCTTTAGATGCGTTATCACTGTCTTTCCGATTTTTCCCGTTCCAATAATGCCCACTGTACAGTTAGGCAGCTCCAGTCCGATTTTTCCTTTTAATGTAAAGTCCTGCACTGCCGCTGTCTGCATAATGTGTTTGATTTTGCGGGTGCCCATCAGCATCATCATAATCGTATAATCCGCTACACTTGATGGCGAATAGGTAATGTGTATCACACCCATGCCAAGGCCTTTTGCGTATTCATAGTCAATGTGGTCATAGCCTATGGTGCGGGTGGCAATACATTTTACACCGATCGCATGCCAGCGGTCTATCATTTTTTTGTCAATGACTGTCGTGATAATATTAACCACGTCAAATCCTTCTGCATAATCAAGATTTTCCATACAGGGCGTCTCGTTCGTGTACGCCCATTCTATCTGATATTTGTCACAAAACCATTTAAAATCAGGCAGCTCATCAAAATCACGCATGCTATATACATATACTTTCATATGAATCATTTCTCCTCCGTTTTCTCATCAATTCAGTACGATAAATTCAGTATAACACACCGAAACCCTTTTGCCACCCATTGCGGCACAAAAATGCAGTACAAACATGCGCTTCAAAAATGCACTTCAAAAAATACTTTGTGAACCTTGACCACAGTTTTAGAAAGTGTTATTATTTTAACAACTGAGGATTTTCCTTTAATTTATAATAAAAACGAGGTGTTTCAAATGAGTAAAGGTTTTCAAGATTTACTGAAAAAAGTCTATGAGTGCGACCGTAAAACAGTTGCTGTTGCCGTTGCCGAAGACGAACCTGTATTGGAGGCTGTAAAAGCTGCAAAAGACAAAGGGATTGCAGATGCAATCTTAGTCGGCGAGGAAGCAAAGATTCGAGAAATTGCTGCCAATATGAACATGGATTTGACCGGATTTGAAATTATCAATGAGCCGGATCATGTGCAGGCTGCCCTTACGGCTGTCAAGCTTGTCCATGACAGCAAAGCCGATATGTACATGAAGGGACTGATCGACACAAAGAATTTCTTAAAGAGCGTTTTGGATAAGGAAGTCGGACTTCGTACCGGCAGAGCACTCTCTCATGTATGTGTGTTCGAGATTAAGGGCATTGACCGTCTCTTATTCTTATCGGACGTTGCTTTCATGACGTATCCGCAGTTGGAAGATAAGATTGCTATTATCAACAATACGGTTGAGGTCTGCCACGCCTGCGGTATTGCAAATCCTAAGGTTGCTCCGGTTGCTGCCGTTGAGGTTGTCAATCCCAAGATGCCTTGTACGGTTGATGCCGACGAGCTTGCAAAAATGAATGCCGAGGGCAAAATTACAGGCTGTGTTATCGACGGGCCACTTTCTATGGATATGGCGATTGACAGCGCTGCCGCTGCACACAAGGGCGGTACTGACAGGAAAATTGCAGGTGATGCAGATGTGATTCTGTTCCCTGATATTCATGCCGGAAATCTTGTATACAAGGTGCTGACACATCTGTGTGACGTGAAGAATGGTAATATTTTAACAGGTACCGCCGCACCGGTAATCCTGACATCACGTTCCGATTCGTTTGAGGCAAAACTCAATTCCATCGCGCTTGCGGCAGTTGTTGCAGAAGCGATAAAGCAGTCTAAATAACAAAAATGGTTTTTTTTGCTGAACTGTTGGCTGACGGTGTGAGCGAGATTGCCGACCACCTGATAAACAAAAAACTAAACGAATATTATAATAGGAGGAATAACACTATGTCAATCAAGAGTCTTATTATTAATCCCGGTTCTACTTCTACCAAAATCGGTGTTTTTGAAGATGAAACGTTGTTGTTTGAGGAAACCTTAAGACATTCAACGGAAGAGATTTCCCAGTATGCCACGATTGTTGATCAAAAAGATTTTAGAAAAAAAATCATCACAGATTTATTAACAGAAAAGAACTTCGATATCAAATCGCTCAATGTCGTAGTCGGCCGCGGCGGTATGTTAAAGCCGATTTCGGGCGGTACATATGCTGTAACGGACGAACTGCTTGCGGATTTGAAGGTCGGTGTGCAGGGACAGCATGCCTCGAATCTCGGCGGTATTCTTGCAAAAGAAATCGCGGATTCGATTGGTGTACCTTCTTATATCGTTGATCCTGTTGTGGTTGATGAATTGATGCCGATTGCAAGATATTCCGGTGTACCGGAGCTTCCGCGCGGCAGTATTTTCCACGCTTTAAACCAAAAAGCAGTTGCAAAGAGATATGCTGCCGAGGTTGGCAAGTCTTATGAAGCGTTACGCTTAATCGTTGTTCATATGGGCGGCGGCGTTTCTGTCGGCGCACATGAAAACGGTAAGGTTATCGACGTATTCAGCGCATTTGATGGAGACGGCGCATTCTCTCCGGAGCGTGCGGGCGGTGTTCCCTGCGGCGCACTTGTGAAGATGTGTTTTTCCGGAAAGTATACCGAGAAAGAAGTGTACAGCAAGTTAATCGGAAAAGGCGGATTTAATGCTTATCTTGGCACAAACGACATGCGCGAAGTATCAAAGCTTGCAGAGGAGGGCAATCAGACTGCCGCCGAGGCAAAAGAGGCATTCCTTCTTCAGGTAGCAAAGGATATCGGCTCTATGGCATGTGTCCTGAACGGAAAGGTGGATCAGATTATCGTGACGGGCGGTATCGCGTATGCGGCTGATGTGGTCGCTACACTCAAGGAAAGGGCAGAGTGGATTGCCCCGTTTACCGTATATCCCGGCGAAGACGAACTGCTTGCACTTGCACAGGGCGCGCTGCGTGTAATGAACGGCGAAGAGAAGGCAATGGAATATTAATCTGAAATCTTAATCTTTATAAGGACAATAAAAAACCTGCGGCGTTTATACCGCAGGTTTTTTATTGCCTATGTTAAAGAAACGCATTATATGATGTTTTATGTACTAACTCCGTATTCCGTTGAAGATTACATAATCTTCGTAATCATTGCTTCCTGCTCTCTCTGCCGCTTGAACATCGCAAGCTGCACTTTTTGGATTGTCTCATCACGCTTCAAATCCGTAGATGCTTTTGCCATATCCAAATCTTCAATGCGGCTCTGTGCTGCCGTCATGTTCTCGTAAGCTATCTGATTGGAACGCTCTCTTGAAGCAAGTCCGTTTGCGCTTGCGCCCAACTTGCTTCTGTCGGAACTTACCTTCTCAATCGCTCTGTCAATCGCATCAAGGTCGAAATTTCCATTTGTTACATTAAAGCCGGCAATTCCGATTGCCTCAAGACTTGCATCGGCAAGCTGAATCTTGCTGCCTCTTCCTGTCGGATTGCTTGCAATCTCCATTGTCGCATAGCTGCCGTCCAAAAGCTTTGTCTCATTGTAGACTGTGTTCTTTGCGGCTTCACCAATCCCTGCCATATGCTGGTCAATTTCATCCTGTATAATTCTTCTGTCATCTTCGCTGTATGTACCGTTCATCGCCTGTACGGCAAGTTCCCTGATGCTCTGAAGTCTGTCTACAATACTATTGTAGCCTCCATCTGCGATGTTTGTGACATTAATACCCTCACGCGTATTTCTTGTTGCCATATTGGTAGCGTTTGCATTCGCCTTCAGCTTATTTACAATCGCCATTCCCGCCGCATTGTCAGCTGCCCTGTTTATCTTTTTGCCGCTGGCTATCTGTCCGTAGCCTGTCACTGCGTTAATTCTTGTGATACCGCTCATACAACCACCCTTTCTCACATATGTTTCTATTATGCAGTGTAAATAACATAAATTACTATTCTTATAATATATTATTTTACTCATTTTGGCAATATCTGGCAGGTATTTTGGGGCAAAATTTTTCCATTTTTTAACAGTCTGAATCATTCCTATGCTAAAAAGTGGAAACCGTTTCCAATTTCCACTTGCAAAATCACCCGCATTCCCATGTAGCAGGTTACAGCTCGAGATTCGACATACGAATCACAAAGTCTATGTAAATTCCTGCCGGAATATCTTCTGTAAAGCTGTATTCCCTCATATCGTCCTGTGTGAAATTATATACCATAACTCTTGTTTTTTCGGCATCTACAAGCCAGTATTCACGCACACCCGCAGAACGGTATTTAAACAGCTTTGTCGTATAATCAATCCTTCTGCTTGAAGGTGATACCACTTCGATAATCCAATCCGGCGCCCCATTGCAGCCCTTATCGTCGAGCTTATTGGAATCCTGAATGACGCAGATATCAGGTTCCAGATAACTCTTGTCATCCGCATCAATAAATACGCCAAAAGGAGCAATATCAACCTCGCCCTTTCCGTTATTTCTTCTGATGTGTTCCCGTATCGTCGCAAAAAGCTCTCCGACAATTCTCTGATGGCTTCTTGTGGAAGGCGCCATATAATAAACCCTTCCGTCAATCAGCTCTGCCCTCTGCCCATCGGGAAGATTATATATATCGTTGATTGTATATGTATTTAATTCCGTTAATGCCATTTTCCTTCTCCTTATCTATCGTATTTCTATATACTTGTATTTGATTATACCCCATTTTTCGACAAAATAAAACCCCAAAGAACAAATCTTTGAGGTTTTATGATTAAAATATTTTTCCAATTATTTGCCTGCCACTGCAGCCTTAATCTGCTCTGTCAGCATCGGCACGATCTTATTCAAATCGCCTACAACGCCATAGTCAGCCACATCGAAAATCGGAGCCGTCTCATCTTTATTAATTGCAACAATAATATCAGACTCCTCCATACCAGCCAAATGCTGTATTGCGCCGGAAATACCAATCGCAAAGTATAACGTAGGACGTACCGTTTTACCGGTCTGTCCAACCTGTAAATCCTTGCTCTTCCATCCTGCATCAACAACCGCACGCGAGCAGCTCACTGTTCCGCCGATCGCTTCTGCGAGATCATCTAACAGCTTGAAGTTCTCCGGACTGCCAACACCACGTCCGCCCGAAACAAGAATCTTAGCGTCCATAATGTCAACTGTGTCTGTGATATTCTTAACAATCTCTACAATTTCTACATACTTGTCGTCAGGTGTAAAACCGGGATTAAACTCCTCGATAACAGCCTTAGCGCCTTCCTTCTTCTCAAGCTTCTGCATAACACCTGGACGTACCGTTGCCATCTGCGGACGGAAATCCGGACAGGCAATCGTAGCAATTGTGTTGCCGCCGAATGCAGGTCTTGTCATAAGGAGCTGATTGTGCTTCTGCTCCTTTCCGGGAATCGGGTTAATCGGGAAATCACCAATCTCAAGCGATGTACAGTCAGCCGTCAGTCCGGTGTGAACTCTTGCAGAAACTCTTGGTCCTAAGTCACGTCCGATTGCAGTAGCGCCTACAAGTAAAATCTCGGGCTTATATTGATTGATAACAGATGCCAAAGCGTGTGCATACGGCTCTGTTCGGTATTCCTTTAATTCCGGATCGTCCACAACAATGACCTTGTCTGCGCCGTAAGCTGCAAGCTCGTCTGCCAAGCCCTTTACGTCGCTTCCGACCAATACTGCGGTTACCTCTGTCGATAATTTTTCTGCGAGTCTTTTTCCTTCGCCAATCAGCTCAAGGGCAATTCCGCTCACCTTGTTATCCACCTGCTGCGCGAAGACAAAGACGCCTTTATATTCTTCTAAATTCATTATTATCCTCCAATCTTACAAAGCCTGCAAATTCCTGACACCAAAAAGCGTAAGCTCAAATTGGGCATGCTTTTGGTGTATGCAGTCTCTGCACAAATGATCTCCATACTGAAATAACATATTAAATAACATGCTTTTCCTTTAACTTGTTCATAATGTATTCTACTGACTCAGAAGCATCTAAAGTAACCTTCTCGCCCTGGCCCTTACGAACCTTGTCAGATGCTCTCGCAATCTGTGTCGGTGAACCCTTTAAGCCAAGGTTCGAATCCTCTACGTCTTTTAAGTCCGCTCTGCCCCATGTCGTAATCTCTGCCTTGTAAGCATCAAAGATTCCGCCGGGAGTCATATAACGAGGCTCATTCAACTCTGCAAGCGCAGTGATTAAGCAAGGCATTTTTGCCTTTAATACATGGTATCTGTCATCATACTGACGCTCAACAACAACGCTGTCTCCCTCAATCTTGATGTTCTGTGCATACGAGATAACAGGAATGCCAAGGTGCTCTGAAATCTGCGGTCCAACCTGCGCCGTATCTCCGTCGATTGCCTGACGGCCTGTGATAATCAGGTCATACTCTAAATTTCTGATTGCTCCTGCAAGTGTCTGCGAGGTCGCCCATGTATCCGCTCCGCCAAGTACTCTGTCTGTTACAAGGATACCCTTGTCTGCGCCCATTGCAAGCGCCTCACGAAGCACTTCCTCAGCCTTGGGAAGTCCCATTGTAACAACCGTTACCTCTGCGCCGTACTGATCCTTTAAACGCAATGCTGCCTCAAGACCTGCTTTGTCATCAGGATTCATGATTGTCAGCATAGCAGCTCTATCAAGTGTACCGTCAGGATTAAACTTTACGCCACCCTTTGTATCAGGTACCTGTTTCACACATACTACAACTTTCATGTTTATTCTCCTTATATTTCTATTCTATTTTTTATTTATCCAGTCCGAAATGTGCTTCGCCCGTTGCGTACCAACGCGCTTTGGATTTAAAATCAGTCAATTCAAGCGAAAGAACGCCGCCTGAAACGAACTTGTTCGTTTTGCGTTCTTTTAAAAACTTAGTTAATCTTAGCGCATGTCCTTTATGCGCTTAGATTTTCTTAGTTTTTTACTTTAACAGATTCGCGGAGATAACCATTCTCTGAACTTCGCTTGTTCCTTCATAAATCTCTGTAATCTTCGCATCTCTCATCATGCGCTCAACTTCATACTCTCTTGTGTAGCCGTATCCGCCATGTAACTGTACCGCCTTTGTCGTCACTTCCATAGCCATTTCTGCCGCGTAAAGCTTTGCCATAGCAGCTTCTACGTTGTAAGAGGTCTTGTGATCCTTTGTGTACTGATCCTTTGTGCAGGCAGCCTTATATACCATATACTGTGCAGCCTGTGCCTTTGTTGCCATATCTGCAAGCTGGAACTGTGTATTCTGGAATGCGCCGATTGCACGTCCAAACTGCTTTCTTTCCTGAACATATGCGATTGTTCTCTCCAATGCACCCTCGCCGATACCAAGCGCCTGTGCAGCGATACCGATACGTCCGCCGTCAAGCGTATGCATAGCGATACCAAAGCCCTTACCCTGCTGGCCGAGCATATTTTCCTTCGGGATACGGCAGTCTGTAAAAATCAACTCATAGGTTGACGAACCGCGGATACCCATTTTCTTCTCTTTTGTACCAAACGAAAATCCGGGCGTTCCCTTCTCTACGATAAATGCAGAGATTTCCTTTGTCATTCTGCCGCGCTTCTCAATCATGCCTGTAATCGCAAAAATGACATAAACGTCAGCTTCTTTTCCGTTTGTGATAAAAATCTTGGAACCGTTGAGTACCCACTCATCGCCTTCCAAAACAGCCTTTGTCTGCTGTCCCTGTGCGTCCGTACCTGCACCCGGCTCCGTCAGACCGAAAGCGCCAATCTTCTTGCCGCTTGCAAGGTCCGGCAAATATTTCTGCTTCTGCTCCTCGGTTCCGTATGTCAGAATCGGGTCGCAGCAAAGTGATGTATGTGCTGACACGATAACTGCCGTTGTACCACAAACCTTTGCCAGCTCCTCAACACACATTGCATATGTCAAAACGTCGCAGCCCTGTCCGCCGTACTCCTTCGGAATAGGGATTCCCATAAAACCTGCTTTTGCCATTTTTGCAACAGTCTCTCTTGGGAACTCCTCTGTCTCGTCTACTTCCACTGCGAGAGGCTTAACCTCTTTCTCTGCGAACTCTCTGAACAGTGAGCGCGCCATTTCATGCTCTTTACTGAATGTAAAATCCATGTTACTATTCCTCCATTTTATTTAATTAACATTGAAAGAACGCTGTCTAAAACAAACTTGTTCGTTTTGCGTTCTTCGGGTGTGAAGTTTTAGATTTTCTTAGTCTGCGTCTTTTGCTGACTTAGAAAATCTCTTCACACTATGCTCTTTATGCTATTTCTTTGAATAATCGTAGAAACCTACACCTGTCTTCTTTCCAAGCTTTCCTGCACGTACCATTTTTCTAAGAAGCGGAGAAGGAGCATACTTTGAATCGCCTGTCTCTGCATAAATAACTTCCATAATTGCAAGCACGATGTCAAGTCCGATATAATCGCCAAGCGCCAAAGGTCCCATCGGATGATTTGCGCCAAGCTGCATTGCCACGTCAATATCCGCAACGCTTGCAACGCCTGCTGCATATACGTTAATTGCCTCATTAATCATCGGAATCAAAATTCTGTTTACAACGAAACCTGCTGCCTCGTTTACCTCTACAGGTGTCTTGCCAATCTCTGTTGCAATTCCTTTAATCTTCTCAACCAAATCCGCTGGTGTGTTTGCGCCTGCGATAACTTCGACAAGCTTCATTCTGTCTGCCGGATTGAAGAAATGCATACCAATCAAAGGACGATCCAGTCCTGCGCCCATTTCCGTAATAGAAAGAGAAGATGTATTGGTAGCGAAAATACACTCAGGCTTTACGATATCCTGCAATTCCTTAAAGGTTGTCTTCTTAATTTCCATTTTCTCGGGTGCAACCTCGATTACAAGATCACAGTCCGTACAAATATCCTTTAAGCCTGTTGCAATCTTTGCCGCGATTGCGTCCGCTTTGTCCTGCGTGATTTTTTCCTTGCTTACAAGGAAGTTTAAATTCTTTAAAATTTTAGCCTTTCCGCCGTCTGCAAACTCCTGCTTAATATCGCATAAACAAACCTCATACCCGTCTGTCATTGCAAAAGCCTGTGCAATTCCTGAACCCATTGTTCCTGCACCGATAATACCTACCTTCATTATAAAATCCTCCTTTTCATCGTTCATTTATTTTACTTCTTATTAATATCACTATTACAGATATCAGGCAGACTGGCGCAGAAGCGAAAATCCCCTTAAGAAAGCCTGCTATTATACACAAAATCAGGCAGACCACTCCCATCACCTTAAAGCCTCTTTTTTTGGCCATAAAAAATGGTATCAAACCTACAAGAACGCCTGCTATCAATATTCCAATAACAAATCCCAGTATATATCCTATTACATATGCTGAATCCATATCTATCTTTTGCCTCCTAGCAGTTCTTAAACGGCTCCTTTACCTTTTCCTTATTTTTATCAAGAAAAAATGCCATTCCATATTTCTGATCTTCTGTTTCAAAGCAGTCGCCGAACAGCTTTTCCTCAATCACGATTGCCTGATCCATGTCCACGTCAAGTCCCTCGTTGATTGCCTTCTTGCAGTTGCGAACGGCAATCGGCGCATTCTTTGCGATGCCCGAAGCCATTTTCTCTGCCTGTGTCATTAGCTCCTCTGCCGGATAAACCGCATTTACAAGACCGATCCGGTAAGCCTCGTCAGCCTTGATATTTCTTGCCGTATAAATCATCTGCTTTGCCATGCCTGCGCCAACCAGACGCGCAAGTCTCTGCGTACCGCCAAAGCCCGGTGTGATGCCAAGACCAACCTCAGGCTGTCCGAAAACGGCATTGTCAGAACAAATTCTGATGTCACAGCTCATGGCAAGCTCACAGCCGCCGCCAAGTGCAAAGCCGTTTACTGCCGCAATCACAGGAATCGGGAATACCTCAAGCTTGCGGAATACATCATTTCCCTTTTTGCCAAACGCCTCGCCCTCAGCCTTTGTGAGTGTGCTCATTTCACCGATATCCGCACCGGCAACAAAAGACTTTGCTCCTGCACCTGTCAGAATCAGGCAGCGCACTTCGTCAAGATTGACTGCATCGAGTGTGGCATTTAATTCATCTAACACCTGCGAATTCAACGCATTTAAAGCCTTCTCGCGGTTGATTGTGATTTTACCAACCGCGCCGTTTACTTCATATAATACAAATTCCATTACTACCTCCATCTATTCGTGTAACTTAGAAATTCTTAGTCCGTGTCTTTTACTGATTTAGAATTTCTTTACACGTCAGCCTCATATTTTTTTACAACAGTTGAGCAGCCCATACCGCCGCCGATGCAAAGTGTAGCAAGACCCGTCTTTGCGCCCTTTGCCTCCATTTCATGGAGAAGTGTTACTAAAATACGGCAGCCTGACGCACCTACCGGATGTCCTAATGCGATTGCGCCTCCGTTTGGATTGAGCTGCTTATCCACATCAATTCCCAAATCTCTGCCTACTGCGATTGACTGTGCTGCGAATGCCTCGTTTGCCTCGATCACATCGAAGTCCTCAATCTTCATGCCGGTCTTTTCCATAACCTTCTTTGTCGCTGCCACAGGACCAATTCCCATAACCTCAGGTCTTACGCCTGCAAGTGCGCCTGCAACCCACTCAGCCATCGGAGTTACGCCCAATTCCTTAGCCTTCTCCTCGCTCATAACCACGATTGCTGCAGCGCCGTCGTTGATTCCGGATGCGTTTCCTGCCGTAACATACTTATCCTTGTTAATCGGGCGAAGCTTTGCAAGACCTTCCATTGTAGAGCCTGCTCTTGGTCCTTCGTCAACCTTAAACTCAACCATTTCTTTCTTCTTCTTAACCATTACCGGAACGATTTCCTTGTCAAATGCGCCTGACTTCTGCGCTGCCTCTGCCTTCTGCTGGCTCTTTAGGGCAAACTCGTCAAGCTCTTGCCTTGTAATCTTCCACTCGTCGCAGATATTGTCTGCTGTCTGAATCATATGATAGTTGTTGAATGCGTCCCAAAGCGCATCATTTACCATTGTATCGACCAATGTACCGTTGTTCATTCTGTATCCGAAACGGGCATTGGGAAGTGCGAACGGAGCCATAGACATGTTTTCCATACCGCCTGCAACGACAACATCCGCATCACCTGCCAAAATCATCTGTGCAGCCATATTCACGCAGTTCAAGCCGGAACCGCATACTACATTGACTGTAACAGCAGGTGTCTCAATCGGAAGTCCTGCCTTAATAGATGACTGACGCGCTACGTTCTGTCCCTGACCAGCCTGAATAACGCAGCCCATATACACATGGTCTACCTTGTCAGGAGCAACTCCTGCTCTGTTTAAAGCCTCCTTGATTACGATAGAGCCTAACTCTGCTGCCGGTGTCGTGCTGAGCGAACCGCCCATTGTACCGATTGCTGTACGGCATGCGCCTGCTAATACGATTTTCTTTGCCATTGTCTTTTTCCTCCATTTTAATCACTGATATTTCTTCGTTAAATGAACCTTTGACTGTGTTTGTTATTTTTATCACAATCATTGCTTGTATTCTATCACATTGTTAAAAAAAAAGCAATCCCTAAATGTATATTTCCGACGCCATTCTTTCGTTGTTTCATCGCGCACTGCCTCGCTTCGGTTCGCGCTCAAAAACCGCGCAATCTGATAAAAATCAATCCATATTTCATTGCCGCTTTCCCTGCGCTCTTCATCAAAAATCAGCTCCAGTCCCACATGCAAATGCACCGCGTCAATGTTGTTGACATTTTCCGTATCACTGTACCCTGTATGTCCCATATACCCGATAACATCGCCTGCCGATACATAGTCTCCTTCTTTTAGACCCTCCGCATAAGGACGGTTCTGCCTCAGATGCGCGTAGTAATAATACCGCTTTTTGTCAAAGCTGCGGATACCGATGCGCCAGCCGCCGTAACGGTTCCAGCCAAGCGCCTCCACATAGCCGGACTCGACTGCGATAATCGGTGTTCCGATCAACCCCATCATATCATGTCCCAAATGCTGCCTTTTATATCCAAACGACCGCGATACGCCAAAGTCGTCATAATCCTGATATGCAAAGCCTTTTGCAATCGGCGAAAACGCCTTTAGTCCGTATTTTTTCTCCATTTCTCCGTTTTCATTTTCCATCTCATACTCCCCTACCATTCCGCCAAGCACAGCCGTATATGCCTCATAATAGTAGGAAAAGTATTGATATTTCTCCGCAAGGCTCTCCTTTGTCTCCTCTCCGGCATTGAGCTTTGCCGCAGCCTCCTCAATATAGCCGTCCGATTTCTTTCCATATTCTCCGCCCCCTCTCACCGCAGCATAGGCAAGCAGCGTAATCCAGTCGAGGTGTGTCCCGCTCTCATAGCTTTGTACATCTAAAAGACATGCTTTTTTGAGTATCTCTGCCGGTATATTAAAGTCAACCCATTTAATACTGTCCCCCGTCTGTGTGACAATCACGCTCTCCCTTGAACCTTCATATGCATAAATCCCGATTGTCAGCATAAGCACTGCCATCACAAGACAGGCAAAAATTCTGTTTTTCTTATCGTCCATAAGCAATCCGCCATTCTTCCTCTTATCTCTTTAATATATGAAGGGAAAGAATTTGAAATGCATGAAAAAAGCGCATGCCATAGCACACGCTTTTCCTGTTATTCTTCTTTATGGCGAATCAAACTTCCGGTTCGATCAGACCGTAAGTGTTTCCCTTTCTCTTGTATACAACGTTTACTTCATCTGTCTCTGCATTGCAGAATACATAGAAGTCATGTCCCAAAAGCTCCATTTGAACACATGCATCTTCCGGATACATCGGCTTGATATCAAACTTCTTGCTGCGGACGATTTTGATTTCATCATCATGCACTTCGTCCTTCTCCAAAAAGTCCGTTCTTACACTTGCTGCTCCTGCCTGCTGTTCTGCGCGGAACTTATTTTTATATTTTTTTAACTGTCTCTCTATCACTCCTGCCGCAAGGTCTATTGACACGTACATGTCGTTGCTGACCTGCTCCGAGCGAATGATATTACCTTTCATCGGAATTGTCACTTCAATCTTTTGTCTTTCCTTTTCGACACTTAATGTCGCCTGTACCTCCGTTTCCGGCGTAAAATATTTTTCAAGCTTGCCGATCTTGTCCTCAATTGCCGCCTTTAAACCCGGTGTCACGTCGATGTTCTTACCACTAATAATAAATTTCATTGTGCCCACATCCCTTCCGTTCATAATTGAAATACAATCAAAACCATGTTTTAATTGTATTTCAATTATAACACAACTGTATATTTTTTCAATATATTTTCCAATTTATAATATATTTTTTCAATTCTCCTGCCCTTTTTCTCTATTTTTCGCCACTAACCGTTGGAAAATTTTTACAAAACAAATTTTCGATTTTCACTGCCGGATTTCCACAAGAAAACGTGTTCAACCCTGTGGATAATGTGGATAACTTGGTGTATAAGTCCATTTTTCGCTCTTTTTTACGTTTTTTTCTGTGGATATGTTGTGAACATATGAAAAAATGACGGTTATGTCATAATTTTACGTTCTCAGACTTTTGTGCATTTTTTAGGAATAAAAACAAGACACAAAATAGAGGAACACACCATAATATTTTGTGTTCCTCTAATCTTTTTTCTTTCAAATCCCGCTTGATCACATTCTTCTTTTTAATTAAGTAAATTCTTCTTAGAAAATTCTTCTTAGAAAATTCTTCTTACCGTAAGAATATTTCTATATGTTGCACTGGAAACAATAATACCTGTCTTTGATGTACTGGCATGTACGATCTGTCCGTTGCCCACGTAAAGACCTACATGACCGGAATAGCATACGATATCCCCCGGCTGTGCATTTGCCAGTCCGCCTACATCAGAGCCTAAGCTTCTCATTGCTGATGAAGAATGTGGAAGGCTGACGCCAAAGTTTGCATAAACGCTCATTACAAAGCCAGAACAGTCTGTACCGTTTGTAAGGCTTGAACCGCCCCATACATAAGGATTTCCAACAAACTGTGTTGCATAGTTGATAACTTCCTTACCGATAGCGCTTCCTTGTGAAGATGCCGCAGTATTCTGTGCCGCAGCAATCGTTTCCTGATTCGCCTCTGACCTTGCTGCCTGCTGTGCCGCCCTTGCAGACTCGGTAGCTGCTGCCGCTGCCCTTGCCTCCTCGCGTGCCTTTGCTTCCTTCGCAAGTCTTGCTTCTTCTTCCTCTTTTGATTCTGCGTGTACGAAGTCTGTTCTCAAGTTTACATAGTCTCTTGAAACATAGCCATCACCTTCCTCAATGGCAATCTTTACCCAGCCATCAAGCTCCTCTACAACGACTAGCTCCTCCTCAATCGGAACAAGACCCAAAACTGCCGACTCGGTGCTTGCTTCCTGACGAACCTTTAATGTTGTTGTATTTACAATCGCATAGGTTGTGCCGACTTCCTTTGCAAGGGCCTCGGCTTCCTCACCTACGACGCAGAACTCACCTTTTACATAACCCGTACAATTACCTGATGTAATCTTGTACCAGCCGTTTTCTTCCTCAATAAACTCACCAACGGACTTGTCATAGAGCTTACCAACGATCTCGCCTTCCTCACTCGGCATACTTCTTACGTTCACGTAATTGGTTACCCTTGCGATAACAAGACCTGAAAAATCCTGTGCTTCTTCTTCAACAGTTTCTGTTGTCTCCTCAGAGGTTTCTTCTTCCGTAACCTCCTCCGTTGTTTCACTGTCGGATACTTCTGTCTCTGTTTCTACATTATCATAAGTATCAGTAGCGGAAAAGCCTGCACTCGTTCTCAAGTCATCATCACTTGTATCCGTACTTTGCTCTTCTTCCGCTTCCTTTATTGCATCTATCAGCGATTCCATTGTCTGAGTCGTTTCCGTCTCCTGACCTTCCGTTTCCGCTGAAGCTTCCTGCTTATTGTCGTTCTGAGTATCTTCCCGTGCGGAAATCTCAGGGACTGTATCTGTCTCTATATCGGCGATTGTCTCAAGAACATCCTGCATTACCTCTGCAGATGCCTTAGACTTTACTGTCGTGGGATTTACAAGGACTGCACTTACAGGCGCATCTGCCATTGCAACCTTCTCAGATGCAAGCAGTATATTTTGCTGTATTCCTGACACGCTCTCAAGGTATGCAATATTCTGAACTACATCATCCTGAAGATCCTGTATCGTACTTCCCTGTTCGATCGCTGCACCAAAACCTGCTGACGGGACATCTGCCAAATTGTGCATCTTTGTCTGAAGTGTTGGTACATCTGTTGTATTATGAATTTTCGCCTCAAGTGTCATTTGGTATCCGGAAAGAGCCATTGTACCTACGAGGGTACATGCCGCAATCCTAACGCCGCGCTTGTTCATGATTAATTCCTCCAACTGTGGTGTATGAGTTCGTAGCTTATATGGTGCACTGTATTCTATGTGAATTATTACAAATTTGTTACACCCATGAAATAAATTATCATATATTTCCGCAGTTGTCAAGCGTTGGTTTGCCCCTAAAATTGATAAATAGCGATTGATTCGTCTGACTTTTGTCCTTTTCTATCCTTATTTTTACAAAATTGTTACATATCTGTGTGTTTTCGCCTGCATTCCGCTCCTTTTTCAACGATTTTCGTGCAATAACAATTTACATAACAGAATCAATTTTGTAATAATTAATTTATGAACTTTTTGTGACTTTTTTAATCTTTTTCCAGTTCTCTCTGTACAGCGTTCACTGCGTTCGCTCCGTCCGCCACTGCCGTAATAATCTGCCGCATCGGCTTTAATCTTATATCGCCTGCCGCGTAAATTCCCCTGCAGGAGGTAACACAATCCTCGCCCGCTTTAATATATCCGCGTTCGTCCATTTCCACAAGTCCTTTGAACAAATCTGTGTTTGGCACAATGCCTACCGCAATGAAAATTCCGTTGACCTCCAGCGCACTCGTCTGCTGTTTTTTCTTATTATATACCATGATTTTTTCAACAGCATTTGTCCCGCAGATTTCCGTCACCTCACTGTCCCAAAGGATTTCTACGTTTTGCTTTGCAAAAAGCTGCTCCTGCAGGCTTTTTACCGCTCTTAACGTATCTCTTCTGTGAATCAGATAAACCTTTTTACAGAGCTTTGATAAAAATACTGCGTCTTCGACAGCCACATCGCCTCCGCCCACAACCGCTGCGACCCTGTTTTTGAAAAACGCTCCGTCGCATGTGGCACAATAAGAAACGCCCATTCCCGAAAACGCTTCCTCACCGGATATACCGAGCTTGGAATGTGTCGCGCCCGTGGCAAGAATTAACGTCTTTGCCTCATAATCTCTCTCATACCCATGCACGATTTTTTTGCCGTCCAGATTCTCCACAGACTGAATTTCATCTGTAATAAATTCCGTTCCCAGCTTGTCTGCATGTTCCCTGAATTTGTCCGAAAGCCCGCCACCGCTCTCGCCCATGAGTCCCAAATAATTGTCAACCTCATACGTATTTAACACCTGTCCGCCGCTAATCGGGCTTTGGTCAATCACCGCCATCGAAAGCCCTGCTCTTGCCGCATATACTGCTGCCCCCAGTCCGGCAGGGCCTGCACCGATAATCAATACATCATACATTTTAGTAACCATACTCCTTTCTTTGCCTGCAATCTATGCTCCTTATTCTACTCTGACTGCATCTAACAGCTTCCCAAATAATTTTTCAATATCCCATGCAAACACATTCAGAATGTCATTATTGTTGTATTCCATTGTGTTCACCAAAGCTCTTTCAAACGTAAACAGAAAAAGCCACACCGCACTACCTTCCTGCGCAGGTGTCACCATCACTTTGTATTTTACTCTGCCGCGAATCACGCCGTAATACCGGATTGGCACTTCATGAATCGAAAATACATACATCTGATTCTTTGGGTCATCGTTCTCTTTCTCAAAGGTGCAGTCAAATGGCGCGTACATCTTCTCCATAAGCCGCAAAAGTACCTCCTCACAGGACAGATTTGTCAGGTATTTCATACGCGGCTTATGTCCCAGCCGCTTTTTCCACTTCTTTTCCTGCACACGAAACAAAGGCTCCAAATGGCATTTCTCCATTGTATCCTGCCATTTATCCATACAGTCAAAAACGATCACAACCATACAAAACAGATATAAGATAATAAACATTATAAACATTACCCAAATTTCACTGCCGTTCATCGCAAATCTCTCCTATGTCCAACCGCCGTCAAGCGTGATGACCTGTCCCACAAGATAGCTGTTGTCCGATCCGTCACACAACATTCCGGCAAGCTGCGCCACTTCTGCTGCGCGTCCCGCGCGGTCGGCAGGAATTTCCTGAATAAGTTCTGACAGTTCTTCCGTACACAAATGCGCATTCATATCCGTATCCGCAATCAGCCCGCACGCAATAGCATTTACCTGAATATTGCTTGGCGCAAGCTCTTTTGCAAGCGCTTTCGTAAAAGCATTGACGCCGCCCTTCGACGCAGAATATGCAACCTCCATTGACGCACCCACGTTTCCCCAAACAGACGAGATATTGATTATTCTACCCTTTTTTCTCCGTATCATTTCAGGAACCGCATATTTGCACGTCAAAAAACACGAACTAAGGTTTGTATCAATAACCTCTTTCCATTGTGCAAACGACATCTCCGTCAAAAGTCCCGTATACGAAATTCCCGCATTATTGACAAGCACGTCAAGATACGGAATATCCGCGAACATTTCGGCAAGCCGCTCCTCATCGCAGACAGAAAAGCAATACGTCATGCAGCTGATTCCATGTGTTTCCTCAAGCATATGCTTTGTATCAAGAAGCAATGCTTCATTTTTATGACACATCAAAAACAAATCATAACCTCTTCGGGCAAGCTCGTGTGCAATCGCTTTTCCAATCCCTCTTGACGCGCCCGTCACCAACGCTGTTTTTCTTTCCATATTCCTGTCCTTTTTCTTTGCAGACCGCTATTATTGCTCCGTCTGACTTTTTAATTCTTTTATAATAACATCTTTTTTCTTCAAAAATACCCTGACAATTTCCGCATCAAAATGCTTTCCTGCTTCTTCCCTTATGATATCAAACGCCTTGTCAAACTCAAAAGCTTCCTTATAGACCCGCTTTGACACCAGCGCGTCAAACACATCCGCCACAGCCATAATGCGCGCGGCAAGCGGTATGTCAACTCCCGCCCTTCCTTCCGGATAGCCGCTGCCGTCCCACTTTTCATGGTGATAATAAGCCACATCTTTTGCAATCTGCTTCATCTCAGGCGTTGCGTTTTTCCCCAAAATATCCTCAACAATCATGCCTCCATAAGCTGCATGATTTTTCATAATCTCGTATTCCTCCGGTGTAAACTTGCCGGGCTTGTTTAGAATCACGTCTGATATTTTAATTTTCCCCACATCATGCAGCGGTGATACTTTTGTGATGATATCAACATATTTAGGCGTGACAATATTGGAGTAAAGATGCATATGCAGCATTTCCTGTGCAATGATCGACACATACTTTGACACATTTTTCACATGGTCGCCCGTATTCCCGTCCCTGCTCTCAATCAGGGAAGCCATACCCTCTATCACTTCCCACTGGAATATCTCCATTTTTTCCGCCTGATCCCTGATTTCCTCTGTTTGGATATTCACCTTATTCTCAAGCTCTTTTCGAAGCATCTCCAGCTGCCGCCTGCGCCGGAACGTATTTACCAGCGTAAAGCCAATCCAAGCAGTGAATGTTATAATCCACACACAGACAATGACAAGATAAAGAATATACCACGCGTTCTCCCACACATGCGCCTCTTTCTGAAGCAAATACGTCTCCTCCTGCAGAACCTTTGTGCCTTCCTCATTCAAAATCTGAACATGCACAGGGTACGTTCCATGATTCAGGTTGGTAATCTGTATCGGCTCCAAATCATAGCTCGATACCGCCTTAACTCCGTCATTGATTCCATCTATATAAAATTTTGTGCGCACATCAGAAAGCGAGTATTTCCTTATAGATGCTTTTACGGTAAACGTCTTTACGTTGGGCGGCACCATAAATACCCCGTCCTCACTATCAAGCACGGTTCCGTCGCTTAGCGTAACAGATATCCCGAATTTGTAATCCCTTGCCGTATCCGTTATTTCACCGGGCTTAAAACAGCACACGCCCTTGTTTCCGCAAAAGAAAATTCTGCCGTCCTCACCAATAAAGTTCCACGCATTTGACGTGATGCTTTGTGTCAAACCGTCATTGAAATTTAAAAGCTTATATGCGGTAACGCTATTTGTCCTGAGCGCTTCCGCATCTATCATATAGATTCCTGCACTTGTAAGCACATATGCATTGTTCCCGTCAATTAAAATATCAAAGTTATCATAATACGGAAAGCTGTCAATATGCGTAATCACATCATTTTCCATATAACACAAGGAATTGCTTACCACCACGAAAAATCCGTTCTGATATGGCACAAGCCTTAACACGACATCTGCTGTCAATCCATCTTCAATGCCTATATTTCTTACTATTTTGCCATTTTGAATCACATAAATGCCTGCTCCGTCTGTCGTGGCGTACAGGTATCCGTCTGTCCCTTCGCACAGGCTTAAAATCTGTGAGTTTTCCAATCCGTCTTCCTGTGTCACGGTTCCGATCACATGATCGTCATCTATAAAATTAATTCCGTCAGCAGTGCCGGCTGCAATTACTCCGCTTTGAAGCTCTGTCATACACCGGAACCTGTCATCTGTCGCGCCTCTGTTACTGTTAAGGCAATTTATATATCCCTTCTTATTGACTGATACCAATCCGTTTTTTCCATAGGTACAAAGCCACAGGGTTCCCTGTGAATCCTTCATAATACTGCGAATACGCACATCTTTCAGCATATCCGTAAGTTTATTTTCTATTTGTCCATAGACGCCCTCTTTTATGATGACAAGTCCGTTATCCGTACCGCAATAGTAACTGTCATCATACGCACACACCGCGTTGACTCCAACAGCATTTATGCCCGAAAGCGAAAATAAATCCAAAAATCTGCCCTTCGACAGCTTCATTACGCCGCATCTTTGCGATGCAAACCATATATTTCCCTCGTAGTCCTCATGGATATTCAAAACAGAAGTATCAAAGCCGTCAAAATGCTGCGTATAAAAACCCCAGCCATTCTCGCTGTCCCCCTTGACATATCCCACGCCATTGTCTGCACATATCCAAATCCGGCCGTCGCTGCATTTTTGGATATCCCTTATATTGATAAAGCCGTCCAGCTCTATCCTTCTGTTTGTCACTGACATGTTTTTGAAAATACGCAAGTCCTCAACATAGCTTTCCGATGTGCCAACAAGCAGACGTCCGCCCACCGCGGACACACAGGTGTAATAGGTATTGTCAAGATGCGGCTCTACCGTATATAAAAGCCTGTCGTCTTCAAGCACAAAAATATTGCCGGCGTTGGTAACTCCCACCAGCTTCTCTCCATACATGGTCAGCGAAGTAGCATATTCCACGCCGCCTGATATTGTTGCAACCGTACTGATTTGCTCGCCCTCGACGCGAACTCTGCACAAGCTTCCCGTCGTTCCCAAATAAACGCTTCCATCAGGCGCTTCCGCAATCGCTCTGACTGAATTTACCGGAAGTCCGTCGTCAACCGTAAAGCTGTGGAACACGCCGTCTTCATACACGACGATACCGCTGTCGTTTGTGCTAATCCAAAGCCTCCCCCTGCTGTCCGTCATCAGTGAATAGACACCGGTAATGCCGTTTACAAATTCAAATTCCTTTCCGTTATATTTTGTCAGACCCGCGTATCCGCCAATCCAAATATAACCGTCCGCCGTCTCGGCAATCGTGTTTGCCTCCGAATAGGGCATACCTGACCTGCTGTCGTAGATTGTTTCGACATAGTTCTCGTCAAAATTCCTCTCAGGTATTTCATTTCCCACTTCTGCCGCATGGACATTCCCTCCAAAGCCTTTTGCCAAAAGCGCCGGAACCAAAATCAACACAGTGAGGACTTTTACGATATCACTCTGCCGTTCCCGTTTTGTTCCCCTGTATTTCAAGAGTAATCTAATGATAATATAAGCAATCAGCACACTAACCGGCCTGTCTATAATATCCACAATCGCTTCACAGCCTAAACTGCAGACAGTTCTTCCTGCACCATACCATTCGAGCATGTCAAAGAACACGTCGCCCCAAAAGTTTCCGCACTTTCCTCCATTAAAACGCAGATTCAGCGGAACAGAGAATACTACCGCGGTAATCCCCATTAAAAAGCTTGACATAACTGCAGTATCCGTCTTTTCAAGATATCCTCTTTTGACGCAGATATAAAATAAAATGCCTGTTACCGCATTGACAATCATGTAAATCCATTGTTTACCGGCGATCGCGGCATAAATTATATTTCCCGCCACCCCAGAGATTACGGCCCCCGCAGGGCCTGTAAAATATGCCGCCACGCAAGTTCCCACTATGTCGAGCCATATGGGCAGATTAAGGCTTGCCGCAATCCATTTTCCCACTACATTTATCAAGATACAAAAAACAATCATTCCTATATTGTGCCTTAATGATCTGTCGCCCATAGTACCCCCTCCAAAAAACTATCTCATTTATAATGATAACATTACTAATTGCAATACTGCAAGTATATTCGACAGAATAAGACTATAAACTGTTATTACAGCCAAACACCTAAAAATGCCGATTGAAACAGCGCTATCTTTTTCATTCAAAAATATCCTGTAATACTTGTAATAAACGCCCTTAAAAATTATAGCAAAGGTGGATAAAAAAGAGAATGAGGAAATTCCACATTCTCTTAACATTTTCGCAGCATTATAAGTTAATCCGGTATTTCTCCATGTAGAAAAGTACAAGAAGAACCCTATCCACCAAATAAATATAAACAGCTCTTTTTTCTCCGGTCATAAACACCAACCTCATTTTGGGTTACATTCTTTCCGGTGCGGAAAAACCAAGCAGATCTATCGAAGATTCCAGCACATCGCGCGTGAGCGCTAAGAGCGCTATCCAGCCTGCTTTTTTCGCTTCATCTTCCTCGCCAAGAATTTTTGTTTCATGGTAGAAATGGTTGAAGGCATTGGCAAGATTATAGATATAGGCACAGACTTTGTGCGGCGCGGCTTCCTCATAAGCTGCCTCTATACTTGCATTGAATAATGCAAGCGCGAGCATCAGCTGTTTCTCGCTCTCGTTTACAGGCGCCTTGATATCGGACTGCACTGCTGTCAAATCACCTCCGTTTTCTTTATACTTTGTAAGAATGGATTTAATTCGTACTATTGTATAAAGAATATACGGACCCGTGTCGCCTTCAAAGGAAGTAAAGCGGTCGATATCAAAAATATAGTCTTTGCTTGCCTGATTCGACAAGTCGCCGTATTTGAGTGCCGCAAGCGCCACCACTTCGGCAATCTGCCTTGCCTCCTCGTCCTCAACGCCGCGGTTTTCCGTAATCTTGCGCAGCATTTCGTCGTTAATCTCTTTGATGAGATTTTCCAAACGCATCACGCCGCCGTCACGCGTTTTAAACGGCTTTCCGTCCTTGCCATTCATCGTGCCAAAGCCGACAAACAACAGCTGCGTATCATCATTTACAAGTTTTGTTTTCCTTGCACAGCGGAACACCTGCTCAAAATAAAGCTCCTGACGCTTGTCCACTACATAAATGATTTTATCGGGTTTTTCAACCTCCATACGCATCATAATCGTTGCAAGATCTGTGGTATTGTAAAGGGCAGCTCCGTCCGACTTTAAAATCATACAAGGCGGCATTTCCTTTGTGTCCGTTTCTTCCTTAACATCTACCACAAGAGCGCCCTCGCTGATATATGCATATCCACCCGCTTTCATGTAATCAACCATTTTCGGTATCAGGTCATGTACGGTTGACTCCCCGTTCCAAAGGTCAAACTCCACATTCAATTTATCATAATTTTTCTTTAAATCAATAACAGATACCGCAATAATGTGATCCCACAAAGCCCTGTATCCGCTCACTCCGCTTTGCAGCTTGAACGTGCATTCCATCGCAGCTGCCTTGTAGTCGGCATCTTCCTTCGAACGCTTGCTGGCATACGGGTAAATCTCTTCAAGCTCTGAAATTGTAAAAGGCGCTTCTTTGGGATACGCTCCTGTATAGGTTTCATCAAAATACACCAGCTCCGGATGCCTTACCTTCAATTCGTTAATGACAAGTCCCATAGGCTGTCCCCAGTCTCCAAGATGAATATCACCGATAATATTCTGTCCTGCATAACGCGCAATCCGCTTTATGCTCTCTCCGATAATCGCAGGACGCAAATGCCCCACATGAAGCGGCTTGGCAATGTTTGGCCCGCCATAGTCAATCACAATCTTTGCAGGATTTTTTGCCTCCTCCAAACCATATTTCTCCTCTGATCGCATACCCTTTATATATCCGCCTACGAACGCATTCTTCAACATCAAATTCAAAAATCCGGGTGCAACTGCTTCCGCATTCTCAAATACACTGCTGTCCGCAAGCTTTGCAGCCACATCATTTGCAATCATAATTGGCGCTTTTTTATACTGCTTTGCACCTGCCATTGCACCGTTACACTGATATTCACAAAGGTCGGGACGGTTTGAGGGCGTAACCCTTCCAAGCTCACGCGCATAACCCGCCGCCTCAAAAGCATTCATCATTTCCTCCGAAATCAAATCTAATAACTTTTTCATACTTTATAGCCATGCCCACGTCAGGCATACTCCTTTCAAAATTTTTTCGTAACGATTCCGTACCTTCATAGTTACAGGCGTCAAACCATGCAAAATCACTTCGCAGTGGCTTGATGCATGAAGTTTATGACATTTGTGTCATTTTTTAACGCCTGTTTTTGCTCCCGTTCTTTCTTGGAAAAAACACATCCACAATAATCCTGTCGATATAGATGATACTCCGCCGAGAGCTCTATCGAACGTTTATATCCGTTTTTTTTCTTGAAATCAGACACAAGCCATTTCAACTGATATTCCTTTGCAAGCCGCTCGCCGATTTCATTGAGCTTTTTGGCGTTTTTTAACGGACTAATCGTAAGCGTTGTAGAAAAATAATCATAATGGTTTGCTTTTGCCTGCTCCGCCGTACGACGAAGGCGCAGCTCGTAACACAAGAAGCATCGCTCGCCGCCTTCCGGACAGTCCT
This sequence comes from uncultured Lachnospiraceae bacterium, assembly GCA_910577115.1. GTDB lineage: Bacteria > Bacillota > Clostridia > Lachnospirales > Lachnospiraceae > COE1. Next base: position 28,114 of record CAJTMC010000034.1, read on the forward strand.
CCAAGCCGCTTGCCATATCATAAAAACGCTGTGGCTCATAATCGCCCTCCACTACGTCTATAGGATATCCCGTCTCCTGTTCATTGTATACACCAATCAGACGCTTTTGCTCCTGCACACGCTTTTGGTATTCCGCTTCAAAAGAAATATTCGGATTGTAGTAAAAAACCGTTATCTTAAAATAGTTTCTGAGATATTCCAGTACATAACTGCTGCATGGTGCGCAGCAGCTGTGCAGAAAAAGGCCTTTCCCGACCTCCCGTTTTTTCTCCATACTCTCTATCAGACAATCCAGTTCCTTTTGATAATTTCTTGCATTCAAGTTTCCTGCATTCGCCACCTTATTTCAACAGCCTCCATTTACAAGAACACCCTTCCGCCCCAAACGGAAAGGAAACTACCTATATCTCTGCAATATTTACAAGCGTCAAAGGATTATCATTTTTATTTTCCAGACTTGTCGCCAAAGCCTTTGCCGTATCCAGCGCCGTAATGCAGTTGACGCCTGTTTCAATCGAGGTTCTTCGGATTAGGAAACCGTCCCTTGACTTATCGCGCCCCTGTGTCGGCGTATCAATCACAAGGTCAATTCGGTGACCCAAAATCAAGTCCATGACAGTCGGGGACTCCTGATTGATTTTATTGACTTTTCGTGCCTTTACTCCTGCATCATTCAACGCCTTAGCGGTACTCCTTGTGGCATAAATCTTATAACCAAGCTTTTCAAAGCGCCGCCCTATTTCAATCGCTTCTCCCTTATCGGCATCTTTTACCGTAATAATCATCTGCTTATGCTTTGGAAGGTCGATTCCCGCGCCTAAAAATGCTTTATATAACGCCTCGTTAAAAGTCTTTGCAATGCCAAGACACTCACCCGTTGATTTCATTTCAGGCCCAAGGCTAATCTCCGCGCCTCTGATTTTCTCAAACGAAAAGACCGGCATTTTGATTGCCACATAGTCGGCTTCTTTCTGTAACCCCGGCTCATAGCCAAGCTCCCGTATTGTCTTTCCTATGATAACCTCTGTCGCAAGATCTACAATCGGTATTCCGGTCACCTTGCTGATATACGGTACGGTTCTTGAAGAACGCGGATTGACCTCAATCACATAAATCTCCTCGCCGACCGCAATAAATTGAATGTTAATCAGCCCCTTCACATGAAGCGCCTTCGCAAGGCGTCTCGTGTATTCCGCAATCGTTTCTTTCACATGGTCACTGACTGTATATGCCGGATAGACGGAAATGGAATCGCCCGAATGAACGCCCGTTCTCTCAATATGCTCCATAATCCCCGGAATCAGAATATCCGTACCGTCACACACCGCGTCAACCTCAAGCTCCCTGCCCTGCAAATACTTGTCTACAAGGATTGGGTGATCCTGCGCAATCCGGTTGATGACTTCCATAAACTCCTCAATCTCCTCATCGGAAATCGCAATCTGCATTCCCTGTCCGCCAAGCACATAGGAGGGACGCACCAGCACCGGATAGCCCAAACGGTTTGCCACCTCTTTTGCTTCCTTTGCCGTATAGACCGTACCGCCTTCGGCACGCGGAATTTGGGTTTCCTCCAAAATCCGGTCAAACAGCTCTCTGTCCTCCGCCGCATCGACGTCTTCCGCCTTTGTCCCAAGAATCGGCACACCCATTTTCATCAGGCTCTCTGTCAGCTTAATCGCCGTCTGTCCGCCAAACTGCACGACTGCCCCGTCTGGCTTTTCCAATCGTACAATATTCTCAACATCCTCCGGCGTGAGCGGCTCAAAATAAAGCTTATCCGCAATATCAAAGTCTGTGCTGACCGTTTCGGGATTATTGTTGATAATTACAGTCTCATAACCTGCCTTCGAAAATGCCCAAGTCGCATGTACAGAACAATAGTCAAACTCAATTCCCTGTCCGATGCGGATTGGCCCGGAACCAAGCACAAGCACCTTCTTTGGCGGATTGGTTTCCACTGCTTCGTTCACACCGTCAAAACAGGAATAGTAATAAGGCGTGCTCGCCTCAAACTCCGCCGCACAGGTATCCACCATTTTAAATGCCGCAACGATATTGTTGTCGTAGCGCATTTGCTTGATTTCCTCTTCGCTTTTTCCGGTCAGTCTTGCGATCACATTGTCGGGAAATTCAATTCGTTTTGCTTCCTTTAAGAGTTCTGCAGTAAGCGGCTGTGTCTCCAGCGCATGTTCCATTTCAACAAGAATCGCAAGCTTATCAAGAAACCATTGATCGACCTTTGTGATGTCATAAATGGTATCGTAGTCAATTCCTCTCCGAAGCGCTTCCGCAATCACGTAGATTCTCTGGTCATCGACTCTTCCAAGCCGCTTTAGGAGAGCGTCTTTGTCAAGGTCCGAAAAATCATAGCTTCTTAAGCAGTCCACATGCTGTTCGAGTGAACGGATTGCTTTCATCAGCGCCCCCTCAAAGTTTGTGCAGATACTCATTACCTCGCCCGTTGCTTTCATCTGTGTGGTCAGTGTTCTCTTTGCCGTAATGAACTTATCAAACGGCAGTCTTGGCATCTTCACCACGCAATAATCCAATGTAGGCTCAAAGCTTGCATAGGTCTTTCCGGTGATTGCATTCTGAATCTCATCCAGCGTATAGCCAAGCGCAATCTTTGCGGCAACCTTTGCAATCGGATATCCCGTCGCCTTTGAAGCAAGGGCCGAGGAACGGCTCACTCTGGGGTTTACCTCAATCACACAGTACTCAAAGCTTGTAGGGTGAAGCGCAAACTGTACATTACAGCCACCCGTTATATTCAGCTCCGAAATGATATTTAGCGCAGAGGTACGAAGCATCTGATATTCCTTATCGCTCAAGGTCTGCGAAGGCGCTACGACAATGCTGTCTCCCGTATGTACACCCACAGGGTCAATGTTTTCCATATTACATACGGTGATGCAGTTGCCTGCACTGTCACGCATCACCTCGTACTCGATTTCCTTCCATCCCGCGATACAACGCTCCACCAGCACCTGTCCCACACGCGACAGCCGCAGACCGTTCTCAAGAATTTCCTCCAGCTCCACCTGATTGCGCGCAATTCCGCCGCCACTTCCGCCAAGCGTGTACGCGGGACGCAGCACGACAGGATAGCCAATGGTATTTGTAAAGGCAACACCATCCTCCACGTTTTCCACCACAAGAGAAGCCGCACATGGCTCGCCGATTTTCTCCATCGTGTCCTTAAATTCCTGTCTGTCCTCCGCCTTTTTGATTGTAGCAGCCGTCGTGCCAAGCAGCTTTACATTGTGCGACGCCAAAAAGCCGCTCTCCTCGAGCTCCATTCCAAGATTTAATCCTGCCTGTCCGCCAAGCGTGGGAAGAATCGAATCCGGTTTTTCCTTTTCAATAATCTGTTCCAAAACCTTTACCGTCAGAGGCTCAATATAAACTTTATCCGCGATATCCCTGTCTGTCATGATTGTTGCCGGATTGGAGTTTACCAAAACAACCTCAATGCCCTCCTCTTTTAAAGAACGGCATGCCTGTGTGCCTGCGTAGTCAAACTCGGCTGCCTGTCCGATGACAATCGGGCCGGAGCCTATGACCATTACTTTTTTAACATTCGGATTTTTCGGCATTATTTTGTCACCTCCATCATTTCGATAAACCGGTCAAACAGGTATCCGGAATCCTGCGGTCCACAACATGCCTCCGGATGAAACTGCACGGTAAAAATATTTTTTCCGGTATAATTTAACCCTTCGTTTGTACCGTCGTTGACATTGAGAAATGCAGGCGTTGCAATCGTGGGATCAAGCTTGTCCATATCTACCACATAACCATGATTTTGAGAGGATATGTATACCCTTCCGGTTGTTAAATCTTTCACAGGATGGTTTCCGCCTCTGTGTCCGTACTTCATTTTATAGGTATCCGCACCGGTTGCAAGCGCCATTAACTGATGTCCGAGACAAATCGCAAAAATCGGAATATCCGTATCATACAGCTTTTTCACTTCTGCAATGATTGTTGTACATTCTTTGGGATCCCCCGGCCCGTTCGAGAGCATGATGCCGTCTGGATTGGACGCAATAATTTCCGACGCCGGTGTCGTTGCCGGATAAACCGTTACATCGCAGCCTCTGATTTTTAAAGCATATGCAATATTGCCCTTCGTTCCGAAATCAAGGAGCGCAACGCGTTTTCCTGCACCGTTGAGTTTTCTGACAAGCGAGGGCTTTTGCTCCCGTTTTCCTGCCGCATAGTCGGCCGCCGAAAACTTCGCGCTGCCGGAGAGTGCACCGTTTTCAGACAAAGATTTCGAGCCCTTCAGCTCATACTTTTTACGGCAGGTAACCTTTTCAACGACCTTTCCGGTAATATATTCTTTTAATTTCGGGAGAACCGCATTGATATCATACGCTTCATTTGTCGTAATCATGCCGTTCATGGTCCCTTTTTCGCGCAAAATTTTCGTGAGCGCTCTGGTATCAATGCCTGCAATCCCCGGTATATTATTTTCTTCTAAAAACTGTTGAATGGAAAAATCTGCTCTGAAATTGCTGAAATTTCTAGATAGTTCTCTGACAATAAATCCGTCCGGCCAAGGTTTTAAGGATTCCATATCGTCCTTGCAAATCCCGTAATTTCCGATTAAAGGGTATGTCATACAGACTGCCTGACCTGCATAAGACGGGTCTGTCAGTACTTCTAAATACCCCGCCATTGAGGTGTTAAATACGATTTCACTGATAACTTCCCTGTCCGCACCGATATGAGTTCCCTCAAACACTGTGCCGTCTTCTAATATTAAAAACGCCTTCATTTCGCACTTCCTTTCGCATAATCGACTAATTATATCACAAGTGCTTTTGGCATTCAAGGGATTTATCCAATAAGTTTTTTGATCTTTTTTACTACAAAGAAGTAACTGCAGATTAAAATGACATCTGCCCCCGCCCATGCCATAATTTCCGCATAAAAGATACCGTTTTCGCCAATCAGCATCGGAAGCAGAACGGCGGTTACCGCTCTCATAAGAAATTCCGCAATGCCGGAAACCATCGGAAGCACCGTATTGCCCATTCCCTGAATGGTAGAACGTATCACATGCAGGATATAAAGCACCGGCAGGAAAATACTCATAATGGCAAGGTAGTAATATGCAATCTGCAGAGTTTGTTCAAACTGCTGCGGCGTTCCCGAGATAAAGCAGCTTAAAATTGCCCTGCCGCCCAGCAACATAACAGCGGCAATCACTGCCGAAGTCACCAATGAAATCAAAACGGCAGCACGCGTTCCTCTGCGGATACGGTCAACTTTACCGGCGCCTAAATTCTGTCCAGCGTATGTGACCATAGAATATCCGTAAGAGGTGGCAGCAACCTCCAGCACCCCGTAGAGCTTGTTTGTAGCCGTAAAACCTGCGATAAAAATGACGCCAAAACCGTTGACTACAAACTGTACTATCATTCCGCCCACAGAGATAACTGCATTCTGAAATGCCATTGGAAAGCCCAACATCAGCAACTTCACCGGACGATGCCCCTGCAGGACAAAATCGGAAGGGGAAATCGCAAGTATTTCTATTTTGCGGATATGGTACAAACAAAACAGGCTGGAAAACAACTGTGCAATTAAAGTAGCTGCAGCTGCTCCGCCAATCCCCCAGCCGAATACCAGTACGAATAAAAGATCCAGTGTAATATTGACAACTGCCGCAACAATCATGGCAAGCAAAGGAGTCCTGCCGTCTCCAAGCGAACGCAGAACTGTTGCAAACAAATTATAAGACATTACGATCGGAATGCCCAAATACATAATGCGCAGATATAGCAGCGCATTGCCGATGATTTCCGGCGGCGTCTGTAAAAGCACAAGTACCGGACGCGCAATCCACTGTCCTGTACATAAGAGCACTATGGAGGACAAAAACGACAGCATAATGGAGCTGCCAACGGTCTTGCGAAGTTCTTCAAATTTACTGGCGCCAAATTCCTGCGCCATGAGAATGCCAAATCCCTGTGTAATTCCCTGAATAATGCCGAGCATCATCCAGTTGAGCCAGTCTGCCGAACCGAGCGCGGCAAGCGCGGTTACGCCGAGCGCTTTTCCCACTACCATTGTATCCACAACCGTATAAAGCTGCTGGAAAACATTGCCAAGCATTAACGGCAGTGCGAATGTGAGGATTAACACAGCCGGTTTTCCGTCTGTCATATTCTTAATACGTGATGCCATATTGAAACCTCATTTGTAGAAATTTTCGCGCTACATCATTGTGCGCAGCTGCGCGAACAATTCCAAATCGCTTTGCGTAACCTTCATATTTGTGTTGTATTCTTTTCCCGCGGGACTTGTAACCTTTACCTCAATAATCGTGCCATCCATCATCGCCTCGCGGCCGACTGCCTGCATAAACGGCATAAACTTTGGATGATTGGTATTGAATTTGTCCCATGCACCCTTAAACTTCATCATACTTCCAAAATCAAACATTTCTTTTCCTCCATTGCTATTTTTCATAATTTCAAGTGTAGAAAAAGTACCGCCAACCGACGGTACTTTACTTTTTCTTATGTCAGATATGTAATACTTTCTTCCGAAAGCTCTTTTTCAGATAAGGCTGCACGCGCCTCATCCTCCTGATATCTGTTGATTCGAAACAAGTATTTGATTTTTGTTTCAAAGCGTCCCTTTTCGTATTTCTTGATTTTGTCCATTTTTATCAGATAAGATATTCTGTGCTTTAAAAATGCTTTCTCTATTGTACTTTTTACGGCCGTATCATATGTCGCAACAAAAGCAATCTCCCGCTCCCGCACCTTTACCGGCGTACCTGCCACACCCATATTCAACATAACTATCCGACTCCCCCCATATTTGCGTGCAAATTCTGTTTCTGCACAAAGCAACTATAATTATTATAGTATTAATTGCCGCAAATGTACAGTTGACATATTCACTAATTATTTTATGTAAATTTGTGAAATATTTGTAGTAATATAAACAATAGATGTTTTTTGGTGCTTACGGCTATGCACGATATGGACGTTATAGTAAATGAAAGTTGCGATGATCAGCGCGTCCTTTTCCAGAGGATTATAAGGAATACCGTTGTCTTCAAACACATCCAAACATATGTTTCCATTGTGTAATATTCTATTTTGACTTCCGTCGCTTTACTGTAACGGCAAATATTGGAGTAAAGGTTTCTTATCAAATAATATTTTTTCTGAGCAGTACAGCTTTAATTCATTTTACTGCTTTTTTACTGTCCGTACGAGGTGCTATTGTTCCTGTTTTTTGGTTTTTTCAGGAGCTATTGTTCCTGTTTTGCTTTACTCGGCTATCATCACGACAAAATCGGTCAAACGCCTTGTATAGAAACCGATATTTCCGCCTTGTGCTACTATGGTTTCTGTATACGGTGTAAAAATACCTGCTGTGTCGTCAAAGATGTAGATGTATGCCGGGTGGTTTGCATATTCTGCTCCTGCGGTCAGATTGATGCCTAAATCATAGCTTAAGTCCGTTTTTTCTGCTACGGACAGCCATATTGTTTTGAAGCCTTGCGCGAAGCCTTCCAGCTCTGTTTCTTTTGTGCTTAAGTTTAGGTCTTTTCCGGCTGAGAGAAAGGCGTTCATGTTTAGGCTGTATCCGATACCGTTATCGAGGTATGCAAGGATTGTCGCGTTGTTTCCGTAGACTTTGTTGAAGAAGGAAAGCCGCAGGATTGCATCGTCGGAAGGCAGGAATACACTGTAATACATGGTGTCGTCTATGGCTGTTTCCGTTACACCGGATGGGGTTACGGTAACGTTGGTTTTAGTGCCTGACGGCTGGGCGCTTGGTGCAGATGCGCTGCTGCCTGAGGACGAGCTGTCGCCGCCTGATGATGATCCGCCGCCTGACGAACTGCTGCCTACTTTTCCGATATTAAAGTTTTGTGCGGCTGTCATTAAGCTTTTTCCTGCCTTTGTATCATCACTGTCGCTATTATTATCTGTCTTATCCGTACGGAATTCTACTCCAAGTGTATGCTTACCTTTTCCAGCCTTATCAAGTGTTTCCGCCTTAATTGTGATTCTGGTACTTCCTGATTCTGAAGTGAAATCTTTGCCCGGCTCTAATCTGTGGCCGTCAAGGAATACGTTTTGCGTTGCTGCGGTAAATTCCGTATAAACACCTTCTGATACAAACAATTGATCTACAATTCCGCTTTCCGGTAAATTCGGAATCCTTGTTGTCACAGTATATCCAGTATCTGTAGCATTATTAACGCTTGCATCGTCATTGTTTTTTACTGTAAACGTATATTGCTTATAACGATCAGAAAGCCCCGGTAAGCTGTTTTCCATGCGCACTGTAAACTTATAGGTGCCTGCATAGCGGGGCACACCGTATAATTCGCCGTTCTCTCTTAAAATCATACCGCTTGGTATGCTGCCCTGATACCGCGTATATTTTACTATGTTCCTCTTGTATTTATTATTATTCCTTATGATGCTTCCATATGGAACAAATTTAACTGCCTGCGGAATATCGGTTGTTGTAATTTCCGGATCCCCGTATTCTCCTGTGAGATTCAACACAACGACCTCTTTGCCATCCGATTTTATAGTTAATGTTCCTGTTATCTTTTTTCCTGCGCTGTTACTATCCTTAAGTTTCAGACGAATTCTCGCCAAATTGATAAGTTCGCCATATGGCTTCTCTTTTTGTAAAACAGCAGTACTATTTAAATCATATTCGCCTTTCAGTGTCCAGTATTCATCAAGAATTAACGTATCAGAATGAAGTTCCGCCGACAGTTTTGATACCGACCCTTTACCGATATTAGCGATTAAAATGTCATGTTGATATTTATGATAACCATCGAAAATCAATTCTCTCTTTGAATGGACAACTCCGTTCTGTTCCGTTGTTCCGGATGAACTGTCTGCAAAGCTGTTAATATAAAGTTTTCCGGCGTCACCTTCTATCTTTTTTACCTGAACCCAATAATTTTCCTGTCTGCTGCCATCTGTAGATGCCGCCGTATACTGAATGGCTCCTGTTGAAAAATTATGTTCGCTGGTTCCGGAGGTCTGCACCGCATTATCTACATATATGTTCATGCCATCCTTTGCCGTAAATTCCGGTTTCAGCTTTGAAATATCAACGTTCTCGTTTACCAAAAATGTTACATAATTAAATTCACCATAGGAATCCAAACCGTAGGGAATTTTATAAACGTTACTGCTGTCAACACCGCTAAAGCCTGTAAAGTCCACAGCCGTATCAGGATCGCCCTCCGGTACGGATTTGTCCGTAAGCCAGCTATTATCATAGCTTGTACCTGTAGATTTTGCCACCTTTCCGGTTACAGTCTTTACGGTAAAATAAAACTTTTCCTGATTTTCATTATCATCAGCGCCCACAAATGCCGTAAACGCGATACCTTTGCTATAATCTGCCTCATATCCCGTACTGCCTGTACTTCCAAACAGCGTATTTCCAATATCCTGCGCATTTGCCGCCTGTGCCTGTGCAATCGTATCATATTTCCCTACATAAGCTTTCACACCCGACACACCATAAACATTCTCGGTCATTGTCAATTTATAAGATCCATTTGCCGGATAATCCTTATATAATGTCAGTGTATAATTACTGCTTCCGTCAGAATTGCTTTTTACATTGCTGCTATATACTACCCAGTTATTATCCTTGTCATACAAATAATTCCAACTAATGGAATTACTGTCTCTGCCTATATAGATCTCCATAGGCAGACAGCCTGTTACCTTGCCGGATGCGTCGTATGAAACAATCGTAATTGCAATATCCCTGCTTGGCGCAATAGAATAGCCCGCATCTCTTTTTGTCATATCGGCATTCCAAATTGCATCTGTGATTTCCTTTGCATTTGATAAACCACTCGCTGTTTCATATTTCCCCTCAAATACCTTTAAAGCCGAAAATCCTGTTTCTTTAAAAGTTTCCGGATTGATCTGTAAAGACAGATAAGCATCATCATTTTGTCCCAGTTTTCTGCCTGATACCCACAAATTATTCTGTCGGTTATCCCAATCATAATCAGAATAGTTTTCGCTGTTTGTTGGAATCCTTGTTCTTTCCCCTGACTTTTCCTGCTTATAAACTGTAGGAACAAGCCACTCCCTCGATGCAGTTATTTGTGTATCTACTATATAACGTATATTTGTACCTGCTAACTGGTCTGCAGTTCCCACAATCATCTGCCAATCTGTTTCATCACCGTATACTGTACAATAGCTTAAATTGAGCCCGTTATCCTTTGAACTGATAACAAACTCATCCCCATCATGCTCATATGTGCACATTACCTTGCTTGTATCTGCAATTTGATTATCACCTGTAAAAATCTTATCAAATTGTACCATAGTAAGCTCTACAGGTGTAAATTCTCTCAAATCTACTCTAAGATATTTTTCTTCCAACGGCAGCAATGAATATGCATCTGCAATCCCATTGTCCCGAAATGTTTTCTCTTCCGGATAAACCACAACTGTCTTTCCCGCCACATTTAGGCTCAGCTGCGTAACCGCAGTATTGTCAAAATCAGCGTCTACATAAAAGTCATGTCCATCAACCGTAACTTTGTCGTCCGGCGTCATAAACCACTCGTTCTTTGTTTTTCCGTCATATGTAAATTGGACTTCATATGGAAAAAACGGATTTATTTCCGGAATATCAATTGTATAGCTTCCGTTTTCCCCAAAAGAGCTGTCAGAAAGCGCACACACACCGTTTCCTGTGTTAAAGGTAATTGTATCTGCGCTTGTTTTAACTGCTTCCTCTGTTGTTTCTGTCTCCGTTACTGCTTCTGTCGTTATTTCACTTGCTTCTGTCTCCACTGTTTCTGCTGTTGTCGGTTCCGTCACCGTCTGTGTTTCAGCGGTTTGTGTTTCATCAGCCGCCTCTGTCTTTTCCGATTCGGCTTCCGCTGTTTCGGCTTCCGTTTCCACTGCCTCTGTTGTCGTAGCCTTTGTCGGCACAGATTCCTCTGTTGTCGTTGGTTGCGCTGCTGCAATTGTTTCGTTGGTTTCTTCTGTAGTTTCACTGCCCGTTTCCCTGACATTCTCTACATCAGAAACCTCCGCCGCTGCTGCCGGCAAATTCGGCATAATGAGCGCTGCTGCCAAAAGCGCCGCTATGCCTTTTTTGATTGATTTCATAATATTGAAATCCTCCCTTCTTTTGTTTTTGATTTATATATCACTCCGAAAGCTTTGAGATTTCGGAGGAAATATCATGGTATTAAGAATCTCCCTACTGTTTTTGTGTTATTCCTTCCCCATCATGTACGTTTCCCCGAACGCAACCAGCTCCTCAAGGGAATAAAAATGACACTGCCGCAAAACCCCATCTCCATAATCAAACACAAGCATCCCGTCTGATATATCACAAAGTCCCCGCAGCGTTGCAATCGTCTGTAGTTTTTCATCAAGCAAAAGTCCATATCGCCGACCTGACGTACTAATATATTCCGTAATCAGATAATCTCCAAATTGTGACACATATGTCAGATAATCTTCCGTTTCCAATGTGCCAACCTGTTTCCCTGACTCCGCCAAATAAACCTGCGGCGCATCATGCAGCGAAGATGTTATCCTGTATTTCTCCGTATAAAACTCCTCATACAAATCCTTATCCGGCGCTTCCCACTGTTCTTCCATTATCAGCAAGCCATCCGCCGCGCTGTACTCCCGCCGCATGCCGTCATACCATATCACTTCCAGCCATGAATCGTTTTCATTCCTTCGAAACTGCTGGTCATAAATATTCTCTTTATCCGGAAGCTCTGTCTCCGCAATCAGCGTTCCATCCGTTCCATAAATCTGAAAGCCCTGATAGCTAAACAACATTGCGGTCTTTTTGTCACTGCTGATGCGTGCCTCATCATGTGCATACCTTGCATCATAAGAAAAAACCGTCTCTCCTTTCCCGCTCTCCAGCTGCAAAATCCGAAGCATCGGATCACTGCGATTTCCAACAACCGCAAAGCCCTCTGCCAAAGCCACAAACTCACATTTTTTATCACACACATTGGTTGACATCAATCCGGCTCCGCTGTCATAGAAAGAAAAGCAATTGTCCTCTGTCGCAATCAGCGTATACTCTTTTCCGCCAATATTCTTCACCGAAAATCCGGCAATATCCGCATCATTCGAAAACGCCATCTCAAGCTCGGTCATTGTTTCCGTATCAATTCGCTCAATCAATTTCCCTGCCGCAAGATAAATTCCATTTTCATCTGCCTGTAAATACAGCTTATCCAACGTTTCATAGCCGCCCACGTAAGCTCCCTTTTCCACATCAATCATACCAAACTGCGATTTTCCGCTTTCCTGTGCCGTAAACGCGAAATAATTTCCGCAAAAGCCGCCTGAAAAACTGTTGTATTCTGAATCCTCATAAAGAATCAAATCATTGTCAGAATTTGCACAATCATAAATCACAAATCCGCCGTTGCTAAAGCTGACGGCAAGCATACTTCCATCCGCATTTAACGCAAAAATATCTCTTTTCGCATCTGCAAAAATGTCATTTGCCGGAACTGTAAGATGTCTGCCCTCAAATGAGCATTCCGCAAGCTTTTCTCCGTCCGCACTTTTGTATACAACCGCATAATCATGATCCCTGTTGACTGCCGCTATGACACTTCTATCTGCTGATATTGCAAGTGTTGTCGCAGTATCGCCTGTCCAAACCACCTGCCCCGTTTCAACATCACAGCAAGTCACTCCGTCTGCTCCTGCATAAACAATATGCATCTCGTCCAAAAACACGCAATCCGCCAAAGCAGACTCCTGCGTCGGAAATGACGCAAGCTTTTGCAGATTCTCCAGTTCAAATATTGCAGTCTCATACGCATATACAACAGCAAGACGCGTACCCTTTGGCGAAACCGAAATGTCAAACGGTGCACTTGAAAGCGCCAACGTATCGAGCGGTTTAAAATCCTGCGACAAATCATATACGCCAAGCGCCTGAGACAACGCCGCCTGTGCCTGCGCCGTTACGGGGGCATTGAAAATACTCTTTTCATCAGGGATTGCCTGTAATGCATAGGAAACTGCCGATGAAATATCGCCCTCCGCCAATGCATTGGCAGAATACTCTGAAAGCGCAAGCGCCGTCTGACGCTGCTCTAATTGTTTCAGACCGACAAAGGTAAAGGCCGCACCGATAAAAAGCATTGTTGTCAGAAATGCTGTTGAAGCAATCATCCGTCTCTTATGGCGGATTGCTCTGATATCCCGTTTATGCAGGTATAAAAATGCCTCAAGCATCTCTTTTGCCGTCTGATACCGCTCGCCCGGCTGGGGATTCATCGCCTTTTGCAAAATCAGGGAAACTGCCTCACTGCATATGCTCTTGTCCAGCGGTTTTACATCTCTTGCATCCTGCTCGGGACGAATGCCTGACAGCAGATGATAGAGCGTCGCGCCAAGACTGTATATGTCCGAGCGCACATCCAGCAAAATTCCTTTTTGAGAACCTGCTGTCAGCTTCAAATCGGGCAGTGAGCCCCCTGCGCCCTCATCAACCGCAGTTCCCTCGTCAACCGCAGTCCCTTCATCGACCGCGGTTTCGTCCTCAATTTCCTGTTGTTTTTTATTCAATAGCGTCTCTTTTAACGCAGTTCCTTTTATTGTCGTCCCTGACCTTACTGCTGCCGCCTTATTGCTTCTGATATAATCCGCGCCATAATGCTCCGGCGAAGCGTACCCCCTGCTAAATCCGACCTTTACCGCTCCTTCCTCGCCTAATGCAAGCGCAATGTTAAAGTCAATCAGGCACACGTCGCCATTTGGACGCAGCATAATATTCGCCGGCTTAATATCGCCGTGTAAGATACCATAGGGCAGTTGACTGTGCAGATAATCCAATGCCTCCAAAAGCTGACACGCCCATCGAATAACATCAGGCTGTGAGGGACGCTGACCTCTTCCGATCATCTTGTCCAAGCTCTCGCCCTCAATATAGTCCATCACCGTATAGACCGTATCATCCTTCGGAACAAAATCATAGACCTGAGGAATATAGGTATGGCTTAAGCCCTTTAATAAATCGACCTCCCTGCGCAGTTTTTCTTCACCCACGCTGAGTTTTCGCTTATCAGCCTTTAATACAATCGGTTTCCGTAATCGGATGTGCTCTCCCAAATATACGACACCACCACCACCGGCTCCGATTTTTTCTTTTAATTCATAAATTCCTGCAATTACCTGCGGCATACGTTCCCTTCACTTCCTGTCAAAACAATTGACTGCTTAGATTCTTGGTTTTCCATACTCCTGCTCCAAACGCTTTTTCAGTCGTTTTCCCGTAAAACAAAATAGAATAACGCATATGACAGCCAAAACGCCTGCCGCCGCCATCACCGCAATTCCTCCGTAAAAAATCAGTTCACTTGACGATAATCTAACCATAACAATTTTTTCGCCTTTCTTTTTCTCTGCATCATTTCCCACATCAGACACAATTTTCTACATTTTATTATATCGTTTGACAATTCTATTGTCAATTCTATTGAGTATGTATTTATATTCTATAGAATATATTCGTTATAAATAAAAAGCACCTGCCAAAGCAGATGCCCACAAAACAATATTCTTTTCCTTTCAAATATC
>CAJTMC010000035.1 GCA_910577115.1 uncultured Lachnospiraceae bacterium
ACTGAAAAAAGCGATACTGATCTATCCATCACACCCCCTGCCCCCTCAGCGGTTTCTTCTCCTGCTGGTAAACGCACTCCGCGCAGGATGGGATTGGATGAGATGGAAAGCTACCGCGAACTGATTTTAGAAAATATTGACTATGACATTCTTCTGGAACGGAACCCCTGGGACAAGGACTTGCTGGACGGCTATGTGGAGTTAATGCTGGAAATCTGCTGCTCCACACGGGAATCTGTCCGTATCTGCGGGCAGGAAGTACCCACCGAGGTTGTCAAAAGCCGGTTCCTGAAGCTGAACAGCGAACATATTGGTGCTAAAAAAGATACAAAAAAAGCTGCTTGAAGCTCTCACTAAGAAGATGAAAGCACAGCAGCCCCTGACCTTGTTTGAAAAAGATTTTTTAGAAGAATCTGGAATAGAGATTGATTCCGGGGAAAAGAAATATTATAATTGATAATACAAAACAGAGTTATTTGGGTTACAATACATAGTGGAGGGCTTTGTATATGAAGAACCTTTTTGAACGCACCAGCTCAAATTGGGTGCGATATAGTGAATATGAATGGAAAACGGCGGAGAACGGTATGTTGTACCTCACGCCCACAAAAACGGCGCAGCCGAGTATCTATGACCCGCTGAGCGAGTATCAGCGGCTTATTCTGGATGCAATTGATATTGGTCGGATGGAGTCACAGAAAAAAACTCCGCAGGAGATACAAAAGGCAATTCAGATATTTGCGGTTAAGTATGGCTTGCTTGGACTTATGACAGCTCTGCCCACCACACCGAGTTTTATGGATTACGAGGCAGTTTATTTGCCGAAAAACCATTTTATCCGTGCGGAATCCATGTCCACGATGGACTACCTTGATTTGTTCTTTCCTTTTGTCAAGCCGGATGTGGTCAAGCGTGGCGTAGAATCCATGTGGAACATACAGAATGACCGTGCAATGATTGCGCTTGCCATGACCATGAGCGACAAACCAATGGCGCTCAATATGAGTTTTCAGCGGGAATATGCCGAACCTTATGAATGGCTAAAGCAGCAGTTCACTGACATTTCTTTTACCTATCTGACTTCTGTGCTGTTCTACGAAGATTATGATAGTATGACGCCGGAGCAAAGACTTCTGATGCAGGAAGGAATGGCGACCTTTGGCGGCAATGCACCGGCCTACCATATTGCTCTGCTTGACAAGCCGACGATCGTATGGGATTTTCACTCTCTGATTCTTGGAATACAGATGATGTTCAGCTTTATGCTGACCGATAGTGAAAATCCGATTAAGCTCTGCAGGCACTGCACCAAAGCCTTTGTCGCAAGCAGACCAAGTGCTGTATTTTGCAGCCCGCAGTGTAAGAACAAGCATAATGTGTATAAGAGCAGGGCGAAGAAAAATAGCTTTGATGAGGAATGATTGGATGGTGATACATAATGGCTGAAAATAACAAACTGCAAATCCGAAACAGCACTGTGGATTTTCTTGTATTTACAAAGGATGCCCACGAGGATGGTATTGAAGTTCGTGTGCAGGATCACGATGTATGGCTGACGCAAAAAGCGATTGGTCAGCTTTTCGATGTAGACAGAAGCGTTGTAACAAAGCATTTGAAAAACATTTATGAAAGCGGAGAATTGTCCGAGGAATCAACTTGTGCAAATTTTGCACAAGTTGCGGATAACGGAAAAACCTATCAATATAAGTTTTACTCGCTATCTGCCATAATTGCCGTTGGCTACCGTGTCAACTCCGGCAGAGCAACACAATTCCGGCAATGGGCAACAAAAGTGCTGGATACCTTTGCGAAACAAGGGTATGTTTTAGATAAGAGCAGATTGATCAACGGTCAAATCTTCGATGAGGATTATTTTGATCACTTAATTTCTGAGATACAAGAGATTCGAGCCAGTGAGCGCCGTTTCTATCAAAAGATTACAGACATCTATGCCACTGCCGTTGATTATTCTCTTGATAGCCAAATCACGAAAGATTTCTTTGCGACAGTGCAGAATAAGATGCACTATGCCGTTCACGGAAATACCGCTGCGGAAGTCATTGTAGCAAGAGCAGACCACACAAAAGAACATATGGGATTAACCTCATGGCGCAACGCTCCTGATGGAAAAATCGTAAAAGCAGATGTGTCGATTGCAAAGAATTACTTATCTAAGGGCGAAATACAGGAGCTAAACGAGATTGTCACGATGTATCTGGACTATGCTACAAGACAGGCACGGCGGCATATTCCCATGACGATGGCAGATTGGGCTTCCAAACTGGATGCGTTCCTGCAATTCAATGATGCGGAAGTCTTGCAAAATAAGGGTAAAGTGACAGCCGCAATCGCAAAAGCCTTTGCGGAAAGTGAATTTGAGCAGTACCGTGTAATACAAGACCGTTTGTATCAAAGTGATTTTGACCGTCTTGTTGCCAGCACAGAAGAAAAAAACAACTAACGACAGGAAATCCCGTTATCAGCCATATCACAGCCGATAACGGGATTCCGTTTAAGCATATACAAGTTCGGTCAAGACGATTTCCTCCGCACGGTTGCGGATGTTGTTTTTACGGCGTACCCATTCCATTTGGTCAGTCGCTTTGAGTGCTTCGGTCACGCCTTCCTGCTCCGACATGGCGGATACGATAATTTCCATGCGCTCGTTGCAGGCTTGGTCGATTTCGGCTAAGTGCTTGAACAGCGTTCCTTCTAACATATAACTGTTATACAGGATTGGATGATGTTCTTTCAGATAGCTGCGGCGTATGCGCCCGTATTTGCCAATCTGATAATTGCCGTCATCCGGCAGGACAAGGTTGGGGATGAAATAATCTCCCACCTGACGGTACGTACCGTCCATTTCTTCGAAGATAGATTTCATAAAGTTCAGCTCCTTTTGCGTTGATTTCCAGCGGTTATAAGGCTTTTAGGGCTCCTTTCCTACAACTGCTTTTCAATTCACCACAAATGAGCCGCAGTCATATGTATTAGGTGGCAGAAACCACCCTTTACATATTAACTCTTGGTTGGATATGCTGTTGCTCTCACCCTGTAATTCATCATCATCATGGCTCAACCTCTCGTATAGTGCTGTTAAATTGTGACCCATAATCAATTCCCTCCTTTCCGCCAGTACCGCATAAATGCTATGCTGTGGCTGTTTTGTATTTGTTTTGATTAAGAAGTCTTTTATATTTTATATTTCCAGATACAACAAAATCCATGTCTACAACATGGATTCGGACAGCTTTGTATTAAACGATTTTTCCTTTGAAGATACCATTAAAGCTGGTATTTATGAAGTTTTGTATATTAACCTTGCAGGGCCGGATCGTTAAATTGATCCAGCCTTGCAATAATAATTCATTCAATTTTTGTCTTTCTACTTTATAATCTGCTCCTTAATCACATCCAACTGCGCATCCGTCATTTCCTGTGGTTTCATCACAAGACTTTGGTTATCGTCATTATAGCGCGGTATCAGATGCACATGGAAATGAAACACCGTCTGTCCCGCAACTTCATTATTGTTCTGAACAATATTAAAACCGTCTGCCCCTAACTTTTCCGTCATCAATGCCGCCATTTTTTTTGCAAGCGGCAGCACCTTTGCGGCTGTGTCATCGGCGATTTCATAAATATTTTTATAATGCTCCTTCGGCAAAATCAGCGAATGCCCTTTTGTAGCAGGCGCCAAGTCCATAATCACCCTGAAATCCTCATCTTCATAAAGTGTTCTTGAGGGTATCTCACCGTTTGCAATTTTACAAAAAATACAATCATTATCCTTCATCTGAATAACCATGCTCCTTTCTCAATCTGCGAATTTGTGCCCAGGCATAATTATGCTTAAAATACATATAACATATCAAGCGTTCTAAGCACCTTAAAGTCGCCTTTCATCTTCATATCGCCCGCCATAAATGCCCGCTGGAATGTCATTCGTCCCTGAACAATTTCGTTCATGACTGCTGAAGAAATCTGCATCTCCACGTCAAACGTATCGCTGTCACCATAATAGCACTCCATCTCCGTATGATCCACTTTCACAATCAACGGCTTTTTTGCCTCAGGGAGATTAAACTTGTACACCGCCCGAAAGCCCGGCTGCGCGTGGAAATGGTCGCGCAAATCCTGCAAAAACATCGTGCTGTCGAGCTCTCCCGATGAGCCCATCAAATCCTTAAACATGCTTGCAAGCTCCTGAATATCCTCCTTCTGCTTCTGCACATAAAAGTCATCACTTGCAAGCTCAGAAAGCTGCTCTGCCTCCTGCGGCGTCAGATTCAGGCTTTGTGTGAAGGACACCTTCTGTTTCACCGCCTGATTGCTGCATGGGAACACTGCCACCTTTTGATTGATAGAACGGTATAAATCCTCCGTACGCTTTTCGATGACGCGGGCATAATTTGGATTTTCCTCAAGCTCCGTAACATCTGCAAAATATCCGCAGATTCCGACCGCAGGACGCCCGCCGAGGATTTCCCATGCCTCTGTGAGGCTCATCATGGCATCGCGTTCACCGTATGTTGTCGACATTACGATAGGGCACATATACAAGTTTGATATCTTTTCCTTATCCCCGTATAGCCAGCACGAATCCAAAAACTGCTGCATCCAGCCGCCAACGCCAAACCATTCTACTGTGGTTGCAAGAATTACGCCGTCTGCGTCTTTTAAGGTCTGCGGAAGCGTAATGATATTACTTTTAAATTCATATAAATCATAACGTTCCATATTGACATTTAATTCACGCAGCACCTCCTGCATTTTATTCAATACGCACAAGGTAGGATCTCCGATTAGCCCCCTGCCTCCATAATAAATGTTAATTTTCACCTGATTTTCCTCCCGTTTATCTATGAATCATAATCCTGTTTTTTCGGTTTATATACCTCTATCACATACATGGCTGCCATAATCAGCACACCGAAAATAAGCCCCCCCACATGCGCGGCATTATCGACACGCTCGGTACGTGTTCCGCTATATACCATATAGGCAATTGCAAAAATCATTCTTTTTATCGAAATTCCCTGATAGTGTCCGTTGTTTATGACAACGAGAATGAGCATTGCACCGATTAATCCGAACACCGCCCCGCTTGCTCCTATCGCAGTGTAACGCTTTCCGCTAAGCACCACATTTGCGACGGAAAAAAGACTGCCGCCTACTCCCGAAATCAGGTAAAGCACCGTAAAGCGAACATGACCAATTACCCGCTCAAGCATTTCTCCAAGCGCTGCCAAAAAAATCATATTGCTAAAAATATGGTCTATTCCGCCATGCATGAACATGCTTGTAAAAAATCTGTAATACTCGCCGTCCAAAAGCACGCGCTCGGCGTCCATACACCCAATATTATACACTACTTCTCCCGCATATGTACAGTACATATATATGATAATATTTATCGCAACCAACGCAATTGTGACACTGCAGCCGCGATAGTCAAATGATTTCTGTTCCTCCATTTTACTTTTTCCTCATTTTAAAGCAGTTCATTTCACAAACTTATAAAACGGTGCTTATATTATAATAATCATTACATTTTATTTATTATCACATCTTGCAGGCAGACTTGTCAATCCTTCTGATGCGAATTAACATAATTAAAATAATTTTTTATATCAACCTGCTTGTCATCTTATTACAATATTATTCCCTTTTTTCGGAAGTTGACATAACTATTGCTTTTTGATAAACTTCTATTATATTTGTAAAAATTTCGACTTTTTTCATGATAAATGATTTCATAATAATACGAAAGGATTTTATAAGACTATGAGCAATAAAAAAATTTACCGTATATTGTCCCTTCTATTATGTACCTCACTCTTAAGCGGTGCCATACCCAACACTGTCACTGCCGCAGAATTATATAGCAAAAATGACACATTTGTCATAAATGACGATTCAAATAAAACACTTTCTGAGGAAGCACAAAGTCAGGAAGCTGCAACAGAATATGAAGCGGAAAGCAGCATGGAAACTGCTTCTGAAACACAAACGGACGTCTATACGGAATCCGTTTCCGAAACAGAAACAGAAACTGAAATAGAAACAGAATCGGAGTCAAGTCCCCGTACCGAAACGGAAATGGAATCGACACCCGAAACAGAGTCGGAATCCGAGATGAATACAGACTCTGAGGACGCGTCAGACGGCAGTTCCGAAGCGGAATCGGATATGACTTTTGCAACAGAATCCGAAACAGAGTCAGATATCACGCAGGAATCCGAAGCGGAATCGGATATGGAACCGGAAACGGAGCGCGATATTCAGGCTGCCGTTGACGCATTTCATGCGCTTGCCGCCGAGAAGTCTTTAATGGCGCTTCTTTATCGCACCGATTCTTATAGCGTCCGTCAAGAACCCTTCGGAAGCAGCAAACGCATTGCCACAATTGAGAGTGGTCACACGCTCTACATAAAATCCGTAGAAATCCTTAACGACAGCGTATGGTATCAGGTAAGGTTTGGTTTAAACGGCACAGAATATACAGGATATGTGGAATCTTACTATCTTGCATATTCCGACGAAGACTGGATTTCTTGGGAAGCGGATTATCTTACAGGCGTAATAAGTACATATACATCAAACCACCGCATAGATACTTCTGATATTGAAGCATTCCCTGTTTATTATCAGGATAAGCTGTCTGCATTAAAGGAGCTTCATCCAAATTGGACTTTCGTTCCCATGAATACAGGTCTTGACTTTCATACAGTGATTGCAAACGAAATGGGCGAGAAAAGCCTGATTCAAAATACTACAGGCAACGCAGAGAAAGGCTGGGTGGGCAAAGCCTATGGAAGCGGTTGGCATTATGCTACTGAGGACGCTGTTTCCTACTATATGAATCCCTGCAACTTTCTCACAGAAGGTTATATTTTCCAGTTTGAGCAGCTCACATTCAACGGTTCTTACCATACTGTGTCAGCGATTCAAAACTTTTTAAACAATACCTTTATGAAAGGCAATCTCCCTGACGATTCAAGCAAAAGCTATGCACAGGCATTTTATGAAATCGGGGCGGGCAGAGCGTTAAGCCCGATTCATTTGGCATCACGCGTTTATCAGGAACAGGGCAGCGGCAAATCTGCGCTGATTTCAGGCACTTACAACGGATATAACGGCTATTATAATTACTTTAATGTAAGAGCCGACGGAAAAACAGAGAAAGAAATCATCGAAAACGGTCTTTCCTACGCCAAATCGCAGGGCTGGAATACACATTACAAATCTCTCGCAGGCGGTGCGGCAACCATTGGAAACGGATACATTCTAAAAGGACAGGACACGCTCTATCTTGAAAAATTTAACGTGGACGGAAGCTACAATCCGCTCTACACGCACCAGTACATGCAGAATATCCAAGCACCCGCAAGTGAGTCCTTAAGCACAAGAAGAATGTATGCAAACGCCGGAAGCCTTGACTCAGCATTTGTATTTAAAATACCTGTATTTCAAAATATGCAGGAAGAAAAACACCTCGAAAGCATAGCGCTTGACAAGGCTGCACTTATTTTACAGACACAGGACTCATTAACCGGAAGTCCCACAGACCTTGACGCGGAGGATACACTCACTGTACGGTACAATCCTACAGATACCACCGATGAAATTTCTGTCAAATGGGACTCGTCCGATACGGACGTGGTTACAGTGACTGCTCCAAATGGCTCCAATACCGCACTTGTCACTGCCGCAGGCGAAGGCAGCGCGACGATTACGGCAACTGCAACTGCGACAGACGCAGAAACCGGAAGCACGATTGTCAAAACTGCTCTCTGCCAAATTACGGTGATTGCGCCTTCTGCCACAATTGAAAGCTGTGCCGTTACTTTTATGGACAAGGATAACACGACTATTCTGGCAAGAATTGAAGTGCCGTATGAAGGAAGTGTTGCAGAAGATGCCTTTCCCGAAATATCAGTTAGTGATGACGAACTATTTGTCGGCTGGTTTACGGACAAAGACGGAAAAGGTATCTTGTTTAACAGTGCCGCAATACTTTCTGCAGAAGAAACAATTGTTTATCCATATTGCGAAAAACAGGGAAAAGGCTTTTACGTTCTCCCCATAAGCGACTACGTTTACACCGGAAGCGCCATAAAGCCGGAAGTGCAAGTATTTGACAGCGTTTTAAACGAGGACGGCGGCTATAAATTGGTTGCGCTTGAAAAGGGCAAGGATTATACTGTTTCCTATAAAAATAATAAAAATGCAAACACTGCGGGTACTGCTTCTCCTACGGTTGTAATAAAAGGAAAGGGTAATTATACAGGTACAGAGTACGCTTACTTTAATATTCTCACAAAGCCGTTGACCGATAAGGATATTTCTGTTGATAATATAACAACTGCTTACAACAGAAAACTCCAAAAATCGACACCTGCAGTATACCGTTCCGGCAAAAAGCTCTCGGTGAAAAAGGATTTTACGGTGTCCTATCCGGATACACGCAGCGGCGCATACACCGACGCTGGAACTTATCCTATTACTATTGAGGGCGTCGGCGGATATTCAGGCACGCTCACTGTATATCAAAAAATCACTTCCGATATTCTAATGAGCAAGACAAAAGTGGGAAAGATACCAAATCAAACTTATGATGAATCTTTGGTTAACAACGGTTATGGTATAGTTCCCGAAACAATTACCGTCACTTATGGAAATCGCACGCTTGAAAACGGCAGGGACTATTCCGTAAGATATGCAAACCACTTTTCTGTCGGAACTGCCACAGCCTACATCACTGCAAAAAGCGGAAGCGGTTTTTCAGGCACAAAAGCCGTCACATACAAGATTGTCGGTTCGCCGATCAACAAGGCTGTTGTAAGTGGAATTACATCAAAAGTCTATACCGGTAATGAGAACGATGTTTTGCAGGACAATGTATCACTTTCTCTTGACGGGACTGCCTTGAGAGAAGGTATTGATTACACGATTTCTTATGCAAATACTTCGAAAACCGGTACTGCTGCGATTACTTTCAAAGGAATCAACGGTTACAGCGGACAGATAAAAAAGACTTATAAAATTACACCCCTTGACATTAATGATGACGCGATTACCATGACCTATGTCACACAGAATGCACCTGATGTACCTCTTAAGATAGAATCCTTATCGGAAATTACGTCACCTTATATGAAAGGAAGCACTTGTCCGGATGTGCAGCTTTATTTAAATGATGTACCGCTCACAAAAGGTAAAGATTATACCGTAAAATATACAAACAATAAACAAATAACAACTACCGATTTGGAAAGTAAAAAGCTTCCTACAATTACCGTAACCGGAAAGGGCAGCTTTAAGGGAAGCTTTAAGAGCACATGGACTATTACGGACGGAGCATTTGACCATTCTAATAACAAGGTAAAGATTGTATTAAAAGATGTGGTATACAAAAATGCACCAAATAAGTTTAAATCCGCTGTCACTTTGACAGATGCAAACGGCGCAAAGCTTTCGGCGGGCAAAGATTATGACAAGAGTGTCACTTTTTCATATGCCGAGGATACGATTGTGCCAACCGCAGACGGCGGTGAAGTAAATCGTGAAGCCGGTGCTTTGGTCGGCACCACAGACATTCCCAATGCAGGGACGGTCATATGCGTAACTGCAAGGGGAACGGGTGCCTATGAGGGCGACGGAAATGCTGTTATTTCCGGCACTTACCGGATTATAAGCTCCGATATTTCAAAAGCAAAAGTCAGTGTGAAAGCAAAAGTCTATCAAAACGGTGATCCAGTTACGCTATCGCCGGACGACATTGAACTTACATTAAACGGAAGTGTTTTAACATATGGAGAGGACTACATCATAGAAAACGCCTCCTACGCCAACAACCTGAAAAAAGGCAAAGCATCTGTTGTGCTAAAAGGAATGAACGGAAACTATGGGGGCGAGAAAAAAATCACATTTACGATTGGTTCTAAGATGCTTGTTTGGTGGAAAAATTTATTATAGCGGAATTATTTACAAAAAAAATGATTTATTTATGTAACAGAACATTATTTTGCCAAACGCCTTTAATTTTCTGCGCTGTAGGGCTTTATGAATATTGTACTTGACAACACGTTATAAAACGTACTAAAATATTTTAAGGATAAACTATTGTTTGCAATTTTTCTTTTAAAATCCGTCTATGGATTTTGCTGAAAATTGCACTATAAAATTTTTAGGCATTGGAAAAGACAATGCAGAAAGGACAAAAGAAAATGGACGCAAAAGTAACGGGAATCGTAAGTTATATCTCATGGGTTGGCTGGCTTGTTGCTTTCCTTGCAGGCGATAAGGAGGGTGCAAAGTTTCATTTAAATCAGGCACTGGTTCTGATGATTGCCATGACTGTTTTGCCAATTGTTTCTGCAGTGGTAGGATTTATTCCCATAGTAGGATTTATTGTTAGGCTTGTTGCAGGATTATGCTGTCTTGTATTATTGGCATTTTGGATTGTAGGACTTGTTGGTGCAATTAAGGGAGAGGAAAAATCCGTTCCTATCATTGGCAATATCCAGCTTTTAAAGTAATTGATATATCTTTTGGTTTGTGTATATCGTTGGCGGTTCCTAAGGAACCGCCTTTTTATGTGTGGAAAATCCACATATAGCCGGATATGACTTTTTGGCTAATTGTATTGTTTTATTTCGCACTGCAGCTCTCCTGATGATTATCCTTTAGTATTCCGTTAATCGCGTTATCGATGATATCTTGGATAGAAGTATGCTCGTATATTTCCGGTTAACCAAAAGAAGAACCCCGTGTGAAAGGGTTCTCCTAGGTTGTGTGATATAAGTGATAGGAAGAATTTTCTGATGTTTGTTCAAACAAATTTTAGTTATTTTCTCCTTACATATATTAGGTTAGCATAAACTAACTTGTATGTCAATAATTTTTTCATTATTATTTATCAGTTAATGCATCAAACTTTTATTTGCAGCATATTTTCTTGGACTGAACGATATAAAGCGTGCAAATGATGCATATCGCGTGCTTTGTTTCGTTCGAAATTATGAAAGCGATATGAGAAATGTACTGTGATAGAAGTGCCCCCATATTCAATGGGGGCACTATTACTGATTACTGCAAAGTCCATATGCTATTTTCTATTGGATATCCGTCATAAGTTCCAACACTCTGTTCATTCCTTTTTCCACGGCAATCTGTACAGGCGTTACCCCCTCATTATTTGCCCGATTATAGTCGGCACCTTTCTTAATCAGGTATCGTGCCGTCACTTCATTATAGTTTTTCAGGACATAATGCAGGACTGTATTTCCCGCGTTATCCACCATGTTAATGTCGGCTCCGGCTTGGAGCAGCAGTTTAATTATATTCTTGTCCGTGTTAAGCATCATGGCAGTTACGCCTTCATTGTCCGCATGGTTCACATTCACGCCCCGTTCTATGAGTATCGGGAGAAGTTGTTCGCTTTCCGAGATTTTTTGAATAAGCAGGAGAGGCGTTTTTCCGTCTTGCCTTGGCAAATCTATGTTCTTCAGCGTCTTGAGCAGTTCGGTTCGCTGCCCTAATGTCAATTTATCGCCAAACTGACTTTTGATCACTGCATAGTGGGCAGGCGTTTCGCCCTGTAAGTTTTTCAGAGTATCGTCTGCACCGGCATCAATGAGCAATTTTACCGCATCCACTTGACCATATTTGCAGGCACAGTGCAGGGCTGTTATTTCGGCATCCGCAGGTTTATCCTGTGTGATATTGGCATCCACACCCTTTTCAAGCATTGCTTTCAGCATTTTGGTGTGTCCATTCTCGGCAGCATAATGAATCGCTGCGCGTCCATACTTGTCAAGCTGCTCCATTGATTCTATCGAGAAAAAGTTTACTGCCTCCCCCAAAAAGGCTTCCATTCTCTCATCGCCTTGATGATCGCAGGCAAGGATATTCGCAGGAGTCTGTCCATTTGCTACTGCCATGTCCATGTCCACACCCAGTTCCACCAGCTTTTTGATAACACTTATATCAAATCTCGCTCGCAGACAGTCGTCCCGCAGACAGAGATCGTCGTGGTAATGGAACGGCATAGTAAGGTCAATCCCAGCTTCCTTACAATAGTAAAGTACATGGGCTTCGTCGTCAACTCTTAAATCATGGTGCAAAACTGATGCTACTTCACCAAGGTCGTCATCGTCATCGGGATCAATCTTTGAAATCAGTTTTTGTGCCAAATAAAGCGCAATACTCAAAGCATCCTTACCGTCCCTGAAAACATTGCTAAAGGCATTATCGGTAATCTGGCTTAGAGGAAACAGCTCTATGTCCTCATCTTCCACCGGCGCCGCTCCATGATCTGTCAGGGCAATATACATTGCCTGATTCCGAAAGCTGATGGCATGTTTAGCGGGAGTTCGTCCTTGCTGATCCGCCACATCCAACAGTTCCGGACACTGTTTCATCAGCTTCAATGCAGCCGTTGTATAACCGTTTTTTAAGGCAAGCATCAAAAGAGTGTTGCCCTCCTCGTCCGTGTAATCGGTTTTTGCTCCCTTGTCCAAAAAGATTTCCGCCAGCGTCCAGTTGAAACTGGGATTGTTGGTGGATAGCAGCTGTTCTAAAGGGGTAAGCTCCTGTTTGTTTTTTTTGTTAATATCGCAGGTCAGCAGGCGGGCAATCTCGCTCCTTTGCTCCACACTGTGCTCAAGGCAGGTGCTGTTGAATGCGAGGTACTCATATCTGGGATATGCAAGAAAATGATAGGCGTTCATGCCCCTTTCGTCACAGAGAGAGTCATCGGCTCCATATTCCCTCAAAAGCTGAAACATGGCCAGATTTCCTTTGCAGCAGGCAATCATAAAGGGCGTAATTCCATATCCTTTATGGTCAGGCAGGTTGACCGTTTCGGCTTCCAGTTTTCCATCACAGAGCAGTTTTTTCACTGCATTATAGAAATTGTGCCACACCAAAAGGTGGAACAGGGTAAATCCCATTACGCCAACCGGTGACAGAAGTTCTTCTTTGGAGCAGGCGTCTATGCAGGCTTCCGCATCCTGTATGGTTTCTGCCGACAAAACGTCATAACGATAAATAGCATTTTCATGATCCCCCTCCCACCAAGGGATAAATTTAGTTTCATTGAGTCGCTCGCTGGATGTTACCAGAAGATCTGTAAGTTCTTTTAAGTTCATAAGTGCCTCCTTCATATTTCGAATGGAATTTTACAGGATATTCACAAACTTTTGTTGCTATCTGTTTTTAGGGATATTTTAGCACTCCTTTGCATATTTCACAATATATATTTGATATTCATCAAAGTCTGTAATAAATTCTAACATCAAGACTCCCCTCATTGACTTTTTTTTCGTACGGTGATAGGATAAATTTAAACAAATATAAATTTTTAAAAAAGAAAGACGGATGGTAACCGGAACATGGAATTTTTAGGAAATGGCAAAAGTTCGGAACCGTCGGCTAATGTCAGCAATTCGTTATACCGAGCGTTGGCAACAGGAGATGTACCTGCAGCCTGGCTTCTGACCAAACCGCTTTTGGAGCGTTCAAAAATGGAAAAATTGTCTGCTTCTACAGCATTTAACTGTGGGCTGTGTCTTTATCAGCTAAATGAATACGAAAAGGCATTGGCAAGTTTGAGACAGGCGGAACAGTCGCTGGGGACTCCGCCTGATTTGGATACTCAGGAAAAGAAGCTGTTCCTTCAGGCAGTTATGGCAGCACAGCAGGTATTTTTAAAGCCTTTGGATCCGGAAAACATGAAAGGACTGGAACGATATTTCCTAATTAGAATCCGGTGGCTGAGTGCGCTTTGCCTGCTTCACTTGGAACGACAGCAGGAAGCCGCCCCCATAATCCGTTTTTTGGCTCAATATCATATTGAATTATAGAAGGAGAAAAACTATGCAATTGGATAATATGTTATTGCAGGCTTGCAAAAACAGTCAGAAGAGCGTCGTGCAGACTTTTTTGAAAAGAGGCGGTGTAGATGTGAATAAACGGGATGAATCCGGCAATACACCGTTAATTTATGTTTGCCTGAAAAGCGCTAGGGATTTGGTCAAGCTGCTTTTGGACAACGGGGCAGACCCCAATCTGGGCAATCAAAAAAACCGGATGCCGATACATTTTGCGGCGGAATCCGGCAATTTCCAAATTATCTCTCTGCTGATTAATGCGGGAGCTGATGTGAACTGTACGGACAGCAGCGGAATAACTCCTTTAATGCTGTTGGCGCAGAATGGAAAAACAGATGCCGCCCTGAATTTGATTCAAAATCCGGATATTGATATCAGCATCAAAGATAATGACGGACGTATGGCTATCGACTATGCTACGTCTGCCGGACTGCGGGAACTGGTGAAAGCGCTTTCACAGGCAGAAGAGACACATTCCGACACATATGGCAATACCCCGCTCCACCATGCATGTTGGAAGGAACAAAGTGAAGTGGTGAAAGTCTTGTTGGAAAAGGATCCTGACAGCGTGAACAAGCCAAATGATGATGGGGAATCCCCGCTGATTTTAGCAGTTCGCAGGTCTAATCTGATGATTGTAGAACTTTTGCTGGCAGCCGGCGCCAAAACCGACTGTGCCGACATCAACGGCGTTCTGCCGATACATATTGCTGCCGATAATGGAGATCTTTTTGTAGGAAAAACCCTACTGACAGCCGGCGCCAATATCAACCAGAAAAATGCTGAGGGACAGACGCCCCTTATTTTGGCAGCCAGAAGTGGGAAAAACGATTTTACCGCCATGCTGATTGAGATGGGAGCCGATGTAAACAGTGTGGATAACAATCAGCACAGTGCTTTGTATTATGCTTCCGAGGCGGGATATGACGAGATTGTGGAGCAGTTGTTGATTGCCGGTGCGGAGAACTAATGCAGGCATCAGAATAATTTGAGGCGGTATCGCCAGCGCTAATTAAAAGAGCAAGGTATGTAGTGTGAAAAATACTTCTAAGGCAGCAAAAGACACTGCCTAAGAAGTATTAAGTTTCACACAGGAAAAACGCAAAAGCAGCGTTTTTCATTTCTACTTGAGCCGCTAAGGGCGGCATGGGGGATAATATGCATACCTGCTCTTTTTTGGTTGCAGGATTTGCATTGAACTGCGAAATATTGGTTTCGCCCAAGAAATCCATTGCTTATTTTATCGTTTCAATATATACTTATCCGTGGGAAAATGATATGCGCTGCTTTTGCAGCATTCTTGAAATGAAGAAAGGTTTGGAATTTTAAAATGAGTATTTTAAATGTGGAAAATTTATCGCATGGGTTTGGCGACCGGACAATTTTTACGAATGTGTCGTTTCGTCTTTTGAAGGGGGAGCACATTGGGTTAGTGGGCGCAAACGGCGAGGGAAAGTCCACTTTTATGAATATTATTACAGGGAAATTAATGCCTGATGAGGGGAACGTAGAATGGTCGAAAAATGTGCGTGTGGGATATCTTGACCAGCACACGGCGCTTGAGAAGGGCATGTCGGTGCGTGATGTTTTGGCGTCGGCATTTGATTTTTTGTATGAAATGGAAAGCCGCATGAATGAGATTTGCGACAAAATGGGCGATGCGTCGGAGGCGGAGCTTGAGGCCTATATGGAGGAGCTTGGCACGATTCAAGAGCTTTTGGATCATCATGATTTTTATATGATTGACGCGAAAGTTGAGGAGGTTGCGCGGGCACTTGGGATTCTTGAGGTCGGGCTTGAAACAGATGTGACGGATTTGAGCGGCGGACAGCGCACAAAGCTGCTGCTTGGGAAGCTTTTATTGGAAAAGCCGGATATTTTGCTGTTGGACGAGCCGACGAATTATCTTGATGCAAACCATATTGAATGGCTGAAACGGTATTTGCAGGAATATGAAAATGCCTTTATTTTGATATCGCACGATATTCCGTTTTTGAACAGCGTGGTGAATATTATTTATCATATGAATAACGCAGAGCTGAACCGCTATGTCGGTGATTACGACAAGTTTCAGGAGGTTTATGCGATGAAAAAGTCGCAGCTTGAGGCGGCTTATAATAAGCAGCAGAAGGAAATTGCCGACTTAAAGGATTTTGTGGCGCGCAACAAGGCGCGTGTGGCGACGAGAAACATGGCGATGTCGCGTCAAAAAAAGCTTGATAAAATGGAGGTCATTGAGCTTGCGTCGGAAAAGCCCAAGCCTATATTTCATTTTCAAGAGGCGCGCACGAGCGGAAGATATATTTTTACCGCAAATAATCTTGTAATCGGATATGACGAGGCACTCTCGAAGCCTTTGAATTTGTCAATGGAGCGCGGACAAAAGGTGGTTCTTACAGGGGCGAACGGGATCGGAAAGACAACGCTTTTAAAGAGTATTTTAGGGCTGATTGCACCGCTTTCTGGCGGTGTGGAGCTTGGAGATTATCTTGAGATTGGGTATTTTGAGCAGGAAATGGATCAGTCGGTGGAAACAACCTGCATCGAGGAGATTTGGAATACATTTCCTTCCTATACGCAGTATGAGGTGCGTTCTGCGCTTGCAAAG
The DNA here is from genome assembly GCA_910577115.1 of uncultured Lachnospiraceae bacterium. Lineage (GTDB taxonomy): Bacteria > Bacillota > Clostridia > Lachnospirales > Lachnospiraceae > COE1. The sequence continues at coordinate 16,507 of CAJTMC010000035.1, forward strand.
TGCGGACTTACGACAAAGCATATCGAGAGTAAGGTCAAGGTGCTCAGCGGCGGAGAGCAGGCAAAGGTACGGCTTTGTAAACTGATTAACCGTCCGACGAACATTCTTCTTTTGGACGAGCCGACCAATCATTTGGACACAGATGCCAAGTTGGAGCTAAAACGGGCTTTGCAGGAATATAAGGGCAGTATTTTGATGGTCTGCCATGAGCCGGATTTTTATGACGGACTTGCTACGGACGTTTGGGACTGTTCGGAGTGGAGTTTGTTGATTTAGCGATACGCTTTTTTATTTTGTTAATTATTTCACGAATAAACAACTTTTCTATTATAAAGGAAACTGCGCACATATATTAATACGCTCCCTTCCAAGCAGACAAGTGGGATGACAAAAACTTGTCACTTAGGAGGGAGCATATTATTTTAAATATCCCGGCTTCGTAATGGCTTTTTTTGCGGCTATTTTCTTTTTTCCATAAAAATAACCTTTCTTTACGCTATATCAATTTGGACATGGGACGCTTTTTTATCTGATAACTCTGACTTCAAAAGCAGTTGTCTGCGGCGGTATGCTGGCAGTCATAAACGCAGCATGACGCACTCTTACCCGCAATCCCGGCATTAATCCTGAAAAGTTCATCGGCCTTCCAAAGCCGTTTATGATTTGCGCATTGTCTGCTACGTTGAATCGAACGACTGAGGAGAGGTTCCCGTCGCTTACTGTTGTAAAACTTCTGTTCTGTCTGTCTATGTCAACAATTCTGCCGACTGTTATATTGTCGTTATTCTGCGGCCGTCTTATCACTTGTATCACATACGCTGCGGACTGCGGCGGGATACTTCTCGTCGTTGCATTTGAAAAGGCAGCGTTTACCGTCATTCCGGGTCTTAAATCCGTAACCGGTATTCTGTTGCTGTTCTCGTCCATAATGATGGTGTTTCCACTGATGTTAAGCCGTATAGTTTGATTGTCCCTGTTACAGTTGGGGCAGTCCGAGTAAGAAACCACAACAAAGGAACCGCTTCTGCCCGACTCCACCGTTTCAATAATTGCATTTGTAATTTGTGTTAAAAAGTTATTATCCATAGATACCGCCTGATATTTTTATTTTAATATATGCATGTTTCCATTTTTTGACAAAAAAGCCAATGATCCGTATCCGCTTATAACATTCCGCCGCCCGTTCATAACATCTGCAAAACCCCAAGCGCAATTATGCCGATATATACGATATAATTAAGGCAGGTGATTACAATGTTGTCCATAGCGGTGTGCGATGACGAGGTTATGGAGTGCTGCAATATTGCGGAAAAAGTCAAGGAAATAATGGCGCAACTGAAAATATCCTGTATGATACGTCAGTATTACAGCGGACAGGAACTGATACAATCGCCGGATCATTTTGACATTATTTTTCTTGATATCATCATGCGCGGCATGGACGGAATGCGAGCGGCGCAGAGGATTCGCGAAAAGGCGTTTGACAAAATTCTTATTTTTATTTCCTCCAGCAGAGAATTTGCGCTGGAGGCCTATGATGTGGAGGCTTTTTGGTATTTATTAAAACCAATAGACGAAAAAAAGCTCAAGCGCGTACTGCAAAAAGCAATGCTTAAAATACAGCCATCTTCACAGGAATTTATGATTGTCAGCAAGGAACGGCAAAAACAGAAATTCTTTTTAGATAACATATGTTATTTCGAAATAAAAGGACGGCAGATTGACGTTCACGAAATAAATGGCATTTTTACCTATTACGAAAAAATTAGCATTTTAGAAAACAACCTGCAGGGAAAAGGATTCTTTCGGTGCCACAAAAGCTATCTTATCAATTTAAAACATGTTGATGTGTATAACCGACAGGAAGTTACACTTGATAACGGCGAAAAGATTGTGATTGCAAAGAGGCGGTATGATGCATTCTGCCAAGAAATTTTAGCATATATGCGAAAGAACGGAGGCCTGATATGAGTGGAAATTTTTTATGTATTGTCCTAACCGTTTTTTGCTATCTCGGATATATCTGCGCAGCAGGCAAATTTTGCGCAGCGTATTTGGAGATTTCCAAAAGAAAAGAGCTCCTCTTTGTGATTCTCATTTTTGGCAGCTGGATGCTGACAGGAATTGCGAATCTTTACATCGCTTCCATTCCATACATTTTCTTTGCTCTTGTGCGTCATCTGTTTTTTATGGGTACGGTATTGTTGTTGTTTCAAAGCAATACGGAGAAAAAAATACTGGTTACCTCCATGTTGATTGTAGCGGAAACGCTGACAACAAATTTTTGCGGATCCCTGCTTTCGTGTTTGATGCTGTTTTGGCTGCACACGGTAAAACACATCGCTGTTCCGGTTTGCAGCGAACAGGTGCTTGATCTGATTACATGCGCCTGTTATCTTGGCGCAGCGTTTGTTGCTCTTTTTATGTCAAATCATTTGCAGTCTGTTTTTTATTGCAAGACACGAAAATGGTATCTTCTGTTGGCAATTCCCTTACTTGCTGTTACCGGAGTGATTGACGTTGCAAACTGGGGCGCGACAAAAGGAATTTTGGTCAGAAGCGGCGGCAATATGGGACTGTATTACGATGAGCTTTTCAGTCATGCCGAATTTTGCGTTTTGGATATTTTGTCGATGTTTGCTGCGGGATTTTATGTCTATGGAATGGAACGCATTTCTTTAGAGCAGAAAAAAAGCAGCCAGTACCATTTTCAGATTGCGGCTTACAAAATGCTCGAAGCGCAATATAGCCAGTCAGAGCGGTTACGGCATGATATGAAAAATCATGTTCTTGCGTTATTGGGGCTGCTGGAAAAGAAAGAATGGAAAAAGGCACAGGATTATCTCAAAAACATGGCGGAACACGCTGGTTTGGAGATTGGGGAAGAGCTTACGGGAAACCGCGTGGTGGACGTGCTTCTGTCACAAAGCCGGAAAAAAGCGGAAGAAAATAACATTTTGTGGAAATGCGATGTGCAGATGCCGAAAATATGCTGCATCAATGCGTTTGATTTATGCGTATTATTTGGAAATATACTGGATAATGCTTTGGAATCCTGCGCACGGTTACAGTGTGACGCGCCGTATTGTACTTCACAGCAATTTATACGCATTCAGGCTGGCGTTGTCAAAAAATGTTTTTTACTGGAAGTACAAAACAGCGCAGATGACGCAGACTGCCGCGAGGCAGCATTTCCGGATAAAAAGCATTTTCAAGGGCATGGTATCGGTTTGTTAAATATTCGTGATGTCGTGAATCGATATCAAGGTGTAATGAACATCGAACTGCAAAACGGCGTTTTTTCCATTTCCGTTTTAGTGCCTATGAATGATGCCGTACATGACATTAAACAGGCTACTTGAAACAGAAACCTAACAGGGCGTCTTTGAGCCGCCGAAAAAACAAATATGAAAGCTCTGTGTATGGTTGATGCAGCATATTGATAGGAGGCAAAATTATGAATACAAAAACAATGGAAGGGCTTGTAGGCGCAAGAACAAGTATGAAAATACTCAACACTCCGTTTCGCGTTTTTAAAGAGGCAAGACGCAGAGGCGATACCGCAACGATGGAACGGGCGATGGGATATGTCAATGAATATCGGGACAAGGCGGACGAATATAAGGCAAAAGCAGATGAGGGAATGGAAGAAGATGCAAAAGCGGCAAGAGAACAGGAAAAATTAGAGCAGGAAAAAGCAATTCAAAGGCGCAGAGAGGAGCAAAAGGAGCTTGATGCAAAAACGGAGGAAAGCCAAGCTTCCGATCGCGCAGAAGTGATCGTAGAAGTAAGTGAAGAAGGAAAGATTTTGCTCAAAGAAAATCCTGTGACGGATACAAACAATTCGGATTACGGCGATTCTACAAAGACAACGGCTGACAGGAATAACGAACCTGTCACATATACCAAAACAGGAGAAGTTAGTCAGTCCGAACAAACTACCGGCATTTCGGTTTCTGTTTCCGTATAGATAGCGGCACATAGAGGCGCGCATTCCGAAGGCATGCATCAAACCGGCTTATGCAGAACAAAATCAACACATACGCAGCGCAGAAAAGCGTTTGTTGGGCAAAACCAATGAACGCTTTTCCGATTGCATTTTGAAAGGCTACATCACAACCAGCCAAAGCACTGCCGCCGATATCATAATCTGTATTATCGCAAATTTAAACACCGTCTGCGCATTCGACCAGTTGCGGTTTTTGCGGACGTGGTCGTGGAGCGGGGTGCGCACCTTTGTGAGAATTTTGATTTTGAGAAACCGAAGGAGCGACACTTTGACAAGTCCTATGCCGCCATCTACCATGAGCACAAATGCCACAAGAAGGTACAGGAACGGACTGCCTGTCTTTATTGCGGATATTGCGATAAAAAGTCCGATCGCGCGGGAGCCCGCGTCGCCCATCATCAGGCAGCTTGGCGTGGCGTTGTACCAAAGATAGCCTAAAATGCACGAAACGAACAACAGTATGGTATATGCAAATTCAGGGGCTGTTCCTCTTGTATTCATGATTACATAGATAGTGCCGAGCGTGATTGTGGAAAGTGTGCCCGACAAACCGTCAACGCCGTCCGCGCAGTTGGTCACATTAATCGAGCCCCAAACGAGAATGACCGCCAGCACGCCATAAACTACAGGGTGAAAATGGATTGTTTGTCCCGTAAGGGAAATCAGCACATCACTGCCGTTAAAATTAACGACTGTAATTGCCGTCATAATTGCAATTACCAAATCAAGAAGTCCTTTTCTCAGTTCGCCCCAAGATACCTTTGCACAGTCGTCGAGAAATCCTGTCATCATGGCAGCGACCGTAAGAATCAGATAAATAATCATCTCCCTGTCGGCATTTCCGAAAATCAACACTGCCAACACGAAAACAAGGATAAACACAAAGCCCGCACCACGCGGCTTTCCGGCGGAAATCGAACCGTCATGCGCATATGCCCTGCCGTGGTCGCGCGGAAGTTTATTCATGCCTGTGCCCAATAGGAAGCATGTGCCAAGATAGGAAAATACAACACCTAAAAATCCTATCATACTGTAATTTGAAATATTGAAATAATTGTTAATCATTAATACAACCATGCTCCTTTCCAAAGCGCCAAACTTCAATATGCTTCGCATACTGCTTTATTGGACAAACACTGACACGTTTTGCAAATCATTTTATCAAGCAAACATTTGTACGTTCTTCGCACTGCTTTATTGCCCCGAACATTATGCACTGAACTGGCTTGCATACAAGTTTGCGTAAAAACCGTTTTCCTTTTTCAGCAGTGTTTCGTGATTACCCTGCTCGATAATATTTCCGTCCTTCATAACCAGAATAATGTCCGCCTCTCTTATCGTTGACAGGCGGTGCGCCACGATAAAGCTTGTTCTCCCTTTCATCATGGTGTGAAACGCCTTCGAAATCCGTATCTCCGTACGCGTATCAATAGAGGACGTCGCCTCGTCAAGAATGAGCATCGGCGGCAGGCACAGCATGACTCTTGTGATACACAAAAGCTGCTTCTGTCCCTGCGAAAGACTTCCTCCATCTTCGGTAATTACAGTGTCGTAGCCTTTTGGCAGACGTTTGATAAAGCTGTGGGCATGTGCCGCCTTTGCCGCTGCCACGACTTCCTCATCTGTTGCATCAGGCTTGCCCATTACGATATTCTCGCGGATTGTGCCGGCATGCAGCCATGTGTCCTGCAATACCATTCCGAAACTGTCGCGCAGGCTTTTTCGCGTCATATCCCTGATATCGGTTCCATCAATTTTAATACTTCCGTTATTAACATCATAGAACCGCATCAGCAGATTTATGACAGTCGTTTTTCCGCATCCGGTAGGCCCTACGATTGCCACGCGCTGTCCCGGTTTTACGTTTAAGTTGAAATTGCGGATTAGCTTTTGCTCGGGATTGTATGAAAAGCTTACGTTTTCCATTGTAATCTGCCCTTTGGGTGCAGTTAAAACAGCCGCATTTTCGGCGTCCGGTATCTGAGGTTCTTCTTCGATAAACTCGAACACTCTGCCCGCGCAGGCAAGCGCGGTCTGAAGTTCCGTCACAACGCCGGAAATTTCATTGAAAGGCTTTGTGTACTGATTTGCATAGCTTAAAAAGCTGGTAAGCTGCCCAACACTGATGCGCCCTTTTATGGCAAGAAAAGCGCCCAAAATTCCAACGCCTGCATAGACAAGGCTGTTTACGAAGCGTGTACAGGGGTTGGTCAGTGAAGAAAAGAAAATTGCCTTTACGCTCGCTTTTTCAAGCCGGTGGTTTATCTCATCAAACTGCTCAATCACTTCGTCCTCGTGGCTGAATGCCTTTACCACCTTCTCGTTTCCAATCATTTCATCAATCAGCGCAGTCTGCTCGCCTCTCGTTTCCGACTGAAGCTTTGACATATTGAAGGTGCGCTTTGCGATAAAACCCGCGATAAAAAATGACAGTGGTGTCAGAATTACGACGACAATTGTCGTGGACACATTAATGGAAAGCATAAAAAGCAGTGTGCCTATGATGGTGACAACACCTGTAAAAAGCTGCGTAAATCCCATAAGAAGCCCATCCGAAAACTGGTCTACATCTGCTATAATACGGCTTACGATATCGCCATGTGAATGTCCGTCGATATATTTGAGCGGCAGGATTTCCAGTTTTTTAAATGCTTCGTCGCGCACGTCGCGCACGACCTGATAAGCGATTTTGTTGTTGCAGGCGTTCATAACCCACTGCACGATTGCGGTGAGGATAATGATTACCGCCATTTCCTTTAAAATTTCCAAAAGTCCTGCAAAATCTACCGCTCCTGCTCCCAAGATGCAGTCGACTGCCTTACCTGTAAGAATTGGGATATATAATGTAAGTATAACTGAAATCGCGGCTAATACTATGGAACATAACAGGAAAAATTTGTATTTTCCAATATGGTTGAGTACCTTTTTTAAAATTCCTTTATTTTGGTTTTTCATGGTTATAAACCGTTCCCCCTTTTCGATAAATGATCACTTTTATAAAAAGCTTCGTATCTCACTTAATCTGTTAGTATTAAATTACACCTTCTCCAGTCATTATCGTTTCAATCACCTGTCGATTAGGAACATTTCAACTTATAGCAGGCTCTGTTTTTTCTTTTGGAAACTGTGAGTAGTAAATTTCCTGATAAATTTTATTTTCGGCAAGAAGCTGGTCGTGCGTGCCGATACCCGCCATTTTTCCGTCGTCCATTACAATAATCTTATCTGCGTATTGTATCGAAGATGCACGCTGCGAAACAATTATGACACTCATGTCATCTTTCATACCTTTGACTGCCTGTCTTAATTTTGCGTCCGTCGCAAAGTCAAGCGCAGATGCGCTGTCGTCCAAAATCAGTATCTGCGGGTTTCTGACAATGGCGCGGGCGATTGTCAAACGCTGTTTTTGTCCGCCGGAAAGATTCTTTCCGCCTTGCGCTATGGGAAAGTCCAGTCTGCCTTCTTTTGTATCTACAAATTCTTTTGCCTGTGAAATTTCGAGCGCTTTCTCTAAATCCTCTGCTGTCGCGTTTTCATTTCCCCACAAAAGATTTTCTTTTATGGTTCCCTTGAACAAAACTGCCTTTTGCGGCACAATGCCGATTTTTTCACGCAATGAAGTTATCTCGTAATCTTTTACATTAAAACCGTCAATCATCACGCGACCTCGCGTCGCATCATAGAACCGCGGAATCAGATTTACCACGGAAGTCTTTCCGGAGCCTGTACCACCGATGATGCCAATGGTTTCGCCCTTTTGTACGGTAAAGTTGATATCTGTCAGCGATTCGTCACCGCCGCCGCTATACGTAAGGCTTACATGGTCAAAGACAATCGCTGCATTTTTATCTGTGTTTTCTTTATTTATGACACTTGTGTCATCTTTTTCGAGTGTACCGTCATTCATGCTGGAGGTAATTGCAAAAATGCTTTCCACACGCTTTGCGCAGGCGAGTGCTTTTGTGAGCTGGATAATGAGGTTTGCCATTTTCACAAGCTCGACAAGGATTTGCGACATATAATTCACGAGCGCGACTACCGCTCCCTGTGTGATAATACCGTTGTCCACGCGGATTGCGCCTGTCCATAAAAGGACTACAAGAGCGATGTTTACAATGATATAGGTGACAGGGTTCATCGCCGCCGATATTTTTCCTACAAATACCTGTGTGTTCAGAAGAAGTTCATTTTCCTGCTCAAATTCGGCGATTTCCGATTCTTCGTTGCAGAATGCCCGAATGACACGCGCGCCTGCAAGGTTTTCACGCGTTCTGCCAAGGATTTTGTCCAAAGCTGCCTGTACTTTTTTATAGAGCGGCATACTGACAATCATAATGCCAAAGACGACGATAGAGAGCAGCGGGATTGCCACTACGAAAATAAGCGCCGCTTTTACGTCTACCGTAAACGCCATAATCATTGCGCCAAACACAATAAAGGGAGAGCGCAATAAGAGACGGAGCGTGAGGTTTACGCCATTTTGGAGCTGGTTCACGTCGCTTGTCATGCGCGTGATGAGTGTGTTTGTTCCAACGGTGTCAAGCTCTGTGTAGGACAAACCCTGAATGTGCGAAAACAGTGCAGACCTTAATTTTGTCGCAAATCCGACTGCTGCTTTTGCGCTGAAATACTGCGCTGTCACTGCACTGATTAGTCCGACTGCTGCCAAAAGTACAAGGATAAGTCCCATTTTTACAATATGTGGTGTATCGTTGTCAGTGATTCCGCGGTCGATAATTGACGCCATAACAAGCGGCACCATCAGTTCAAAAGACGCCTCAAGCATTTTGAATAAAGGCGCGAGGACGCTTTCTTTTTTGTAATCTTTTATGTATTTTAGCAGGCTTTTCATTTAAAATTCTCCATTCTCATTTCAGTATTTCGTATGTATCAATGTCTTGTCCGGCAATTATTCATATAACTTTCCCATATACAGGATTTTTGCCATTGTCTGATAGTCCGGCTTTTCCCAATCAATATCATTGAAATCCGTTTCGGAAAAATCCGTTATCCACGAAGACATCGCTTCGATAAAGCATGGAATCGTATTATTTTCCCACTCTGACGGGTTTGCTACATAGTCTTTTGCCAGTAAATCAAGAAATTCTATAAAAGATGTTTTATCGGTTATGGTTTCGATTTTTGAATAAACGATATCAGATGTCTGTTCGCTTGTGGATCGTTCTTGATCCACTTCATTGATAACTTCTTCCAGCTCGGTTTCCGTATAAAGAAACGGCGCTAAATAGTTTTCTGCAAGTTTTTTCTTTGTTTCCGGTAACGCATTTTGCCACTGCCTGCATTGTTTCATTTGCAGTATGGCTCGTTGTCTGTAATCGGCTCTGTTTTTTAATTGCAGCCAGTCTTCCCAGTCTGACGCTTTTTCGCTTTGCAACAGCAGGGACGCTGCCTCTTGACAGAGCTCTGCTATATAAGGACTTCCAGATATGGATTCATTCTCGGGCTTTGGGTGAAATTTTGCTTCTAATAATATTTTATGCAAATTGAGTAACGAATAATAGTCTTTTGTCTGTAAATGATATAATTTCCTATTCAAAATGCTTCTCCAATCATGAAATGGATTCCTCTAACGCGTGAAACGTGTTTGAAAAATGCTTTTCGCATTTGGAATATATTATTTTTCGTCATAAAGGCATTTTTGTAATTACGATAAAAATTCGCATAGCGTTTTTCAATTAATGTTCCTTATAAAACGACGTTTTTTGTCCGTTTTTCATCTGTGCGACAAGTGAAATATGAAATAGTTAATTTATTAACGAACGTTAGACCAAGGTAATTTTTAGTATACACAAAATGCAGTAAAAATACAACTTATCTTCTGGCAGATTTAGGATAAACTTATAAACCTGATTTTTATAGAATATTTATATTTTGAAATCTTTTTGCAGAATCGAAATATGATGTAGTTTCTCCCGACGCGGATTATGTCAATTTATTTTGAAACAGGCAAACCCACATAAATTCTAATCCTTGAATGGTATCGGGAATGCCGTTTTGGTATTTTCGGATTTCTACCACTTCAAAATGCGGCTGAAACAATTCCGTCAGCCTTTCTTTTGTATATGCCAGTCCTGCATTAAATGAATGATTGTAATACTCCCAGTCATTTATTTCATCTGCGCAATTTGTTCCCCACGAAAAGCAGGTCAGCCCAAAGTATCCGTCGGGATTTAGGATTTTTTTGAGGAGTTCAATATATGTGATTCTTCTGTGCGGCGCCAAATGGTGGAACATTCCCGAATCGTATACAAGATCCACTTTGTCTGTTATGTTTGATTTGATGACATCTTTGCAGACAAAATTTACATGGATTCCCGCATCTGTCATAATGTTTTTTGCATTTTCTATTGCCGCTGCGCAAAGGTCGTATGCTGTGACCGCTATTCCCTGTTTTGCCATGTAAATAGCATTTCTGCCTTCTCCGCAGCCAAATTCTATGGCGGATTTTATCCCTGTCCGGTTATTTAAAAATACGACCAGATTTTCATCGGGCATTGTGTTTTGTGTGATAAACGGAACGGGACGTTTTCTTTCTTTGTAGAAGTTATCCCAGTTAATGCTGTCAACTTTTTCGTCCAAAAAGTCCAAAATATCTGCATAATTATCAATAAACGGTTTCATATTTATTCTCCTTGCATGCACCCGATATCTTATGTTTCCTGCATTTCGTATTTGCCCGTTATTTCAAGCGTATTTCCGTCCGGATCAATTACATTGAAATACCAGTATGGCATATGCACGTTGACATACATTAATTCGGAAACTTCACCGATGTTTTGCGCTTTTATTCTCTCGTATTCCTGTTTCAGGTCTTCCACCTCAAAATTAAAGACCACAAGGTTGTTTTTCGGCGCGCCTGTGTCTTTATAGAAATCGTCAATATAGGCTTGGTTAAATTAGAAAACTGCACCCATCTGTCGTCATTTGCTATGATTGGTTTTTCTTCCAGCAATTTGCTGTAAAAATCGACGGATTTCTCTAAGTTGCTTACAAAAATGTAAGTTGTTCCAAGTATCATAATAATCCCACTACTTGTGTAGTTTCCTTTTCTTCTATCATAAAATTACGCATTTATACTGTTTCAAAGATTCTTTATTTTATATTTTTTGAAAAGGCTTTTATTTTTATAATATGCAAATATCATTATTTTTTATAAATTTATACACCTAATCAATTTGATGTGTTTTTAATTTGGCCTGAAGCTCTGCAATTATGGCAACGCTCTCTGCTAACGCGGCTTCCTGCTCTGCTAATTTTGCATCTTTTTCTGAAAGTTCGGCTTTCTGCTCTGCTAATTTTGCATCTTTTTCTGCAAGAGTGGCGGCATTTTCCGCAAGCACTGCATCTCTATTCTTAAGAAGACTTTCATAAGTCCGCAAAATACGGTGTCCTTCTTCGCGCATTTCGCACAAATACCGGACGTTTTCATCTTGATTGAGTTTATATACGGTTTCACAGGTTTCTTCAAAAGCATCGTTTTTCTGTGCCAGCATTTTTAAATCCTCCCATGTCTTTGCTTTGAAAAGCTTTGCCCAATAGTCAATTTCGTAGGCTTTGTCCTCTTCGGTCGCCAAGTGTATCTGATTTAAGTCTAGCACATTTAGCGTGAAGTTGTCATTATAAATATAGTGTTTTTTGACATTCATCATTTTGTTTGTTGCATAGAACTCAGGATAGTCGGGAAATGGGGAGAAATCAAGAATGCCGATGTGGTATGCGGGCTTGACGTCCGAATAATCGTCACCGCTTTCCAGATTTTGAAAGATGCTGCATAGATACGACAAGGAACGATCCGCCGTTCATCAGTGTGTAGTCGATTTTACCGGTAGCGTTTTGAAATGTGTTTTCTTGAATTTTGTTCATTCGGTAGTCCTTTCTTTTGTGAATTGATTTTTAAGATGTGAAGATTTGATTTTATAATAGAAAATGTACCCGACCGCAAAGCCTGCACCTTTGGCGCGCCACAAAAGAAAGTATATCATATGCATTTTTTACACACAAGTGCGATTTTTGTCATTTCGCGAGCGATTTTTACTAAGTTATCCACAAAATACACTGCCATTATTACGAGTTATACACATTCTCCAAATATAAATTCCCCCATAAATACAGTACAATCGATTAAATAGAAGAGCGGTTAAAAATATCAAAAACTTTCGCTTTTACCTGCTCATCTACAAACGAAAGCATTTCAAAATCACAGAGCGCCTTTTCCAGCATTCCCATACGTTTCTCAATAAAAGGATACACAATCATGCTATCGCAAAAAGCAGATATTGAAAAGGTAATGCAAATATGGCTAAACGGAAATGAAGACGCCCACCCTTTTATCTCGAAGGATTATTGGCAATTAAATTATACAATGGTACAGGAACAACTTTTACAGGCAGAAGTTTTTGTCTATGAAATGTGCGGAGAAATACAAGGCTTTATGAGAATCGTAGACCATCATATTGCAGGAATTTTTGTGGATAAAGAATATCGTTCTCTCGGAGTAGGAAAACAGCTTTTAGGCTATGCAAAGCAAAAATACTGCAGTCTGACCTTAAATGTATATCAAAAAAATAAGAGAGCCGTTGGAAACGAAAGAAACGATTGTGCATAGTTCTAAAGCGGACAACAACTATATACAGGAAAAGCTGAGAGAATATAATGCCCAATATATGTATGAATCCGGAAATTTCAATTTTCACATAAAAGAAAACGGAGGATAATCGGCGGCATAGTGGCTGAAGCTTTGGGTGACACTTTAGAAATAGCGTTTTTGTATGTTGATGAACAATATCGCGGCAAAGGAATTGGACGTAAGCTTCTGGCTCATGCGGAAGATTTGGAGCGGCAAAAAGGAATGAAGCGCAATTTGCTCAACGCCTACAGTTTCCAAGCTCCTGCATTTTATGAGAAACCGGGATATACAGAGCTTCTAAAACTTACTCCCGCTTTTGACGATTACGCACAGTCATACTTTACTAAAATATTATAACTTTACTTTCACATTACAGCACGACTAAATAATGCACTCTGCGGTGCACCATTACATTTTCCGTATCGGCCGCCCTTCATAAGCCGTATAGGAAAGCGGATTTTTCCGGTACGCCGCAGGTGAAATCCCAAGCTTCGCCGTAAACTGTCGTATGAAATAAGTATCATACCGAAACCCGCAGGTTTCGGCGATTTCGCTCATTTTCATATTTGTATTCGACAACAGCTCCTGCGAAATTTTAAGGCGGTAATTGAGAAGATACTCCATACTGGTACAGGAAAACTGTTCTTTAAATTTCTGATTTAAGGAAGTCCTGTTCAAATTCACGAGCGCGCATAACGTGCCAAGCGTAATCTTGTCGGCATAGTTTGCATGAATATATTCCGCGCACACCGAAACGGGATTATGACTTTCGGGAGCATCAAAAAGCTTGAGCTTGCGTTGGTCTATATAGATATCGTAAATACAGTTAATCACCTGCATCAGCATTCTTCTAATACGGCAGGTCCAAAACCCGTCGCTCTGCGAAAAGGTTTCCGCACCAATCATAAGCAAAAGTTCATTGATATAAAGATACTTCTGCGGCGTAAGGGAAAAAATCCCTTGAAAATCGCCCTGATGCTTCGTAAAAAACAAAGACAGGCCTTGATGTAGTGCGGATCAAAGTGGAAGGATTTCGCGCTTAAATTGTTGGAATGAATCAGCTCTACCGTATCATACTGCGACAGGCAAAGTACACAGGGGGACACCAGCAGACGAATCTGATTGTTTATTTTTACCGTAGCATTTCCGCAAGAAAGCAAAACGATGGAGCAACGCTCTTTCATCGGTAATGTTTCGAGTCGGTCATAAAAATCAAACTCGATTGGAATCCGGCGGTCTTTATGGCGGTCTTGTTGCGGCATGGGGCACCCTCCTTTTAGCAGTTTTTATTTTCATTTTGTTGCAAATAGTATATAAAAAGCATGTATATCTGCGATTGTTTTCCCGTTTGACAGCTGATATACTGTTAAAAAATCATCGCTCGGCAGCAACAGCTAAAAGCATGTAATAAAAAATGGATAGATTTTATACCGTACTCCCCCAGAATAATTTACGCTGCCACCTTTTTCGATACAATATATAATATAGTGCCTACATATGCTCACGTAGCGTGAGCGATATTCAATTATATACACTGCTGCAAATTATGATATTGTAAAAAGTATAGCAGACACGAAAGGAACTGTACAGTATGAAAAAATTGATAAAATATGCAAAACCTTATCTATGGCATATCGTGATTACTACATTGGCAAGCATCGGGTGTTCTGTTGCAAACGTATGGATTATTGACCTGTTAAAGCAGGTCATTGATGAATCACTCCAAGGCGATCTTGTTTCTGTGCTGCCAATGCTTGTTTTGAAAGCGTTATGCGTCGTTATTGCAGGAATGCTTTCCAATTATTTTGTAGTATCCATGACCGGATTTTTGGGCGCCGGAATTTTGCGGGATTTGCGACGCGATTTCGTAAATCACATCATGAAAATGTCGCCGGATTTTATGGAAAAAAATAACTTTGGCGACATGATCGAACGGGCATCTTCCGACGTGGAAGTGTTGGCAGGGTACATGCAGAATTATTTTAAAGATTGTATGTATGCGCCAATTATCGTGATTGTGTTTGCAATTTATTTGATTACGCTAAATCCCTTGCTTGCCGCAGTATGTCTTGGTCCTCTGGTGATTATGGTGCCGCTCAGCATCTGGCTTTTAAAGCCTGTCAAAATCGCACAGTTTACGTATGTAAAGCGTCTGGGTTTAACAAACAACAATATACAGGAGGTTTTTGACGGAGCCGACGTCATGAAAGCTTATAACCTTCAAAAAAACATGCAGGACAAATATTATTCGGACTTAAAAGAATCCCTTACGATTTCAAATCGAAACGATTTATGGCAGTACAACATTGAGCCGCTTTCCTGCCTCATTAGAGAAGCGCCGACAGCTATTGCGCTCTGTCTTGGCGGATATTTGGCATTTCAGGGGCATGTGCAGTTAGGTACGTTGGTCGCATTCATGAGCGGAATTGGAAAAATCAATGAACCGCTTGTCGGGGCGTATCAGTTAGTGGTCAGAACGCAGATGGCGATGATATCGGTAAAGCGAATTTTTGAGATTATGGATATGCCTGTTGAGGATATAGAATGCAAATTAAACGAAGCAAATCAGGCATATAAACATGTGTTTACTTTTGATAATGTTTCCTTTGCTTATTCGTGTTCATCAGAAACGGAACATAAAACGTTGGAGCACTTTGATTTGACGGTTGATGAGGGTACAAGAACTGCACTGGTTGGCCGAAGCGGATGCGGCAAGAGTACAATCATTAAATTAATGTGCAGGCAATATGAGGCTGATGAGGGTACAATTTTATTTTACGGAAACAATTTTTCAGAAATCAATCCCGAAGCTGTGCGAAACAATTTGGCACTGATTTCACAGGATACTGTAATCTTTCCAATGAGCATATTGGATAATATCCGCATTGGGAAACCGGAGGCAAATCGTGACGAAATCATAGACGCGGCAAAAAAGGCAGGCTGTGATGATTTTGTTCGGGAATTGCCAATGGGATATGATACACTGCTTGAGGAACAGGGAGGTAACTTATCCGGCGGGCAAAGACAGCGGATTTCTATTGCACGCGCCATTTTAAAGGACGCGCCAATCCTTTTGCTGGACGAGCCGACTTCCGCTTTGGATAAGGACACAGAGCAGTTTGTAAACAACACATTAACCATGATTTCACAGAATAAGACTGTTATTACAGTAGCGCACAGGCTTTCCACCATAACGGATTACGACAACATTATTGTGCTTGAGGAAGGACGGATTGTGGAAACGGGGACACATGAAGCGCTTATGAAGGCAGACGGAAGGTACTGCAAGATGTATCAAAATTATGTGATGTCGGGAGGTGCTAATGCATGAAAGAGTTCAAACGGTATCTTTCTTATATCGGAAAATATAAGGTTTCCTATTGGAGTATCTTTGTCATGACACTGATTACGTCTGTGCTTCTGGATTTAATGTATCCGTATATGAATAAGCTGATTTTTAATGCATTGGAGTACAGGGATACGGATTTATTTACACAGGCTGTAATACTGTGTATTGTATTGCTTGTGCTGAACTGCTTATCGCCGTATCGGAGATATTTTCAAATCAGAGTTGTGCGAAACATTGTATTTGATATCAAAATCCGGCTTTTTGAAAAACTCTTGAAAATGGATATGGATTATTTTGAAAAACATCATAGCGCAGAGGCGCTTAAGACCTTGAATTGGGACGCCAATTCCCTGAAGGATTCTTATTTTTCACATATCTACTGGGTGTTTGGCAGACTGGTTACCGGTGTGGCGTCAATTCTTGCAATGCTTGTGTACAGTCCGATAATGGCATTGGTTTCGATTGGATTTTGTTTGGTGACGGTATCGGTTTCGATTCGGATTAATCGCCAAATCAAGCAGATGGATCGGGACATTCAGCGCAAGGTGGCACGATTGACAGCACGTTTAAGTGATATTTTATCGGGTTTTCCACTGCTTAAAATGTACCGCGGCTCGTCGATTGTGCTTGATTCGTTTCAATGCGAAAATGAGCAGGTAGCAAAGGAAGAAAAGCAAAAAGTTAAAAAATTATCAAATCTTGAGATGGCATCCTTTTTATTAGGGATTTTGGCAAGCTTCGGAACAATCGCTGTCGGCGCATTTTTGGTGTCGCGCGGCAGAATCGACTATGGAACGGTTATGGCAATCGTGTCATTACAGTTGAGCGTCAGCACGATGGTGCAAAGCTTTGGCTCCGCGCTTACTACGTTTCACACTTCTCTCGTAAGAGCAGGAAATGTATTTGATTTTTTGGAGCTGGATTGCGAAGAACCGCAGGGTGGCAAGGCAGTGGATTTGCGGACAGATTGTAATCCGGTTGAAATCGAAAGTCTGACGTTTTCTTATTTTGAAAATCAAGATGTTTTGAAGGATTTCTCCTTGACGGTAGCGGAAGGCGAGAAGATTATGATTATGGGAGAATCCGGATGCGGAAAGAGTACTTTACTGAAACTGCTTCTGCGATTTTATCAGAACACGTCCGGTAAAATCATGTTGTATGGGCATGATATTGATGCGTATCCGCTTTGGCAGCTGCGGCAGTTGATTACTTATATTCCGCAGAACAGTTACTTATTTGAAGGCAGTATTCGTGAAAATATTGCGTTTGGATATGCGGGGAAGGGACAGGTGAGAGACGCGGAGATTGTGCGGGCGGCAAAATTGGCTTATGCAGAAGAATTCATTGACCTGCTGCCGCAAAAATATGATACGCACTTGGACGCCGGAGGCAGTAATCTGTCGGGCGGGCAAAGGCAGCGGATTGCGATAGCGCGGGCTTTTTTGAAGGACGCGCCGATTCTTTTAATGGATGAGCCCTCGTCTGCATTAGATGTTCAGAGTGAGAAAATGATTCATCAGGCGCTGAAAGAATTGACGAAGCATAAAGTCGTGCTCATGGTAACACATCGGGCAACATCTTTTGAAGATTTTGACCGATGTGTGAGAATGTAGATATCGTGGTATGGTTAGACTTGTTTGGTTAGACTGTCTACTTGATTTTGTAATGACTTTATTTGGTCTTGGAGTGCGGCAATAGTTGCCGCACTTTCTGCAAGCGCATCTTCTTTCTCCTTGAGCAAATATTGATAGGTTCGCAGAATGCGCTGCCCTTCTTCGCGCATCTCGCACAAATAACGCACTTCCTTGTCCTGATTTAGCTTGTAGACCGTTTCACAGGTTTCTTCAATAACATTATCATTTTGTGCCAGCATCTTTAATCACCTCCGGTGATTTATACTCCCATGTGTTCGCCTTGAAAAGCTTTGCCCAATAATCAATTTTATAGGCTTTGTCCTCTTCGGTTGCCAAGTGTATCTGAGTTGTTTTTGATATTTACCATTTTGTTTGTCGCAAAGAGTTCCGGATAATCGGGAAACGGGGAGAAATTGAGAATGCCTATGTGATAAGCAGGTTTTACCTGCGCGTAACTTTCACCGCTTTCGAGGTTTTGAAAAATGCTGCAAAGATAAGAAAGAAAACGGTTTGTCCAAAACTCCTGATTTGCAATCTGCATTTCTACATAATCGTTGCATCGTTGAGCATGACCTTAATGTCTAAGACAAAGGTTTTTTCATCATAAACTTTGCCAAGTTCAATCGGATTTAGGATCGTAGTGGATTTTATTGTTTCGGGATTTAAATGGAGTAAAGAAGAGATGAGACCTTTTAGAACATTTTCATTTTGCTGTAATACAGCACGAAACATGTAATCGTTCATTAGTGTGTAATCAATTCTGCCGGTAGCATTTTGAAATGTTTTTTCCTGAATGTTGTTCATTTGATAGTCCTTTCTGTTGTGAATTGATTTGCTTTTTTCAGATGTTAAGATTTGTTTATTGACATGTCATGAAAAGGATTGTACCATTTGTAAAAGACTAAAACAAGTGCTATTTTTGACATTTCAGGACAAAATAGCCTAATAATCGCATAGAATTGTGGCTGTGTTATAATTGTTTCCATTATTTCAATTTGGGCTGTTCGTGATGTACAAAACAAAATGCATTATTCATTCTGTATGCATGAAGCATACACCGAAATACTAAAATACAAAAATAACCGTTTTTTGTACACAAAGAAAGGATATCTTTTTTTCGTTCCTCATTATAAAATGGTTGTAGAAAGGAATGAGATAAAATGTTCAGCACAGAAGAAAACGAAAAAATAGGAAATCATCTACTTGCGTTGATTAACAAAAAATACAATTCCCAACGGCGGTTTGCAAAAGCATACATCGAAGCCGACGGCAGAACTGCTACAGATGAAGAAATACGGAAAATGGCAAATCGCGTGTCGCAAATGATCAAAGGATCAAAATCTATTCAAGCTTACGATCTTCCTATATTTGCCAAACTTTTGGAAGTTTCCTATGAGGAAATTTTGTCCGGAGGTGAATGCTTAGCCCCCCAACACAATCGTTTAACAAACTATACCGTTGCTTTTTCCACAGAGCAAAACCTTTGGGATCAATATATCCACAGAGATGACAAATTGATTTTGAATACGGATGAATATGGAAAGACCGTTATTGATTATGCCTTGCAGTTTAAAAATTTCAACTTTTTGAAATATTTATTGGAAAAAAATTATATTTGGTTTGTAGGCGCTGATCCCCAAAACTGTTTTTTAAATTTCGGAGCTGGAACAAGCATTAAGCCCAGACCGGCAGATATGGTGGATTTTGGCTTGCGATATGAGCTTGCACAAAACAGCCAATTACGAATGCAGATGATTACTTTAGCAATAGAACATAATGATATTGGTCTGTTAAAGCAGCTTCATGCGCGGGAAATTCCCTCCTTATATCAAACATGCTTTTATTCCCGCAAACCCATTGATTGTGACAAGTACTATAATGAAGATCTAATCCTTCATCTTTCAAAAGCAAGTGAACAAATATTAGATTATTTTTCGGAAGAATTTAAAATAACCGGTAATGTAAGAATGTCAAATATGTTTCTGTTTCCATATATGATAGACTTATTGGATTTACTTATCAAAGAGAATAATATCCATTTGGAAAAAATGTTAAAAGCATCAATCAAACATAACCAAAATGTCTATCATCAATTAAAAAAATTAGTCCATAATGCAATCAATGGACGTTTAGGTTTTTATAGAGAATCATTCAGATGCCACCAGGATAAATATATAAAATCAGCCAAAGACGAGGAAGACAAATATATAGAGTCTATTAAAGAAGGACTGACAAACGATATCATGAAAGACTTTTATTTTTATGACAACGACCATCTTGTATGTTTTATGGACATGATGGCGGGAGATGGAATTATCACAAATATTATTCATACAACATCAGAATCAAAAGACAGTAAAATCAGCACCTTGATTCAAAACCTGAATGATTTATATGATAAGATCCGGACAAAAAATTTTGAATATGAAACACGAGGGACAGGTTCGTAAATCCCTGTTATGGAGGAATCAATTATGGCTATGATCGAATGCCCTGTCTGCAAAGGACTGATTTCAGATAGAGCAAAGAAATGTGTCCACTGCGATACGCTGTTGATACCCAAAGAGAGATGCAGAGAATGCAACGCTGCGCTGGAAGAAAACATGATTACATGTCCGAAATGCGGGTGCCCTGTCAATGGTGATAACACTCCAATCAGATTTGAAGCATCTCTGCAAGCAGAAACGACAGGAAGTAAAAAAACACATAAAAAGTTAAGCACAATCATAATTGTCATAGTTGCTTTATTAATTATTGTAATGACTGCTGCCTTAGGCATTCGTCGGTATCAAATAGAAAGAACTGCCCAAGAAAGAGCTGCTCAAGAAGCGATACAATACAGTCAGGAATACGCCGAAAATCTCAAGCTTGCAACATACACGATGTTATCCGGTGCCGCGGACGCCGAATCTTGTTGCAATCTGATTTGTCAGGTTTGGAACAATGCGATATGGCAAAAAGAAGATCCCGCCACAGACAATTACACCAAACCTGACGGATATTTTGTCGATGATTTTAATTTTGCATTGGAAAATTTATTTGCCGATCCCAAATTTTATACGCAAATAAATGCAATTAAGGAAAATCAGGAAACTGTTACTTCCATAATTGCACAGCTTAAAAATCCGTCTGAAGAATATAAAACCGCTTATGAATCTCTGTCTGAATATTATGATGCCTATTTAACATTTACAAATTTGGCAATTAACCCGTCAGGAAGCTTGAATACGTTCTCAGAAGATTTTGATGCGATTGATGAAAAGTGTTTACATTGTTATCAGGTAATGGTGTTTTATATACAAGATTAGAATGCAGCCGTACATATAAAATTTTCTTGTAAGAGATGTGAAAAGGCAAAGGTGATATTGGAGGAAACACCGTGTTGAAAGAGGCATATAATTTGAGATTACCTATCAAATAAATCGAGTTTTAAACGGTATTTCAATAATTGATAAGCATGTCCGTCCCGACTGTCAATTTTGGGTTCGGAACCAATCATTGTAAATCCCAATGATTTTGCCAATTTATTTGATGCCTCATTTTCCTCTCTTGTGAAATAAATAAATTCCCTTGCGCAAAATTCTTTTTTGCAATACAGAATCAGACCTTGAACAATTTCTTTTCCCAAGCCCTTTCCCATATAATTGACACCCAGACAAATCCCCATTTCCTGATATATGTAAGGCGCTGCCTCTTCTACCCCTGCGAATCCAATTGCTTTGCCGCTTGCTTTTTCGTAAACCACATACGTATCATGGTTTTTTTGAAATTCAATGGTTTTTTCCATTCTTATTTTGGCATCTTCCTCGCTTGTGGTAATCTTCCAATTCATGTATTTTGCACATGTCGGCTGTGACCAGACATTGTCGTACATTGCTTTCCAGTCGGAAAACTTTGCTTTATCAAGAATAAGACTATCCGTTTCAATCATTTTCCTGCCTCCAAAAAATTTAATTGCATTGCTAAAATCCATAAAGGAATAAAGTAAAACATATATTGTCATTAAAAAAACACGCAGAAAAAAGTATTTCTAAAAGATATTTACATCGAGAGCAGCAGCAAGATAATCATTATTTATGCTCAACCAGAATAACTTAAGCTATGCAATACCTTAATGGATTCCGGTTTCTATCACTCTCATAGAAGTTATCTTGTGAACATGAATACTAATCTGTTTACAGTGCAAATACCATATAAGCCTTAAACAGAGATTAATATTTCTCCAGTTTTTCTTTCACGACTTGTAGTGGCAATTCTCCGCTAATTTAATTCTGCCTCCCAAAATCAGTTTTCCCTTACATTTTTATCTTATCATGCCGGTATTTATCTTTCCATATTTATTTTCCTGCTGTTATGTTTTATCAGTCCGCAAGCTACAATTTACTCCGTTCCGGTAACAGGTAAAATCCATGCAAAATAACCTTTGGTGGTAAAGGTTACCCGCACGTAAATTGTTATCTTGCGGTGTTTATATCGCTATAATTAATTAACAATAATACGAAATCGCCGGATTGCTCCTTGATATTCACCGTAGGGCTTTATATGGCTATAATGAACAGTAATACCAAATCCTGTCTAAATTAATTTTAAAAATTTTTTTCAATCTGAAAATACGCTTGAAAAAAAAAATTTTTTGCCGATACAATAGCAATCCCTATATTATTGTGGTAAGCTTTTCTTTAGAAACTATTTTGCGTTTTTTGATTTCTAAAATTAAGCCGCCAAAGCGGCGCGGAGGATACGATGAAGCAACGTTTCGAAAAACAGCATTTTGAAAAAGTAAAAGGCGGTCTGTATGGGCTGTTGATTGGCGATGCGCTCGGCGTGCCGTATGAATTTCATGCCGCGGAGGAAATTCCTTCTTACGGCGAAATCGAAATGACGCCGCCAAGCGGCTTTTACAGGGCACATGCTTCTGTAAAAGCCGGCACATGGTCTGATGACGGCGCGCAGGCGCTTTGCCTGTTGGACAGTCTGATTTCATGCGGCGCATTTTGTCTGAACGATTTTTCAGACAGGCTTTTAGCATGGCATCGGGACGGAATGTGGGCAGTGGACGGTGTTGTGTTTGATATTGGCATACAGACGAGTGAAGCGCTGACAGCTTATCATGCGGGAATGTCACCCGAAGAATGCGGTATGATGCGTTCCGACGGTAAAGGAAACGGTGCACTTATGCGGGTTTTGCCGCTCGCACTTTGGCATAGCGGTACCGACGCGGAGCTGGTGCAGGACGCACATGCACAATGTCTGATTACACATGGCAATCGCTGCAATCAGGTCTGCTGTGCGTTGTATTGCCTTGCGGCGCGTTTTTTACTTCGTGGAATGCACTTTGAAAATGCACTGAAACAGGCGGTAAAGGTTCTGCGGGATATTTACCGCGAAATGCCGGAATATGCACAGGAGTTAGAGTGGAGCGTCCGACCGGATATGCCTTGGGAGGGCAAGGGTTCCGGATATGTTGTGGATTGTCTGCGCAGTGCATTTATGATTATGGAGCGCGCCGTAAATTATGAAGATGCGGTGAAACAGGCGATTTTGCTGGGCGATGATACGGACACGACTGCCTGTGTGACGGGCGGTCTTGCGGGGATTGTGTTTGACTTTGACGGTATTCCGGAACGTTGGTATCATACGCTGCGGGGAAAAGCAGATGTGGAAACGCTTTTGCAGCGAACTTGTTTCTCTTTCGTGTAAGTACTTTGTTGAAAAATTGACAAGTGAATGTGTCTGCAAGAGCACTTAGTGTGAAATTTAAGCCGCCAAGGGCGGAATGGAGATTTATGTACAAAAAGAATGTATAATTTATTAAAGAAAGGATGGAAAAAATGAACCCAGGTTATTTTCGATTAAAACAAAATATGGAGGAAGCAGTTCAACGGCTGTGTGACTGGCTTGAGAAGAATTACAAGGAAAAGATTGAAACATATTACTCAAACGTCCTCGATGCTTCGCTGAACGAAAACAACCAGTGGAAAGGCTCTTGCGTGTATGTGTATGAAAACGAGGGGTGGACGGTTTTTGAGGATTTAATGGGCGCGTTTTCTTTTATTGACGCCGAAGAGTGGAAAGCATTCGCCAAAGAAGATGAATTTGTCTTTGCGGCTTACAACGACGCGATGCTTTATGCAGAATTGATTGTGATTACGGACGGCGTCGTGACAAAAAACTTTATGGAAAATGACGATATTCCGGAGGACAATATCAACGAAGGAAACGGCGTTGCAGATATTGAGAACTGGACAGATGTGGCGGCGTTTATGGACGATGATGACCTTGTGAATTCCGACAAAGGAACAGTGTATATTTTTTAAACGAGGAGGACGAGCTTGCCGAAAAAATTTTTACGCTTTCAGACATCGAAGCACAATGGCAAACCTGTGTCAGGCTGTTGATGGAGCGCCATTTTTTGTGTTATTGCAATTTGAATTTAACTGCGGAAGATGATGACGATAATCTGATGTTTCCTTACAAGACAGAAGCATTAGAGGACTTATCGGATTTGGCAAAAGAAATCGGTGTCCGTATCGTGCCGGTTGCAGAATATTAATTTCCGCAAGGCATTTCATTGTTCGAAAACGGAAGGCAAAATGTGCCTATCTGCGAAAATGGTCAGTGGATTATATTTTAGGCGGTGCTCACCCGCTTAAAATTGTCTGATAAATATCCTAATCCTCCTGTTTAAAAACATTGAATATTACCCTTCCTATGCGCGTGTCTGTCTGCAAAAATTCTGTAACGATCTGCACCGCAATACCTGCCGCCTCCGCATTCGAAAATGAAATTCGCCTGTTGAAATACAGCAAAAAGCAATAAACTTGATGTTATTTTCAACACAACATTTTAGCGCACTTTCATAACAATTTTGCAAATCCTGACAAAGTGCCTCATTTAGTTCGCCATAAAGGCATACGGATATTCATAAGCGAACGGATTGCATTTTTCGGAAAAGTGTTTCTACTGCATAAAATTTGAAGTATAATGCATATCCCTGCATATGATTACCGATTTAGCACTCACTTAACAGCTATGCGAACTTGAATTTATTGAAATGTAATTCTCAATAGGCAAAATTCAAATCCTTGCCGTATGCTTTGCACAATTTCTACATAGACAGGTTTTTCAAAAACAAAAAAGGATAATTTCTTCCTCCCCTTGTGCTAATGATAGGTTGCGCAATGTACAAATAAATTGAAAGAAGGGGTTCTCTTCATGAACTTCGTAATAGTCGCCGAAAGAGTATTCGATATCTATATGTCGGTCAATTATCGGAGTATCATCGCATTCGAACACATCTATACGGTACACAATTTCAGATACATCTTCGCTTAGATTATCATCCGATATACCATTTTCTAAAGATATTTTTTGGCTTATCTGTTTGACATCATCAATTGTAATCATAATGTCTATCCTCCAAATCCTGATTGTGACTTGATGATTTTTAAGGGAAACATTAGCTGTTATATTTGCCCAATCTATGTCAAACCTTACAACACTCAGAATTCTTCCCACTGGGCATATGATTTGAATCATTGTAGACTTTAGCACCTATCGTTCTGCTATTTCTTTAACTGTTAGATATCTTTTAATCATACAATTCGACATGCCATGTTATATATTGAAGATATTTGATCTATTAAGTCATTAATTGCTGCCATAAAATATTTGTTCTCCTTTGAACTTTTATTTCCGCGCTCTATAATACATTCCAGTACCCTGCTTTTTTTGATCCAACTCTCTCAATATAACTATTTTCACGCAAAAATGAAATATTGTTATCTACTGCCGTTTTGCTGATCCCTAAGATTTTGCGGAGTTCCTCGGCAGTTATATTGGGGTTATCCCTCATTTCTGTCAAAATTTTCCTTCTTCTTACGTTCAAAAGCTTTTTATTCCCAACTTTATTCCGAACTTTCCTGATTTTTTTCAATGGTATTGTTACAACGATTGAATTTTCTCTGAATGCGAACGCCTCTTTACCATAAATTTCTGTTATTTTAGGAACTCCTCGTCCTGATTTCTCACTTATATGCAATTGTAAAAATATTTCCGATAGCTTTTCATTCACAGGTACAGATTCCCCTAAATAAAAACCTTCCATTGTCTGTGCCGGAGGTAAAGAGCCTCTTGACAAGATTTCTATCCTGTCAGAAAAAACGGAAATCATAGGCTCGTTTCCTTCCACCCATTTGTTATGTAGAACAGCATTGATGATCGCCTCCCGAAATGCTTTGTTGTCAAACAGCGGCACTTCTTTCCTTTCCACAACCCGGTCTGTTTCATCTGCCTGTATAATATTCAATACATCACCATATCGTAATAACTCGTCCAAACTGTATAAAAGACAATTATTTCCAAACTCTCTAACCGA
>CAJTMC010000036.1 GCA_910577115.1 uncultured Lachnospiraceae bacterium
GGTAGATAGGGCATGGGTGTAAGTGCAGCAATGTATTAAGCTGAATGCTACTAATAGGTCGAAGGCTTATCCTGGAAGGCAGCCTAAAAAAGGAAGGCCTTTAAGGCAGGTATGCTGTAAATAGGATACAGAAGGACAGGATAAAACAGAAAGCATAAAGTTTTTGTGTTCGGTTTTGAGGGAATACCTATACGGCTCCATGGTCAAGCGGTTAAGACATCGCCCTTTCACGGCGGTAACACGGGTTCGATTCCCGTTGGAGTCACTTATATGGCCTCATGGCTCAGTTGGTTAGAGCGCCGCCCTGTCACGGCGGAGGTCGTCGGTTCGAGTCCGATTGGGGTCGTTAGTGTGAAAAGAAACACTAATGCAGTAAAGGACACTGCATAAGAGTTTCTAAGTTTTACACAGGAAAAACGCAAGGACGGCGTTTTTCTGGTGTTTGTTTGGGATCTTAGCTCAGCTGGGAGAGCATCTGCCTTACAAGCAGAGGGTCACAGGTTCGAGCCCTGTAGGTCCCACTACAAGAAAAAATGGAGTGTTTATTGTAAAAACACTCCATTTTTTAATTATTGAACTTGTCGGTATCCTATGATATAATTTAAAAAGTGTCTTGATTATGGAATAGAAAAGGAGAAGACAATGTCTAAAGAGTATTCTATTGAAACAAAATGTATACAATCAGGTTGGAAACCGAAAAACGGAGAAGCAAGGGTGCTTCCAATCTATCAGTCTACTACCTTTAAATATGAAACATCCGATGAGATGGGAAAGCTTTTCGACCTTGAGAAAGAAGGATATTTTTACACCAGACTTCAAAATCCGACAAATGATATGGTAGCGCAGAAGATATGTGAGCTTGAAGGCGGTGTGGCAGCGATGCTTACCTCTTCGGGACAGGCAGCGAATTATTATGCAGTATTTAATATCTGCGAGACGGGCGACCATGTGATTATGTCATCAACGGTTTACGGTGGCACATTTAATCTCCTTACGGTTACCATGAAAAAAATGGGAATAGAGTGTACAATTGTTGATCCGGATGCTGATGAGGAAACCTTACATAAAGCATTTCGGGAAAATACAAAATGCGTGGTGGCAGAGTCAATTGCAAATCCGGCTTTGGTGGTGCTGGATTTTGAAAAATTTGCAACGGTAGCCCATGCGCATGGAGTGCCTTTGATTGTTGATAATACGTTTGCAACTCCAATTAATTGCCGTCCATTTGAATTTGGTGTTGATATTGTGACACATTCCACAAGTAAATATATGGATGGACATGCCATGAGCTTAGGCGGAGCGATTGTTGATTCGGGGAATTTTGACTGGACACAATATGGCGATAAGTTTCATGGACTTACAACGCCTGATGCGTCATATCATGGAGTAACTTATACGGAAAAGTTTGGAAAAAAGGCATATATAACGAAGGCTACGGTGCAGCTTATGCGCGATTTGGGTTCTACACAGTCGCCGATGAATGCATTTTTGCTCAATGTGGGACTTGAGACACTTCATCTTAGAGTGCCGAGACACTGTGAAAATGCTTTGAAGGTAGCTAAATGGCTGGAACAAAATGACAAGGTGGCATGGGTAAATTATCCGGGGCTGGAGAGTAGTAAATATTATGATTTAGCAAAAAAATATATGCAAAATGGAACTTGTGGCGTGATTTCGTTTGGTCTAAAGGGCGGCAGAGAGATGTGTGAATCATTTATGGACCGCTTGAGGCTTGCTGCGATTGTGACACATGTGGCAGATGCAAGAACGTGTGTTCTTCATCCAGCAAGTCATACACATAGACAGATGAATGATGCGCAGTTGAAAGAGGCAGGCGTGCAGCCTGAGCTGATTCGATTTTCCGTAGGTATTGAGAATGCGGATGATATCATTGCAGATATTGAACAGGCGCTTGCCAATTTTTAATATATGAAAAAAATTTGCAACGGCTCTGCGCACTTGCTGCGCTGAGCGTACACGTGCCATGCAGCTTGCTGTATGTGTGCATCCTATATTTGTGCCTGTTTTTATGGAACGTTTGAGTTGGGAGCAACATGGGCACAAGTTTAATGAAAGAGATTATGAAAAATAAAGGTTTTATCACATGCATTATGCTTATTTCCGTTCTCATAGCTGCATTTCTCGTGCGTGCTTTTTATATTGAGAATTTAATGGATAAGGTAAACGTAAGCGAACAGCTTTTAAATGCTGCAATGCTTGAAGAAAATAATGGAATTGTTGTTGCGGATATCTTTGCGGATGGCTTTTCTGCAAGAGCAGTTTATATATTGTGTATGTCGTTTTCCTGTATGATTTTTGGAAATTTTGCAGTGGCAGGTGTGTACTTAAATGTAGGTATTCAGCTCATTGCGGTTTTGATGCTTTTCAGTGCAGGGAACAATTTTCTCAATCGGTATTTGGGACTTGTGTTTGGAACGGCATCTGCTCTTTTTCCGGTTGTCATAGAGCAGATTTCTATGGTGGACGAATCAAATATCCGGATACTTTTTGCTGTAGTGCTAATATGGTTTCTATCGGTAGTGTTTTATATAATCAGGAAGCTGCGCGGCAAAAAGAAAACAAAGGAGATTTCGTTAAAGGAGAGTACAGTAAAGATGACAGAAAATGAGGAGAACGGGCAAGTGGAGACAACGGTAGTGCCGGACAGCTCCATGAAGGAAATTATTCTTGATGATGTAGAGGCGGAAAAGCCGAAGTTCATAGAAAATCCGCTGCCTGTGCCAAAGCGCAGGGCGCATAAGGAAATGGACTATGCTATTGAGCCGGACGAGAATGATGATTATGATATTACGGATATGACTGGAAAAGACTTTTTTGACATTGAATAAAATAATTGGATATGCAGACAATAAAAAGAACTCTTATGATTTGACGATAAAAGGGTTCTTTTTTTGTGGATAAAAGGTTGGAGGTGTGCATGTTGAATAGTGATCAGTCATACAATAGTATCAATAATGAAAAAGAAGAGGAACTGGAAAACAAGCGTTACAAAGATGAAAAAATCGAAAAAGAGGGACAGGTGACACTTGATGAAAACAAAAACAAGCATAAGATTCATTTGATTACAATTATTGGCGAGATTGAGGGGCATGAAAATGCAGGGAACCAGTCAAAGGTAACAAAGTATGAGCTTTTGCTGCCACAGCTTGCATCAATTGAGGACAGTGAGGATATTGACGGCGTGCTTCTTCTCCTAAACACAATGGGGGGAGATGTGGAGGCAGGACTTGCTATTGCGGAGATGGTGGCGTCGCTGAGCAAGCCGACGGTATCGCTTGTGCTTGGCGGGAGCCATAGCATTGG
This sequence comes from uncultured Lachnospiraceae bacterium, assembly GCA_910577115.1. Lineage (GTDB taxonomy): Bacteria > Bacillota > Clostridia > Lachnospirales > Lachnospiraceae > COE1. The sequence goes on from CAJTMC010000036.1 coordinate 3,325, forward strand.
AGTGCCGATTGCGGTGAGCAGCGATTATTCGTTTATTGTTCCGACGGGGACAATGGTGGTACATCCTGTCAGGGTGAACGGAATGGTTATCGGAGCGCCGCAGACATTCACCTATTTTAAAGATGTGCAGAATCGCATAACAAGTTTTGTGTGCAGTCATTGCGGGATTGCAAAGGAACGGTTTGAAGAGTTGATGATGGAAACGGAAATTCTCACAAAAGATATGGGAACAGTGCTTGAAGGCAAGGAGGCTGTCGGGGAAGGAATCATCAATGAGATTGGCGGTATTTCACAGGCGATTGCAAAGCTGCATGAGCTGATTGATGTCAAAAAAGGATGACAAGCAGTATAAAAAATGCTATAATATTCTGTAAAGTTTTTGGCTAGGGGGAGATATTATGGCATCTGCGTCGGGGAGAAGTACGTCAAAGAGCAGAACAAATGCAGGCAAGGGCGCGTCAAAAAATACAAGAAGGAGTACGAATACGAGAGGAAAAAAGAGAAAAAATGTAGACATCGCAGTAAAAAATGAGGTCATGCTGATTGTCATTTTTGCGGTGGCTATATTTACTTTTTTGTGTGTGACAGGTCTTATTCATGGTACGGCGGCAAGCGGCATCAGGGATATCATGTTTGGCATGTTTGGTTTTTTGGCATATATTGTGCCGATTATTCTGTTTTTCGGCTTTGCTTTTGGCATTTCGAACAGGGGAAATACGGTGGCTGTTGTCAAGCTTGTCAGCAGCGGGGTGCTTGTAGTTCTGATCGGAATCTTGTCATTTATGATTATTGGGCAAAACAATGATATTTCAAGCGAATCTGTCATGAAAGATCTTTATCAAAGTTCCATAGATAAGCGTGGCGGCGGAGGCGTTCTTTTCGGACTGCTGGCATATGGACTGTATCATCTGATCGGTTTTGGCGGGACGCTTTTTGCAGTAATTGTGCTTGCGATTATTTCAATTGTCTTTATCACTGAAAAAAGTTTTCTTTCGGGCGTGAAAAAGGGCGGCGCATATCTGATTGAGTCGGCAAAGGAGGACGCGATCAGAATGCGCGAGTATCGGGAGGCTCTGCGCGAGGAGTATGAGGATGAATATGATTTTGAAGCGTATGAGGACGAGGAAGAGTATGAGGAGGACATAGCACCCAAAAAGCAGCGTGTAAATAAGAATCGTCAAACCGCCCGCAGAGCAGACAGAACACCAAGAGAAGCAGTAGAAGAAAAACAGCGCAGGGCGGATAAAAAAACGCGGGGCGTTATTTCAAGTACGGCGATTACGTTAAAGGCTGAGAAGCCCTCAGACAGTATCCGGCAGGATATTCATGAGATTACCCTTCTTGATGCAGTTGATGAACCGGAAGTTTATGAGGAGGATATCAGCGTAAAACCTTATTACGCGGATTTAGAGCCGATCAATGATCCGACGGAAAGTATTGATGAGGTTGTGGCTGAAGACAGCTTTTGGGGGGAAGAGCCTTCTTTTTCTGAGGAAGGTGATTTTTCGTTTGAGAGTCGTTTCGGTGTTTCGGTGAATGAGGAAGACTTGGATAGGATGCCTGAGCCTGTGACAGAGGATACGGTTTTAGAACCGGTACAAACGGAATTTTTACAGGCTGATGAACCTGTCTCATTTGCGAAAGAAGATCGGACAGAGATTGCCAATGAGGAAGTGAAAATACATGAGCATATCCAAAATGCACAGGAGCAGCCCGTCAAAAAGTATGTATTTCCTCCCATTAGACTGCTCAAAAAAGGAGAGGGCAAAAAAGGCGATTCTACAAACCAATTAAAGGAGACTGCACTAAGACTGCAGCAGACCTTACAGACCTTTGGCGTCAGAGTGACAATTACGGATATCAGTCAGGGCCCTTCCGTCACAAGGTATGAGATGCAGCCGGAGCAGGGTGTAAAGGTGAGTAAAATTGTCGGGCTGGCAGATGACATTAAGCTGAATCTTGCGGCGACCGACATTCGTATTGAAGCGCCGATTCCGGGAAAGGCGGCAGTCGGAATAGAAGTGCCAAATAAAGAAAACAGCGCTGTGGCATTCAGGGATTTGATTGATACGGAAATCTTTCAGGGATTTTCGTCAAATCTTGCGTTTGCAGTGGGAAAGGATATCGCGGGGCAGACGGTTGTAACAGACATTGCCAAGATGCCGCATGTGTTGATTGCAGGCGCTACGGGTTCCGGCAAATCGGTGTGTATCAATACGATTATTATGAGTATTCTGTATAAAGCAGATCCGTCAGACGTAAAGATTATTATGATAGATCCCAAGGTGGTAGAGCTTAGTGTATACAACGGTATCCCGCATCTTATGATTCCCGTTGTCACAGATCCGAAAAAGGCGTCGGCAGCCTTAAACTGGGGCGTGACAGAAATGGACGACAGGTATAGAAAATTTGCGGAGCTTGGCGTCAGGGATTTGAAGGGATATAATGCGGCGGCAAGTCAGGGGAAACTTTTGCCCGACGGTCAGCCTGTGCAAAAGCTGCCGCAGATTGTTATTATTGTAGATGAGCTTGCCGATTTGATGATGGTAGCATCAGGAGAGGTTGAGGCGAGCATATGCCGTTTGGCACAGCTTGCAAGAGCTTGTGGTATCCATTTGGTAATTGCGACACAAAGACCATCTGTGGACGTTATTACGGGTCTGATTAAGGCAAATATGCCAAGCCGTATTGCATTTAGTGTATCAAGCGGCGTGGATTCGCGTACGATCCTTGATATGAACGGTGCGGAAAAGCTGTTAGGAAAGGGTGACATGCTGTTTTATCCGCAGGGGTATACAAAGCCTGCAAGAGTGCAGGGGGCGTTTGTGTCTGATTCCGAGGTCGCAGATGTGGTGGAGTTTCTTAAAAATCAAATGCTTGGAAATACATATAACAGCGATATTGAGGACAGAATTAAGACCATTCAAAGCTCCGGCGGTGCGGCTGGTACTTCCGGCGGTGGCGGAAGTGATACAGATGCGTATTTTGCCGAAGCGGGCAAGTTCGTGATTGAGAAGGATAAGGCATCAATCGGCATGTTGCAGCGGGTGTTTAAAATCGGCTTTAACAGGGCGGCACGCATTGTTGACCAGCTTGAGGAGGCAGGCGTCGTAGGCGCTGAGGAGGGCACAAAACCGCGCCGTATTCTGATGAGTATGGAGCAGTTTGAAAATTATTTGGAAGAAAACGGATAATAGGGAAAAAATGGACAGGCTCATTGAAAAATTTAATAGACAGTGAGCCTGATTAATGTTATCCTATTAAAATAAGAAAAAGTGTAAACTTGTGCTTGGATACAAGCAAACATGTTATCAAGAATGGAGGATTTTATGAAATCTGATATTGAAATTGCACAGAACGCCGAACTGCTTCCGATTACCGAAGTGGCAAAGGCGCTTGATATAGATGCTGATGATTTGGAGCTTTATGGAAAATATAAGGCGAAAATATCGGACGCGTATTTAAAAAAGATAGAGAACAATCAAAACGGTAAGCTGATTCTTGTGACGGCGATTAATCCGACACCTGCAGGAGAGGGAAAGACGACAACCAGCGTCGGTTTAGGGCAGGCGCTTGGAAAACTTGGTAAAAAGGCAGTCATTGCGCTTAGAGAGCCGTCTCTTGGCCCCTGCTTTGGCGTTAAGGGCGGAGCGGCAGGCGGCGGGATGGCGCAGCTTGTGCCGATGGAGGATTTGAATCTTCATTTTACGGGTGACTTTCACGCGATTACGTCTGCCAATAATCTTTGCGCCGCTTTGCTGGATAATCATATTCAACAGGGAAATGAGCTGGGGATTGATACCAGGCAGATTGTGTGGAAGCGCTGTATTGATATGAATGACAGAGTGCTTCGCAATATTGTGGTCGGAATGGGGAACAAAATGGACGGCTTTGTGAGAGAGGATCATTTTGTCATTACGGTAGCGTCGGAAATTATGGCGGTGCTCTGCCTTGCAGAGGACATGGAGGATTTGAAAAAACGCCTCGACAGAATGATTGTTGCGTATGATTATGATGGAAATCCGGTGACGGCGGGACAGCTTAAGGCGACAGGCGCTATGGCAGCGTTGCTGAAGGATGCGATGAAACCCAATCTGATTCAAACGCTGGAGCACACGCCGGCAATTGTACATGGCGGTCCGTTTGCAAATATTGCACATGGCTGCAACAGTGTGCGTGCGACAAAAGCAGCACTGAAAATGGCGGATTATGTTGTGACAGAGGCCGGATTTGGGGCAGATTTGGGCGCTGAAAAGTTTTTTGATATTAAATGCCGTCAGTCGGGACTAACACCGGATGCTGTGGTGTTGGTTGCCACGATCAGGGCGCTGAAATATAATGGCGGTGTATCGAAAGATAGTCTGAATCATGAGAATCTTACCGCGCTTGAAAGAGGAATTGTAAATCTGGAAAAGCATATTGAAAATTTACATAAATATGGTGTGCCAGTGATTGTGACACTGAATGCGTTTGTATCTGACACGCAGGCGGAAATCAATTATGTGAAAAAGTTTTGTAATGACAGGAATTGCGATTTTGCGATTTCCAAGGTATGGGAACTGGGCGGTGAAGGAGGAATAGAGCTTGCCAATGCTGTGCTGAATACACTTGCAACGAAGGAGAGCCATTTTGCGCCGATTTATGGAAGCAAGCTCTCAATTGTTGAAAAGATTATACGTGTGTCGAAGGAAATATATGGTGCGCAGGACGCTGCATTTACGCCTGCGGCTGTTAAACAGATTGAAAGACTTGAAAAGCTTGGTTTTGGAAATTTGCCGGTTTGCATGGCAAAGAATCAGTATTCTCTTTCAGATGACCCGATTCTTCTCGGACGTCCAAAGGGCTTTACGATCAATGTAAGAGAGGTTTATGTGTCGGCAGGAGCAGGATTTGTAGTAGTGCTTACGGGGGCTGTTATGACGATGCCCGGACTTCCGAAAGAACCTGCGGCTTATCAAATTGACGTGACCAATGAAGGTGTGATTACAGGATTATTTTAGAGGAGTTTGTAAAGCATGAAATGCCCAAAATGTGGAAACGAGCTGGACGAGGGAAAGCTGCTTTGCGAAAAATGCGGTGAAGAAATAAAGTATGTGCCCGATTTTGACATCGAACTTGAGGAACAGCTCAAAGAATCCATATCCACTATGCTGGAAGAGCTTGCAAAGGAAGAGCCTCAAAAAAGGGAAGAGGACAATGAAAACTTTGAGGAGGACGATGACTTCAAGGATGCGTTTCGGGACTATTTTCCAAAAAAGCGAAAGAATTTTCAGAATGATAAGATTATCATTGTTTCTGTGATTGTGGCTGTCGTAATTATAATAGGCGCTGCGGCAATTGCCTCATTTGTTCAAAACATGGAAAATTCCTATGAGTATCAGTACGGAAAAGCCGTTGAATGTGCGGCGGGGAATGCATATGGCGAGGCAGTCAGTCATTTGGAGAGAGCCTTGGCAATTGACGATTCGCAGACAGATGCAAGATTTTTGCTGGCAGATTATTATGATAAAAATGGTATGCGCCAGAGTGCGATCTCTGTTTTAAATGAGATACTGATACAGAAAGCGGATTATTCGAGACGGGACGAAGTATATGATATGCTTCTTTCGTTTTATGAGGAGCAGGAAGCGTACCAAAAAATGGGGGAACTTCTTGCAACGTGTGATGTGGCGAGAATTGTGTCTAAGTATAATAAATATACGGCACTGCCTCCGACGTTTAATAAGGAGGGCGGCACATATGACGAGCTGATATCTGTTACGCTGCAGGGAAATACACAGGGGTTTGTCTATTATACAATGGACGGTTCGCTTCCCACGATGAATTCCTCTGTATATGAGACGCCGATTCTTTTGGAATCGGGAGACTATGTGATACGTGCAATGTTCGTAAATATATATGGCTTTGCAAGCACGGTGGAATCGCAAAGCTATCATATCAGCCTGTCAATTCCGGAAAGTCCGGTTATCAGTCTTGACAGCGGTACCTATCACAAGCCGATGCTGATAGAGGCTTATTATAGCAATAATGCAAAAATCTATTATACAACGGACGGAAGTGTTCCGGACAAAAACAGCGAACGGTACTATGATCCGATTGAGCTGCCTTACGGCAGGAGTAATTTTTCTTTTATTGCCATAGACGGGGACGGACTTGGGAGTGAAACGGTAAGCAGAAGCTATGAGCTTCAAGTGGAGTCAAATTTTGACGCAGAACTTGCTGTACAGGTGTTAAAAAATAATCTTGTGGCGGCTGGAAAGCTGCTCAATGTCGAAGGAAATGTTCCTGACAAGCTGGGACGCAATCAATACAGAGTGCAGACGGTTGCGGAAGTCGCGGGCTCGTTGTACTATGTGGTGTATGAGGAGTATGTGGATACGACAGACCGCGTGCATGACACGAATAACATTTATGCGGTAGATGTCAATACTGCTGATTTGTATAAGGCGTATAAGGTAGATGAAGGAAAATATAATTTGCGGCCTTTTGACGAATAAGGTTGTGATTAGGCGTTTTTTCATTTATAATAATAATGGTGTGTGAAACGATTAAGACGAAAGGTATGGTGATTTTCTGATGTACAAAATTTTAGAGGCTAGGGAGCTTGCTGCCAATATTTATTTTATGGCAGTGGAAGCGCCGCGTGTGGCAAAGAATTGTCAGCCGGGGCAGTTTGTAATTGTAAGAATGGATAAGGATGGGGAGCGTATACCGCTTACCATTTGTGATTATGATAGAGAAAAGGGTACTGTTTCCATTGTTTTTCAGACAGTAGGCGCTGAGACGACAAGAATGGCGGCTTTAAAAACAGGCGATGCGTTCCATGATTTTGTGGGACCGCTTGGCTGTGCTTCGGAGCTGATTAGCGAGGATAAGGAAGCGCTTGCAAAGAAGAAGATTTTGTTTGTGGCGGGCGGCGTCGGTACGGCTCCGGTTTATCCGCAAGTAAAGTGGCTGCATGGGCAAGGTGTTGCCGCAGACGTGATTGTTGGCGCAAAGACGCAGGAGCTTTTGATTTTGGAGAAGGAGATGGAGGCTGTTGCGGGTAATCTTTATGTGACAACGGACGATGGTTCGTATGGAAGAAAGGGCATGGTAACACAGACCATTCAGGACTTGGTGGACGAGGGCAAGCAGTATGATGTGTGTATTGCAATTGGTCCAATGATTATGATGAAATTTGTCTGCAAGCTTACAAAAGAGCTGGGGATTCCTACAGTTGTCAGCCTGAATCCGATTATGGTTGATGGTACGGGCATGTGTGGGGCATGTCGTGTGACGGTAGGAGATGCGGTTAAGTTTGCGTGTGTGGACGGTCCGGAATTTGACGGGCATCTTGTGAACTTTGACGAGGCAATGAAGCGCCAGCAGATTTATAAGACGGCAGAGGGAAGAGCGATGCTGAAATTGCAGGAAGGCGACACACATCACGGCGGATGTGGTCAGTGCCAAGGTGAATAGGTTGAAAAATCAGGATTTTTCAACCGAAAGTTTGTGTCGGCGCTGCGCCACAAACTTTGTTATGCGCAGAGGGCAGCGTAGAAAAGAGGTTAAATAATGGACGTATTGAATAAAATCCCGGTAAGGGAACAGGAAGCGGCAGTAAGGGCGCAGAATTTTGAAGAGGTGTGTCTTGGTTATAATCAGGAAGAAGCAATGGAGGAGGCAGTGCGCTGCATTAACTGCAAAAATGCGCAGTGCATTAAGGGCTGTCCCGTTGCAATCAATATTCCCGCATTTATCGAGCAGGTAAAAAACGGGGATATTGCGGAGGCTTATAAGGTTATCAGCGAGTCGTCATCGCTTCCGGCGGTGTGTGGACGCGTGTGCCCGCAGGAGAGCCAGTGTGAGGGTAAATGTATCAGGGGAATTAAGGGCGACCCGATTTCGATTGGAAAGTTAGAGCGTTTTGTGGCTGACTGGGCGAGTCAAAACGGAATCAAACCCGAGCCTGCAAAGGAGAAAAACGGTAAAAAGGTAGCTGTGATCGGTTCTGGCCCGGCAGGTCTTACTTGTGCGGGTGATTTGGCGAAGCTTGGTTATGATGTGACGATTTTTGAGGCGCTTCATGAAGCAGGCGGCGTGCTTGTTTACGGCATTCCGGAGTTCCGTCTTCCAAAAGAGGACGTTGTGGCAAAGGAAATTGCCAATGTAGAATCGCTTGGCGTGAAGATTGAAAAGAATGTGATTGTCGGAAAGTCAGTTACGATTGACGAGCTGATGGAGGACGAAGGCTTTGAGGCGGTATTTATCGGTTCAGGGGCAGGACTTCCGAAGTTTATGGGCATTCCCGGAGAGAATGCAAACGGTGTATTTTCCGCAAACGAGTATCTGACAAGAAGCAACCTGATGAAGGCGTTTAACGAGGATTCGAATACGCCGATTATGCGCGGCAAGAAGGTTGCGGTTGTCGGCGGCGGAAATGTGGCAATGGACGCGGCGAGAACGGCTTTGCGTCTTGGCGCGGAGGTACATATCGTGTACAGACGAAGCGAGGAGGAGCTTCCTGCGAGAGTGGAGGAGGTGCATCACGCGAAGGAGGAGGGCATTATCTTTGACCTTTTGACCAATCCGGTCGAAATCCTTGAGGACGAGAATAACTGGGTGCGCGGTATGCGTTGTATTAAAATGGAGCTCGGGGAGCCTGACGCTTCGGGAAGAAGACGACCGGTTGAGATTCCGGAAAGCGAGTTTGAGATGGAGCTTGATACGGTGATTATGTCGCTTGGGACATCGCCGAATCCGCTGATTTCTTCTACGACGGAGGGCTTGGAGACGAACAAGTGGAAGTGCATTGTGGCGGACGAGGAGTTTGGAAGGACGACGAAAGAAGGCGTTTTTGCAGGCGGAGACGCTGTGACGGGAGCGGCTACGGTCATTCTTGCGATGGGTGCGGGAAAGGCTGCGGCAAAGGGCATTCATGAGTATCTATCCGGAAAATAATGAGGTAAGGTTGAAAATTAAAATTTTCAACCCGCAAATTTGTGCTCACGCCCAAATTCGCACGTTGTGAAAGGAGCATGGTTACAAAGAATGGGTTATCAGGATAAAAAGGCGAAGGCAGAGGACTTTAAAAGCTCTGCCTATACGCTTTTATTAGCGGGAATAATTGGAATTGCGGCGTTGGTGCTGTTGGAGCTTGGTGTGTTTGGGTTTCGGCTTGCGTCGCCGCAGAAATATATGACATACGGGGTAATGGGTGCCCTGTTTGTGATTTTTATTGTGATGGGGATTATGTCGCTTCGCTCGGCAAAGCAATATGTTACGGAGGCTGCCACAGAGGAGGATTTGACTGCAAAGGTCAAAGCGTGGGCAGCAGAACATCTGACGGCGGATATGGTGCGGGACGCGGTACCTTTTGAGGAGGACACGCCGGACGAGGAGAAGTATTTCAAATATTTTGCGTATCTTCAGGCGGCGGTCACACAGGAATTTGGGACACTTTCCCCAGCGTTTGTTGAGGCGTTTTGTGAGGAGCTGTATGCGGAACTTTTTGAGAATGGCGGTCAGGAATGAATATAACGCTTGTGACAGTCGGAAAAATCAAGGAACGGTATTTTCGGGACGCGGTGGCGGAGTATCAAAAAAGGCTTTCGCGGTATTGTAAGCTTGATTTGATTGAGGTGGCAGACGAAAAGACGCCGGATAGGGCATCGGAGGCGGAAGAAAACCTGATTCAGCAAAAGGAAGCGGAGCGGATTTTGAAGCATGTGAGAGAGAACGCGTATTGCATTGCGCTTGCCATTGACGGAACGAAGTATGATTCCGTCGCGCTTTCTAGGCATCTTGAGGGGCTTGCGCTTTCGGGGAAGAGCAGTCTTGTGTTTGTCATCGGAGGTTCGCTTGGACTGCATGAGACGGTGCTCAAGCGGGCTGATGAAAGGCTTAGTTTTTCGGATTTGACGTTTCCGCACCAGCTGATGCGAATCATTCTTTTGGAACAGTTGTATCGGTGTTTTCGGATTAGGAATCATGAGCCGTATCATAAGTAAGTGCGGAATTTTGCAGAGGTTTAGAAAGTGTCTAAAAGCTAAGATTTTGGTGTAAAAGGGGATTTTAGAAAAGAGAATTTCGCATGAAAATGCCGGAAATGATTATTTTTGATTATGGGCGTACATTATTTACCAGCCGAATTATAATGCTTCTAATGGAAATAAAGCAATTTATCCATATATAGACAGAAATCTACGCAATATTTCTTTTGAAGAATATGACAGGAGCAATATGGAACTGTTTGCGAAAATGAAAGCAGAAAGAGGAAAGTATCTTGAGATCCATGAGCATAATTTTTTAAGGTTGTTTTTGGATTATATGGATATTTCCCTGTCCATATCATTGGAAGAGGCCGAGATAATAATTATGAATGGAATATCTCAGGGTGCAGTTATGCCCTATGCGGATATTATGCTCGACTACCTTAATGCAAAAGGAATAAGGACAGGAGTGATAAGCAACAATTGTTTTTCCGGTGCTGCTTTAAAGGAGCAGCTTGACCGTCTGCTCCCGGAAAACAGATTTGAATTTGTGTTAGCATCAAGTGATTACATATTTAGAAAGCCGCATAGCATTATGTACAAGATAGCATTGCAGAAATCGGGATTAACGCCAGACAAAGTTTGGTACTGCGGCGACAGTATGGAAAATGACATTTACGGAGCAAATAGTGTTGGAATGTTTCCTGTTTTATATGAAGAAAGAACAAAGGATGAAACATATTTTCTGTCTGATCAAAATGATAAGAATAATCCTGAATTTGAATATCTGCGTATTCATGACTGGCGGGAGCTGATGGATATTTTGGCATGATAAAACTGTAAATGGAGTTTCAATGGCGTCGCGCCCTCGTACCGCAGAATATTTTACAGGGTGAACTGGGTAAAAGTTGGTCTTTAAGATTGGATGTAATATTTCTGCAGAATGAAAACTGGTTATCCTGAAAGATTAAAAGAGAAATTTTGTAGGAGAAAAATTCCGGAAGAGAGATTTTTAGCTTATTGTAATTATCCGGACGGATGTGTATAATAGGAATAGATAATAAATTTTTGAGATATAAAGAGTTTTCCGGCAGTCATTTATGGGAAGAAAGCAGGTAGATAAATGGGAAATATGGAAACAAAGTAGAAAAGCTGGGAAGACCTAAGCATATCCAATGATTTCCTGTTTGGAAAGGTCATGCAGAATCCGGAGTTGTGCAAAGAATTACTACAAAGGATTCTTCCGGATTTGAAGATTGACCGCATAGAGTATCCGGAATTGCAGAAAAGTATCAACGTGGATATGGATGCCCGCAGCGTGAGACTGGATGTGTATGTAAAAGATGATAAAGAAGTTGTTTACGACATAGAAATGCAGGTCAGCGATACAAAAGAGCTTCCTAAAAGAAGCCGGTATTATCAGAGTATGCTTGACCTGCAGTTAATTGATAAGGGGCAGTTTTATGATGCGTTAAAGAGAAGCTACGTCATATTTATCTGTCCGTTTGATTTATATGGGAAAGGGCGGCATATTTATACTTTTGAAAATATCTGTAAGGAAGATGGCAGTATTTTTATGGGGGATGAGACGGTAAAGATATTTCTCAATGCAAAAGGAACATTGGATGATGTCAGTGATAAGTTAAAAGCATTTCTGGATTATGTGGCAGGGAAGAAGCCGAAAGATGCCTATGTAGAGAAGCTGGAAGAAGCAGTAAAGGAAGCAAAGAAGAATAGGGAATGGAGGCATGAGTATATGACATTGCTAATGCGTGACCAAGAGAATGTAAAAATTGGAGAAAAACGTGGAGAAGAAAAAATGCTTTTGCTAATGGAAAGATTGATAGAAGATAAGCGTTTTGATGATATTGCGAAAATAAAGGCAGATAATGGCTATCGGCAGAAACTTTATTTGGAGTATCATATCATTTAAAAGCAGGACATCACAAGGCAGAAAATTTAAAAGGTTTTCTGTCCTTAATAATATTACGAAATTTTTGCATTTAGATATGTTATGGAGAGCCGTATCATAAGTAAGTACGAAAAATGAACAGACGCAGCATCGTTTGGAATAAGGTGAAACAAAAAGATATGTGGTGAAAAATGAATTTGCTTTTTATATGCAGCCAAAATAAGAGGCGCAGCTTAACCGCTGAGAAGATTTTTAACGGATATAACGGACATAGGGCGTATTCCGCAGGAACAGAATCAAACTCCAGAATTAAGGTTACTCCCGGATTGCTGAAACAAGCCGATATTATTTTTTGTATGGAAAAAAAGCATGTGCGAAGAATCAGGGAGAAGTATCCGGATATTGTTGACGGTAAAAAATTGATCTGCCTTAACATTCATGATGATTATGAATTTATGGACAGGGAATTACAGGAATTGCTTGAAAGCTATGTTTATGAATACATTTCGTGAGAGTATGCAAGTGGGATATTGCTGGGTAAAAGATTGCCTTTGCGGTAAAAAAGGACGAAGATCCATGCTCATGTGCGGTGTGGCTGTCATGGTGGGTATTTGGCTGCTTCTGTGCGCTTCCTTGCGCCTTGCCGTGCGCGAGCCTTCCTTGCCGGAAGAGGACTGCATGATGTATTATATTGTAAATGCAGACGGTATGAAGGGATTGGGGCATAGTATTTTGCTCCTTGTGGATGAACAAGGGATTGGGACAGTATTTAGTTTCAATGGAATGCAGACTTCCTTGGGAGAAAGTCTTTTTGGAAAAAGCGGGATTGGGAAATTGAGTACAGGAACGATGACCGCGGAAGAAACCGAAATCTTTTTGCAGACAGGAGATTTGGGAATAGACGGGGATCAGCTTACGGATAATTATGATATGGCTTTATACAGACCGATTATGGCAGAGGAATATCAGGTTATCTTAGAGCAGACAATTCCGTATTTGAATGCAGAACATCAGTTTAAAACATTGTATGAAAAATGGGCTGAGGAGGAAGACGCTGGTAGAAGGGCAGAATATGAACGGGCGTTAGAGCAGATGGGGCAGGATCAGAGTCTGCCACTCTATCAGATTTATACCAATAATTGTGACCATGCGGTCAGAACGTTTATTTCCGCGGTTGATTCAATGATGCAGGAATATACGCATTATACGCGGCGTATGACACCAAACGGAAATCTGAAAGCTTTTGGTACAAGGGCAAAAAACTGGGGTGTGATGATGTTGGGGGCGCAGTCCTTTTTGGAGAGGGTATTGATGTTTTTGGTAATTTTTTGAGGAAGGGATATGAGAAGGGGACGAAAAGAAAACCTGACCGCATTATTGATAGGTGTGCTATGTGTTATTGTTAAGGCGGTGTGCAGCGGGGAGGAAGTGCAGTCATCGATAAAGTTTACGGGGGCTATATTACCGGAAGAAAGCCAATCGCACGAAAAAGCACAATCGTCAGAAACGGATACAATAGAGGAGGAAGTTTCCATTATCAGGGAAATTCCTGTTGATTTTCCGTTTGATGAATTGTACCCTTCCAAGCCGTATTCGCTGACGTTGGCTTTGCGTGAGGAGCCTGCCGGGGCGTATGAGCTAAGGCTTTATGATGGGAGTGGGGACGTTTTGCAGCAGATTCCCTGTGCGGCATTAACGGAACCGCTGCAATTTTGTTATGATAGCTTGTCCAGTGTCGCGTACGGACCGGATTTGGAGATTTTCTCTGCGGACAGTGATACAGGATTGTTGTATCCGTGGGAAGGGGAGCAGTTTTCAGAGAAACCGATTCCAATACCGCATTATTCGGAATTGGAAGGCAGTGCGATGCTTGTCATGGAAGAGGACGATATGCTTCAGACAAAAACGCTGTATCAGTTAAACGAAGGGCAAAAATGTGTGGAACAGGCTAGGAGCTGGCGGCTGCAGAAGGATACAGGAGCGCTTGCAATTCGAAATGAGCTGGATAATCAAGTGGTGTTTCAGGGGACGGCGCTGTTGAATGATGAGGGCGCTCTAGTCAATGAGGCGTATTATCAAATGCTGTTTGCAGATGAACTTTACTGGTGGCATGAGGAACCAAAGGAGACGACGGTTTCGGTATGGTTTGATGAACCGCGGTCGGAGAGCACAGCGGAGTCAGGCAAAACGGAGGCTTTTGAAAACGTACAAAAAGTGGTGTTTGGCAATAACGGACATTCGGCGGAATATGCGGACAGGGAGGCATTTTTATCGGATTGCGGATTTGCGGACAGTGTTCCAATGTATCAGTATTATGACAGGAATGGGAATGTCCAGTTGGAATTGTATCGGGACGAAGCTACAGACCGGTTTTGTGGAATTGTCTATGAAGATTGCTTGAATAGTGAAAAGAAAAAGTGGGCGACGATGTATGGGTTTACCATAAATACTGTTTTGGAACAGGAATGGACAGGAGGGAACTTGCTTTTCGGGAAAAACATTTATGATCGTGATATGGGAGATTATGAGGAAGCAATCGAATACACATCATCCGGACAGCCAAAGCATGTCTGCTATCGGGGAATGACGGAGCGGGAACGGGTGCCCGGGGAGCTGTCGATAGCGCTTGATTCGGTAATGGAAGTCAATTACGTATATCGGGACGACGATACATTGTTTTACAGGGAATACTGGCATGACGGAATGGAATTTGGCACGACGCTTTCTACCCTGCGCAGCTTTTATGACAACAGTGCGAGAGTTGTGTATGAGAGGGGATATATTACGCATGGTGCGTTGGAATACTATTATATCTATGAGGGTGAGGGCAAGAATCCGGCGTATTGTTTGGAGATTGACCATAATCTAGGGTATGCCATTTCAAATATCGTGCGGTATCAGTAGGAGCTTGTTTGCAGGGTGAGGTTACCTGACACTGCGGGCAGGACTACATAAATGAACAAAAATATAGAAAGGATGGGAATTTTCCCGAAAGAAAAGAGATGAAAAAAGAAAAGAACAGAAATTCGTTTTCCGGTTCCATCGGCTTTGTGCTGACGGCGGCGGGAAGCGCGGTGGGCTTGGGAAATATTTGGCGGTTTCCGTATTTGGCGGCAAAAGACGGCGGCGGACTTTTTTTGGTGATTTATCTGATTTTGGCGGTTACTTTTGGATTTACGCTGCTTACGACAGAGATTGCAATCGGCAGGAAGACGAAGCAGAGTCCGCTTACGGCATATGGCAGGATGAAACCAAAGTGGGGTTTTCTCGGTGTATTGGCATGTCTTGTTCCGGTCATTATCCTGCCATATTACTGTGTAATCGGCGGCTGGGTTGTCAAATATTTTTTGGCATATTTGACAGGCAGCGGTGGAAGCGCCGCACAGGACAGTTATTTTACAGATTTTATTACAGGAGAATGGCAGCCGATTGTGCTTTTGGTAGTTTTTCTGTTTATGGTGGCGTTTGTTATCTTTCGGGGAGTCAATAAAGGAATTGAGATGTCCTCCAAAGTGCTGATGCCGGTTTTACTGCTGCTGGTTGTTGGAATTGCCGTCTTTTCGCTGACGATTGAGCATCATGATGATGCGGGCGTGACAAGAACGGGAATGGAGGGATTAAAGATTTATGTAATCCCCAATTTGGAAGGAATGACGGTCAAAGGATTTTTTTTGGTATTGCTTGATGCGATGGGACAGCTGTTTTTCAGTCTGAGTGTTGCAATGGGCATCATGGTTGCCTACGGTTCCTATGTCAGAGACGATGCGAATTTAGTAAAATCGATTAATCAGATTGAGATTTTTGATACGGCGGTTGCGTTTTTGGCAGGTGTCATGATTATTCCGGCCGTCTATACGTTTATGGGAAGAGAAGGAATGGCAGCATCGGGACCAAGCCTGATGTTTGTTTCGCTGCCCAAGGTCTTTTCTTCAATGGGAAGAATCGGAAATCTGGTGGGCTGCCTGTTTTTTGCAATGGTATTGTTTGCGGCGCTGACGAGTGCTGTTTCTGTCATGGAGGCAGTTGTATCCAGCTTTATGGATAAATTTCATATGTCACGCAGGAGGGCTGCCGCATTGGAGACGTTGATTGCCCTTGCAGGGGGGATTCTCGTGTGCCTTGGGTATAATAAGCTGTACTTTGAGGTTGATCTTCCCAATGGAGCGGTTGCGCAGATACTGGATATTATGGATTACATCAGCAATAATTTACTGATGCCGTTAGTTGCAATCGGGACATGTCTGTTAATCGGATGGGTGTTGAAGCCCTCGGCTGTTATTGAGGAAGTGGAGAAGTCTGGTTGTAAATTTGGCAGAAAAAAGCTGTATATTGTGATGATCCGTTATATTGCACCGGTGCTGTTGGTGATTTTGCTGTTGAAATCAATTGGAATTTTGACTGCTATTTAGTCTGCCGCGCGATTTGCGGCAAGGAATCATGAGGATTTTGGAAATTTGGAAAGGAGGTATTTTTATGAGAATGTATGACCTTATAATGAAGAAGAGAAACGGCGGAGCGCTTTCGGAGGATGAGATTTCTTTTATGGTAAAGGGATTTACAAACGGTGAAATTCCGGACTACCAAATGTCAGCGATGATGATGGCAATTTATTTTCAGGGAATGGACGAAAAGGAAACGCTTGCGCTCACAATGGAAATGGCAAGGAGCGGAGATTTGCTGGATTTGAGTGCAATTCATGGAATCAAGGTTGACAAGCATTCTACGGGAGGCGTGGGGGATAAAACCTCGCTTGTGCTGACGCCTATGGTGGCTGCGCTCGGCGTGCCTGTGGCAAAGATGAGCGGAAGAGGTCTTGGCCATACGGGAGGCACAATTGATAAGCTGGAAAGCTTTGCAGGCTTTTCTACGGCGATATCGGAGGAACAGTTTAAGGAGAATGTGAATCGGATTGGAATCGCGATTATGGGACAGACAGCGGATCTTGCGCCTGCCGATAAAAAATTGTACGCGCTGCGGGACGTGACGGCAACGGTTGATAATATGTCTCTGATAGCCTCCTCCATTATGAGTAAGAAGCTGGCAGCAGGGGCGGACGCGATTGTGCTTGATGTAAAGACCGGAAGCGGCGCTTTTATGAAGACGCAGGAGGATTCGTTTGCGCTTGCAAGTGCAATGGTTCAGATTGGAAATGGCGCGGGAAGAAATACGGTTGCGGTTGTTTCGGACATGGATCAGCCGCTTGGCTTTGCAGTCGGAAATGCGCTTGAGGTGAAGGAAGCAATTGCTACATTAAGCGGAGAAGGTCCATCTGACCTAGAGGAGCTTTGTCTGACGCTTGGCTCTTATATGGTCGTGGCGGCAAAAAAAGCAACAGATGTTGCAAAAGCAAGGGAAATGTTAAAAAAGTGCATTGCGGATAAGAGTGCATTAAACAAACTTGCGGAATTTATAGAGGCGCAAGGCGGAGACAAGAAGCTTGTATATCACACAGACGGGCTTCCGAAAGCGTCAATCATTGAGGAAATTGCATCGCCTGCAGACGGATATATCCAGCGGATTGTGTGTGATGAAATCGGCATTTGTTCCTTGATAATTGGAGGCGGACGCGAGACGAAGGAGAGCGAAATAGACCTTTCGGTCGGGCTGGTACTGCATAAAAAGGTCGGGGACTATGTGAAACAGGGAGAATCACTTGCCACAATCCATGCAAATGACAGGGAAAAATTAAATGCGGCAAAGGAGCGGTTTTTAAGCGCTTACACAATAAATGACACTTCTGTCACAAAAAAGCCGCTTATCAGGGGAATAGTAACAAGATAGCTTACATAAAATGAAGTATAGAAAACCTATACTTCATTTTAATTTGGTGTGATATGAATAAACGTGATGTATTCAGACAGGATATGATAAGTGCGGGAGAACGCTTTGCAGATGCTTTTTCACTGCCCAAAGATATGGTAGTGAATGCAACGCTGATTCATATGATTGGAAAGTCCGACGTGTTTGTGGAAAACTTTAAGGGCATTATTTCTTATACCTGCCACGAAATTATTGTCAAGGGGTATGGTATTAAATTCTGCGTATGCGGTGAGCGTCTTTTAATAGAGCACTACTGCAATGATGACATGAAGATATCGGGACAGATTAATGAAGTGCGGGTAATAAGAGAGGCATGAGGTGAGGCTCTTGCAAAATAATTATGTTCGTTTAATAAAGGGCTGCCTTGTGATCAGGCTTGGCGGCGATTACTTAGAGCGTTTTTTTAATATGTGCAGGCTGCATGACATTTATTTGTGGAACATTAAAAGAGAAAACGAGGCTTGTATGTGTGAGGTGTATGCCGCAGATTTTAAAAGAATTGTCCCGTTTTTGAAAAAAACAGGAACGCGTGCACACGTTATAAAAAAGAGTGGACTACCGTTTTATATTCCTTTTCTCAAAAAAAGGATTATTTTTTTTGTGGGGGTGGCAGCTTGTCTTGCCATGCTCAATTTTGTGACAAATTATGTCTGGGCGATTGAATATGTGGGAAATATACAGATTAGCGACGATGAGCTGACAGACTTTTTGGAGGAGGAGAATATTCACTACGGAATCAGAAAGGACAGCATCAATTGTGAGGAGGAGGAAAAAAGTCTGCGCGAGCGTTTTGCAAATGTGACTTGGACTTCGATCTATTTCGAGGGAACGAAGCTGTATGTGGAAGTTAAGGAAAATGAGAAGTCGGAGCCTGTGACGATCAAAATGAAAGGGACAGATATTATTGCAAATGAGGGCGGTGTCGTCACATCAATTATCACAAGAAACGGCGTGCCTATGGTGAAGGCAGGGGACAGTGTGGAAGAGGGAGATGTGCTTGTTTCAGGGAGTGTGCCGGTTTATGACGAAAATCAATTGATTGCGGGATATCAGATTTATGATGCCGATGCCGATATTTGCATACGCACACCGATTGCGTACAAGGATACCATCAATAAGAGCTATCCTGTAATTTATTACACAGGAAATGACACACGTGTCAGTTTTTTGGAGGCGTTTGGGAGACATATTGACGCTATGCCCATTTATGATTTTTTTAGGGACAGAAAAAATTCTTCTTATGAGGTAACGACGCAGAAGGAACAGCTGGTACTGCTCGATAACATTTATCTTCCGGTTTATTATGGTAAAATCAGCAAAAAAGAGTATTATATAAAATATATGACTTATACGGACGAGGAGATGGAAGCTCTGCTTTTGAAGCAGTTTGAAAAATTTATTTTTTCTTTACATCAAAAAGGGGTAGAAATTGTTGAAAAAGATGTTAAAATAGTAGAGAATAGGGATGGAATGGAAATAAATGGAGATTTGCTCGTAATCAAGTCTACCGGTGAGAAGGTGGACATTGGCGTTACGGCGCAAAGTGAGGACGAAACGACAAAGGAAGAGTGAATGATAAATTTTTCACGCACAGGCTTGTATGACCACAAGCTTGGCAGGCGTGGTCAAATGGGGGTATATATTTGGAGAATTTTCAGTTAGGAATGCAGATTGACGCAGAGCACATGCAGAATATTTTTGGAAATAACGATGCTTATATCAGACAGATTGAGAATGATTTAAAGGTGGTCATAACGGACAGAAACGGAGAGGTGCGAATCAGTGGGGAGCAGACAGCAGTCAATAAGGCGGCGAAGCTGATAAATGAGCTGGTGGAGCTTTCGAAAAGAGGGAATACCATACAGGAGCAAAATGTATCGTATGGCTTAGAGCTTTCGCATACCTCGCAGGAAGAGGGGCTTTTGGAGATTGACGCGGATTGTATCTGCCATACGATGATGGGAAAGCCGATTAAGCCAAAAACTTTGGGACAAAAAGAATATATTGATGCAATCAGGAAAAATATGATTGTGTTCGGTCTTGGACCTGCGGGAACAGGAAAGACTTATCTTGGAATGGCGATGGCGATTACCGCGTTTAAAAACCATGAGGTGGAGCGCATTATTCTCACAAGACCTGCCATAGAAGCCGGCGAAAAGCTTGGTTTTCTTCCGGGTGATTTGCAAAGCAAGGTTGATCCGTATCTGAGACCGCTTTATGATGCGTTGTATCAGATTATGGGTGCAGAGAGCTTTCAGAGAAATACGGAGAAGGGTTTGATAGAGGTTGCGCCGTTAGCGTATATGCGCGGACGTACACTGGACAATGCGTATATTATTTTAGATGAGGCGCAGAATACGACACCTGCGCAGATGAAGATGTTTCTGACGCGTATCGGATTTGGTTCTAAGGTCATTATTACGGGCGATTCCACGCAGAAAGATTTGGCGGTGGGAACACAGTCAGGGCTTGATGTGGCGGAAAAGGTGCTTGCAAAAATTGACGACATTGCCTTTGTGAGAATGACCAGCAGGGATGTGGTAAGGCACCCGCTGGTGCAGAAGATTGTGAAAGCGTATGAAGATTATGAGACCAAGGTAAACAACAGGACAAACAGCAAAAAAGGCGGCAATGCGCGTCTGAGAACAAGATAAGATTCATATTTTTACTTGCAAGAAGTGGGTGGACAGGCAGTTTTACTATAACGCCATAAATACGGCTTATTTTGCAGGGAAGAGGGCGAAAAGAACAGACGAATCCTTGAAAAAACAGATACAGGAGAAAAATTATACTATGACTTTTTGCGTAGAGAGTGAGACCAAACAAACACTTCCATTTGATGCGGAGGCTGTGGCAGTTCAGGTTATCAGGGAGGCGCTTGCTTTTGAGAAGTGTCCCTATGAAGTTGAGGTGGCGGTGCTGCTTACGGACAGTGAAGAAATACATGCAATGAACAATGAATTCCGGGGAATAGACCGACCGACGGACGTGCTTTCTTTTCCAAATGTGGATTATGAAGCGCCTGCCGATTTTACGGGAATTGAAGATATGGCAGAGGATTATTTTAATCCGGAGAGTGGCGAGCTTTGTCTTGGAGACATTGTAATCAATGTGGATAAGGTTTATGAGCAGGCTTCGGAATACGGACATTCTCCTATAAGGGAATATGCATTTCTGATCGCACACAGTATGCTGCATCTGCTTGGGTATGACCATATGGAGCGTCGGGAGGCAGCGGTAATGGAGGCTAAACAGGAGGAGATTCTGAAAAGACTTGGTATTACGAGAGAAGCATAATTGCTAAATGGGGGTTATACATGAAAACAACAAAGAAGTCTAAGTCTAATTTTATTATGCAGGGAGGCATTCTTGCGGCAGCGGGAATTATTTCCAGAATCATCGGTCTTGCGCGGCGTTTTCCGATGGAGCATATTATCGGGGATAAAGGGAACGGATACTATGGCGTGGCATATGAGATCTATGCGATTATGCTGATTGTTTCATGCTATAGTCTTCCGCTTGCAGTGTCAAAGGTCGTGTCCGCAAAAATGAGCAGACGGCAGTACAAAAGTGCGGAGCGTGCGTTTCAGTGTGCGATGATTTTTGCGGTTGTGGCAGGCGGAATTACCTTTTTTGTTTGTGAACTGTTTGGCGATGCGCTTGCTGCCGCGATGAATGAGCCGATGAGTGCAATGGCTCTTAAGGTATTAGGCCCCGCGCTTTTGATTGTTTCCGTTATGGGTGTGCTCAGAGGCTATTTTCAGGGACTTGGCACAATGGTGCCGACAGCGGTTTCACAGATATTAGAGCAGATTTTTGTGTTGGTTGGAAGTATCACGGGAGCCTATGTTCTATTCAATTACGGCGGAAAGGTCGGGGTACTTCGCCACAACGAGGATTTTGCGCCTGCGTATGGTGCAGCAGGCGCGTCGATTGGGCCTGTGATTGGTTCTGCAATTGGCCTGATCTTCCTGTTTCTTGTTTTTTCGGTGTACAGGAAAGGCACGAAAGCACAGCGCATTAAGAGTGCGGGACAAAATGCGGACAGCTATGGGCAGATTTTCAGAATAATCCTTTTGACAATCCTTCCAGTGCTTTTAAGCACGACGGTTTACAATATCAGCAATGTTCTTGATATCAAAATATACAACAGTGTAATGGTACAGAAGGGGCTTTCCGATATTAAGGCGTACAATGTGGGCGTGTACTCCGGAAAATACAGGGTGCTTGTGAACGTGCCGATTGCGCTTGCAAATGCAATGTGCTCCTCAATTGTTCCGGTGCTTACGGGGCTGATGCAGCGGAAGGAATATGGGCAGGCAAAAGATAAAATTAATCAGGCGATGCGTTTTACCATGCTTGTAGCAATTCCAAGTACTGTCGGGCTTACTGTTCTTGCGCGTCCGATTATCTCGACACTGTACCGGGGAGAAGTCGATATGGCGGTAAACATGCTTCATGTCGGTTCGATATCCGTCGTATTTTACACGATGTCAACGCTGACAAACGGTGTGCTGCAAGGGATTAACAGAATGAAAATACCCGTAAGAAATGCAGCAATTGCGCTTGTGATACACATTGTATTTTTGTATCTTGCCTTACAGCTTGATGTGGGAATTAACGCGTTGGTTTATGCCAATATTCTGTTTGCGGTGATTGTCTGCGTGCTGAATGCATTAGCGATTAAAAAGTATTTAAGATACAAACAGGAGTATGGGAAAACCTTTGTGGTTCCTGCGATAGCAGCGGCTATCATGGGAGTTGTAATTGGTTTAATCAGTATGCTTTTGTCAAAACTTGCGGGGAATCTGATCACCGTTCTTGCAGGTATTATGATTGGCGTAGTGGTTTATTTTGCAGCGCTGATCTTATTAAAGGGAGTAAATGAGCAGGATTTGAGGAGAATGCCTGGCGGAAGAACGGTTCTTACGATTGCGAAACGGTTTCGGCTGATGTAGATGTATCGTAATAGATGAATAAAAATTGAAAATAAGCTGATACTATATCAAAGACGCCTGATGTTTAAGAGTTGGATGGAGGCTGATGATGAAAAAAGGATATAAGATTGGCTTATTTTTTGTATGTATCATGATTATAGCGCTTGTGGCTGTGCTTGTATGGAAACGTCATACAATGAGCGGATTTCCAAATGAAAATGCACAAAATAACGATGATATTGTGCATGATAAGACGGGCGCAAGGAATATGGAAGCAGATCAATCGGATAATGGGAATGAAGCGTACTTACAGGATTTGCAGGCGCAGAGCATCAATATGGTCACGACCTGCGATACAATCTGTGTGTACGAAAATATAGATAAAAAAGACGGGGCCGTATCGACGGAGGAGCGAAAACTTCCGGCAAAGTATATCGGTCTTACGCGGGAGCAGCTTGAGGCCGCCCTTTTGCAGGACAGTCAGACGATGACGCTTGAGGATAAGGAGAAGGGATTTAAGTCACAGCATTTGGAGCTTTTTTCGGCTGACCGGATTAAGGTATTGAGAATATATGATACCTCTAAAGAAACGGCAGGTTTTTATATTATGGAAGTTGACGGAGAAATCGGTGTTTACAGAGAGGACAAAACAACGTTATATTTTCGGACGGGGCTTGATCCCAAATCACTTCCTGCTGATGTGTTAAACGAGGTTCGGG
Organism: uncultured Lachnospiraceae bacterium; assembly: GCA_910577115.1. GTDB lineage: Bacteria > Bacillota > Clostridia > Lachnospirales > Lachnospiraceae > COE1. The sequence continues at coordinate 26,687 of CAJTMC010000036.1, forward strand.
CGGGAAAATATATGGATACGGAGCTTCAGGTGTATCATTTTTTGGAGTCGTATAGCAGTTAAAAGCGGAAAAATTGTGTGCAGGCACAGATTCGCAGTAAGATGAAAGAGGATAACAATATGCGTAAAGTGATAGTAACGGGCGGCGGTGCGAGCGGTCTTACTGCGGCAGTCTTTGCAGCAAGAAACGGTAATCAGGTAACAATTCTTGAGCATAAGGACAGGGTCGGAAAAAAAATTCTGATGACCGGAAACGGTAGGTGTAACCTCACAAATATGAGTGATTTTCATGGAAAGTATTATAGCAGTGATGAGAAGTCGCTTCATAAAATTTATGACACACTTGTCAGTTTTGGAGCAAATGATGCACGGGATTTTTTTGAAAGCATGGGACTTTATACGAAAGAGAAGAAGGATGGCTGCGTTTACCCGGTATCCGAGCAGGCGTCTGCTGTGCTGGATGTGCTGCGGTGCGAGTGTGAAAGGCTTGGTGTGCGGACAATTACCGGATGTGAGGTACACAGTATCACTCCGTATAAGAAGGGCGGAAGAGTAAGTGTTCGTTATTTGGAAGAAAATGGGAAAAAGAGGCAGGCAGAGTTTTCCTATGACAAGCTGATTTTGGCGACGGGTGGAAAAGCTGCGCCTGTATCAGGTTCGGACGGCTCGGGATATCAGCTTGTCCAAAAGCTTGGGCATAAAGTGATAAAGCCGCTTCCGGCGTTGGTGCAGTTACGGTGTGAGGGCAGTTTTTTTAAGGCTGTGTCAGGTGTGCGTGCGCAGGCGGGGATTACGCTTTACATAGACGGCAAGGCATCGGCTTTTGAAGAGGGTGAGCTGCAGCTTACGGATTACGGGATATCGGGGATACCGGTGTTTCAGTTTAGCCGCGTGGCGGCAAGGGCGCTGGACAGGGAAAAAAGGTGTGAGGCAGGGATCCATTTTCTGCCTTATGTGGAAGATTTGGAGGGATTCATAAAGCAAAACGTTGACGGGGAAAGATACGGGTATAAGACCGTAGAGGAGCTTTTGGGGGGAATGGTACATAAAAAGATTGCGTCAATAATTTGTAAGAAAAATAAAACGGGTGCGGGTGTGAAAGTGTCAGAGGCAGGCAAAGAAGCAGTGCGCAGGTGCATTTTGGAGCTGGCTGATTTTCGGGTGAAAATTATTGGTGCCAATCCGTTTGAGCATGCGCAGGTATGCAGCGGGGGTGTGCCTCTTGGCGAGGTGAGTGCGTGCTTTGCGTCAAAGTTTTGCAGGGACGTATATCTCGTAGGAGAGCTTTTGGATTGTGACGGGATTTGCGGAGGCTACAACCTGCAGTGGGCGTGGGCTACGGGCGCAATTGCGGGAAAGAGTGTGTAGGAGGGACAATGATAGCAGTTAATCAGTTAAAGATAGAAATACATTTTGAAAAACAAAAAGCGGTTGCGGTGGATAATGACACGCTTCGGAAAAAGGCGGCAAAGCTTTTGGGAATCAATGCTTCGCAGATTTGTGAGGCAGTAATCTTAAAGCATTCGATAGACGCACGGAAAAAGCCGCAGTTATTTCATGTGTATACGCTTGGCATAAGACTGAAGGACGAAGGGCTGGAAGAAAAGGTTATAAAACGCTGCAGGAATGCGAATATTACCATGTACAATGTGAAGCCTTACATATTTCCCAATAGTGGTATAGGCAAGCTTGAGGAGCGTCCCGTGGTGATTGGCATGGGGCCGGCAGGGCTTTTTTGCGGGTATATGCTTGCGAAATACGGTTACAGGCCGATTTTGTTAGAACGCGGCTATGATGTGGAGACAAGGACAAAGGCGGTCGAAGACTTTTGGGAAAACGGAAGGCTTGATCTTGAATCCAATGTACAGTTTGGCGAAGGGGGAGCGGGGACGTTTTCGGACGGGAAGCTGAATACGCTTGTGAAAGACAAGAATGGAAGAAACAGGGAGGTGCTGCGTATTTTCGTGGAGTGTGGTGCGCCTGCTGACATTTTGTATGAGAGCAAGCCGCATATTGGAACGGATATCTTAAAAAAAGTGGTCGCGAATATGCGGGAATTTATTATAAAAAATAACGGAAGTGTCAGATTTGGGGCAAAGGTCACAGGCTTGGAGGTCGTAAACGGTGTGTTGACAGGCGTTCAGATAAATGACACGGATGTCATAAAAACAGGGAATGCGGTACTTGCGATAGGGCATAGTGCGCGAGATACGTTTGAATATCTTGCACGTAAGCAGGTATCAATGGAGGCGAAAGCATTTGCGGTCGGAATGCGGGTGGAGCATCCGCAGCGTTTGATTAATGATAGTATGTATGGGAGCGAATGCGGGAATGACCTTCCTGCGGCGCCTTATAAGCTTACTGCGAAAACGAGTACAGGGCGCGGTGTGTATTCGTTTTGTATGTGTCCCGGTGGGTATGTTGTGAATGCGTCAAGTGAGGCGGGGAGGCTTGCCGTGAATGGAATGAGCTATTCGGACAGGGGAAGCAGGAATGCAAACAGCGCGATTATTGTACAGGTTTCACCTGCGGATTTCGACAGCAGCGAACCTCTGGCAGGCGTGGTGTTCCAGCGTCAGCTTGAGGAGAAAGCATATGCGCTTGGCAAGGGAAAAATACCAGTACAGTATTATGGAGATTTTGTACAAAATAAACCTTCTCAGGACAGGGAGGAATACAATAAGCCATGCATCAAAGGCGGATATCGGTTTACAAATCTGCGCGGTCTTTTGCCCGGGGAATGTGAAACGGCGTTTCTTGAGGGAATGGAGCAGTTTGAAAAAAAAATCAAGGGATATGCCAGTGAGGATGCCATTTTGTCAGGGATTGAGAGCCGTACTTCGTCACCTGTAAGAATCCATCGCGGCAAAGACCTGCAAAGTCCTACGGTGCAGGGGCTTTATCCTTGCGGAGAAGGCGCAGGATATGCAGGAGGTATTACCTCGGCAGCAATGGACGGTATCCTTGTGGCAGAGAAGATTGCTTCGCAGTATCAGCCGCCTGCGGAGTGTACGGCAGAATCATAACGATTTGTTGTTTTACTGGACTTTTTGGCTGGTTGGGATTAGAATAGATATGGCTTATGACCGAATACATACATTGGAGGAAGAAACGGTGGACGATTTACGTGCAAATTTGAAGGATAAAAAGAGAGTGGTTGTAAAGATTGGTTCGTCCTCTCTGCAGCATATGGAAACGGGAGACCTTGACTATACAAAAATGGACATTCTTGTAAGGGAGCTTTGTAATATCAGAAATCAGGGAAAGGACGTTATTCTTGTGACATCGGGTGCGATTGGGTGTGGAAGGAAGGCGCTTCATCTTAAGCCGCCTCTTACGCTTGCGCAAAAGCAGGCGTGTGCGGCAATCGGGCAGGCAAGGCTTATGACGACGTATCAGAGGATTTTTTCCGAATACAGTCATCAGGCGGCGCAGATTCTGATGACGCGCCACACGATTGTTTCGGATTTAAACAGGAGGAATGCGCAGAATACCTTTCACGAGCTTTTGCGCATGGAGGCAATTCCGATTGTCAATGAGAATGATACGACTTCCACATTTGAGGTGGAGGATGTAATCGGCGATAACGATACGCTCTCGGCGCTTGTTACGGCGCTTACGGGAGCAGATTTGCTGATTCTGTTGTCGGATATCAACGGGCTTTATACGGATGATCCCAGACAGAATGCAGATGCAAAGTTTATCGAGCGCGTGGATACGCTGACGGACGAGTTAATCAGCATGGGGAAAGACACGACGGGCAGCAGTGTCGGTACGGGAGGCATGGAAACGAAGCTTACGGCGGCAAAGATTGCAACATATTCCGGAGCCGATATGGTTATTGCAAACGGAGCCGACGTGCGGGTAATTCACCGCATTATGGAAGGCAGAAATTATGGAACCATTTTTAAGGCAAATAAGAATGAGAACTTTGATTTTGCTCAGTTTGTTGATGAATTGCATAAATAAGTTGTAGAAGGATAAATTCATTAAACGCAAGCCGTCAGGCTTGCGTTTTTATTCTCGATACGTAACTACCACATCATTTTCCATAATTACCGTTTTACCGTCCGGTATCAGAGTCTCCTCGCCGCGAATAATCATGGCAATCAACTCGTCCGGCGCAAGGCTTAGTTCAAAGATGCTGTGATTACACCAATTGTTGTCGCTGTCAATGCGTGTTTCTATTAATTGTTCGCTGTCGCTTGGTTCATAGGCGGGAACACTTAATATAATTGTGTCGTTAGCCAGAATGCGTGTATCGCCCTTTGTAATAATAGTTTCATGGTTTCGCTTAATCATCAGTGCGAGAGAACCGGTCGGAAAGTTTACTTCACGTACAAGCCTGTTTTCGTAGTTATGCCCTTTGGGGATAAACATGCGCATCAGCGTAATGGCGGAGTCTTCCTGATAATCGTTGAACGTCTTTCTGACATCGGCGCTATCGTCAAGCATATTCAGCCTTGAAGCAACACTAGGCAGAAGCGTGCCCTGAACCGCCACGGAAAAGAGAGACACCATAAAGACAATGTGAAACAGGTTGTGAGGCATTATAATACCGCTTGCGACTGCCATAATTGCAAACACGGAAGAAGAAGCGCCGCGCAGTCCTGCCCAGGATACCAAAAGGCACTGCCAGGCGGAACAGCGAAAAGGCTTTAGCAGTAAAAAGACTGCTATGGGACGGGCAATCAGCGTCAGAATGATCGTGATAATCAGCGCGGAAGGAATGACTGCGGGCATTTGGTGCGGGAAGGTCAGTAGTCCTAACAGGAAGAAAATCAATATCTGTGCAAGCGTGGTGACACCATCGAAAAATGCGATGAGTGTCGCTTTGCTTTTTATGGGACTGTTTCCGATGCATATTCCCATGATATAGACGCTGAGATAAGCATTTCCGCCAGAAAGCTGAGACAGGGCATAGCAGATTAACAGCATGGCAACCATAAAAATGGTATCAAGTCCTTCCGATATTAAGTTTGTTTTCCGAAGCAGTCTGATGGTTAAAAATGCAAAGGCGGCGCCGATAAAAGTACCAAAGGCAAGCTGTAAAACAATCTGCCGGAAAATATGATCGGCTTTTCCTGCGCTGATGATTTCAACTGCTATAAAGGTCAGCATGTACGCCATTGGGTCGTTGCTTCCGCTCTCCATTTCAAGGAGCGAGGCGCTGCCGTCTCTTAGGTTTAGTTTTTTCTTACGGAGTATGGCAAACACACTTGCGGCATCTGTGGAGCCGAGTACCGCCCCGACCAAAAAACTCTCAAGCCATGTATATCCAAGAAAGAACTGCACAAAAAGAGCAGTTACGACAGCAGTGACAGCTACACCGATTGTTGACAGCAGTATGGATTTTACAGCCACGCTTTTAGCAGCCTTCCATTTCAGGTTGAAGCCGCCGTAAAACATGATGAAAAGCAGCGCGATCGAGCAGATGTCCTCCGCCAGTCTGTAATCGTCAAACGGTATTTTAAAAATTCCGTCGCTTCCGAAAAGCATACCGATAAACATAAACAAAATCAGCGCAGGCATACCGAATTTTCCCGAAAATTTCTCAGCCAGAACGCAGAGTAGTATTACGATTGCAACAAGCAGCAGTGTAATTGTCATTCCTATCCTCCTGTATCTTAATCTAAAAAAGTGAATGCGGTGCCTCAGTCATACATAGATGCATGATATTTTACCTTGCGGTAAATCTTGTAAAAAAGTACTGCAAAAAGCGATATAATTATGTAAACTGTAGATAACGCGCCGGTAGCGCCTCCAATAAAAACTAAAATCCATAATCCGATATTCATTTGTTAATTTGTTCCTTTCTCTGTATCGTTGTTTTGATTTTCCGGGTTCGTTTTTTGGCTGCCGCCGACCTCATAAATGCATGTAAAGACTCCTGCACCCAAAGCAATGACAACCATAATTCCAAATATAATATTTTCCATATTTTTTGTTCCTTTCGTTTTATGCATAAGATATGCAAAGAAAACGTCCAAAGCGTCTGTATCATAGTGTCAACAGGGGACGACAAAAAGACGCTTGTGACGCGTTGGTTATTTTGGATATTATTTATTATTTAGGAATTATGTTTTTTACCGTCCTTGCGGTGAATATATTGAAGAGTTCTTAATCTGCACTGATTTTGGCGTGAACCTTGCAGAGAAAAGATTGTGAAGAAAATAGCAAAAAGAGTGAATGCGCCGGTTAAAAAGAGCATGATTGAGAGCGGATTAAGGCGCATGACTGTCACAGTGCGTGGGGTTTGCCTTGCAAGCGTAAATTCACCAAGTCCTGTGAGCCTGTTTTCTTCATGGTAGATGTGCGAGTTGAATACTCCGTCTGACGCGTGCATAACAGCAGCGGCGCGGGTCTCTGCGGCACAAGAAAAAGAGGAAGACGGGAGAGGTTCTCCACAGTGCATTCCTGATGTGAACATGCTCACATTGAACATACTCAAATTGAGCATGGATATGAGTAAAACAATGCAAAAAAGCTTTGTATGTATTCGGCTCTTCATCGCGCAGCTCCTTTTAACGGTTTGTTGTAAAACAACTCATTGATTATAATAACAAAAGAAGAAAGAATGCGCAAGAGACCACATTCACAAAATTTATGCAATAGATTGTGAAAAAGAGTCAGAACTATTTAACACTGTTTACAGAAAGTGAAGTTTTGTGAGGCGGTGGATGAGGGCAGTTTTGACTGATTGTGGCGTAAAGCTAAGCAGCACAGCAGAAATTTTATGTGGATTATATGGTGTTTGCAGGGAGGGAACACCTTGCGTTGCTTGAGCCTGTAGGAACTTGCTTTGCGGATCAAGGCGGGATTGAACGGTTATATGGGGTGAGGCAGTTATCCTGTTGGATGGATTAGGATGGGTTTTATCGGTTCTTTTTACGAAACGCCGGTTTTTTCCAAATGTTCATACGGTATAAAAGATATAAAATAGCGGTAGAAATGCCGTTGCTGACAACGACGCTGTACCAGATACTGCGTACACCCATATGCAACACTGTTTCGCAAATGAATAGTGTCAAAAAACGGAATACCCAAAGCCTTGTTGCGTCGATGACCATTGTGACTTCGGTGTGACCTGTTCCCTGAAAAAGTCCGCTTGTGGCGTTATGGATACCGTTTGTCCAGCACCAGAATGCCATAATGCTCAAAAAATCCGCAGCCATGCCGATAACGGCGTCGTTGTCGGAAAAAATGCTGACAATGCTTCTTGAAATCGGAGCGCGCGATAATATGAAACCGCCGACAAACAGGAAAATGACGCTGATATTTCTGGAAAGCTTGTAGCCATGTTCTGCTCTGTCAAACTGATTTGCACCAATATTCTGTCCGACAATGGTGGCGACGGCGGAGCCGATACCGTTTGACGGAAGGGTAATCAGCCCGTTTACTTTGTTGCCGATGCCGTAGGCTGCCATTGCCTGTGTGCCATATTTATAAACGTTTTTACTCATCAAAAGAAAACCAAGCTGCATGGTGGAGCCGCCGATTGCGGTCGGAAGCCCCACGCGGAAAATAGAAAGCAGCTTATCTTTCTCAAACCGCAGGTGCCTGATATCAAGATGCACCGTCTGCGAGCGCCGCGTGAGCGCCCAAAAGGCAATCAGCGCGGAGGGGACTTTCGCAAGCAGCGTTGCAAGTGCAGCACCGGTGATGTTGAGATCCAGTGTAATCATCAAAAGCGGGTCTAAAATCATATTGATGATGATTCCAAGAAAGTTTAAAAGCATCGGGCGGACAGTGTCGCCCTGCGCCTGATGAATGGCATTGTAGATATTAATTGTATACAAAAGCGGCATGTCGAGCACGACAATCTGTAAATAGATGGTGCCGTATCCAAAGGTAATGCCGTCCGCGCCAAGCCAGTGAACAATCGAGGGCGTAGCCACGAAACAGACACCTGCGCATACAACCGCAAAAATCATTGCGCATGCAAAAATCTGATTTGCCATGCTTTTGGCATTTTCGTCATCCTTTGCGCCGATGTATTGTGCGATTAGAACGGAGCCTGCAACCGTAATTCCGGTTCCGAAATTTAATATGATATTCTGTACAGGTGTTACAAGGTTGATAGCGGCAAGCTGTTCTGTGCCGATTTTTCCGAGCCAGTAGGTGTCGGTGAGGTTGTACATTGTCTGCAAAAATGAATTGATCACGACGGGTATGGCAATGGACAGAATTGCCTGTAACATATTTCCGTTTAAAATCAAGTCGCGGTTTATCTTTTTGCCGGTTTTCATTTCAATATCCCCCTGTCGCTTATTATGCTTACTATTAAAAGTTTTTTCTGTGCTGTTTCATCATATAACAGAAAGAAAGGAATTGCTATGATATTTTAACATCATAACATACAATCGGAAAAAAGCAGCATAAAATGACAATAAATTGTAAAGAGGAATTGTTTGGTAAAGTGAATTACGAAAATGTACGAAAATGTATCAATTTTTTAGTAGATATTTATTTCCAAATGTGTTATCGTAGAAGTATATGAAAAATAAGAAGACGAGTTTTAAATTGTCTGACAGAATGGAGGAATTTATGAAGTACGATATTATCTACAAAACTTCCACGAGCTTTGTCGTTGAAATCAAGAATAATGGCTACTTTTCATCAGAGCATGAGCATGAAATTTATGTAAATGGAAGTCTTGCCGAAAAGAGCGACAGGAATGTTGCAAGTGTATTTGGACTTGCGCCTGCAACATCATATGACGTGGAACTAATGTATGGTGGGGAGACGGAACGCTTTACAGTAACCACAAATGATGAATATGTGACCTTGAATGTAAAGGATTTCGGTGCAAAGGGCGACGGAGAGACAGATGATACTTTATTTATACAGTGTGCAATCAACGCTTGTCCAAAGGGCGGCAGGGTATACATTCCGGAAGGCGTATACAAGATTTATCCACTGTTTTTAAAGAGCGACCTTGTGCTTGAAATCGGAAAGAATGCGACGCTTTCCGCTTTTACGGACAGAAATAAATTTCCCATTTTGCCGGGCAAAATCGAGTGTGTTGATCAGGAAAAGGAATATCTGCTTGGAACATGGGAGGGCGATCCGCTTGACATGTTTGCAGGCATTATAACCGGTATCAACGTGGAGAATGTTGTGATAACCGGTCAGGGAACGATTGACGGCTGTGCAAGTCACGAAAACTGGTGGGAGAATGCGAAAGTAAAGCGCATTGCTTGGAGACCAAGAATGATTTTCCTGAACAAATGCAAGAATGTTGTGCTTCATGGAATTACGGTACAGAACAGTCCTTCATGGAATATTCATCCATATTTTTCAGATGATTTAAGGTTTATTGGAATCAGCGTTCTCGGGCCAAAGGATTCGCCAAATACAGACGGACTGGATCCGGAATCTTGTAAAAATGTTGAGATTGTCGGAGTGTATTTCTCGGTTGGTGATGACTGTATTGCAATTAAATCCGGAAAGATTTATATGGGGGCAAAATATAAAACGCCGTCGGAAAATCTTACGATCAGGCAGTGCTGCATGAGAGACGGACATGGTTCGATTACGATTGGAAGCGAGATGGCAGGCGGTGTTAAAAATCTGAATGTCGAGAACTGCTTATTCCTTCATACGGACAGGGGACTGCGTATTAAGACAAGGCGCGGACGCGGTGAGGACGCGATTGTGACGGGCATTAAGTTTGAAAATATTTTTATGGATCATGTGATGACGCCGGTTGTTATGAATTCTTTTTACTACTGCGATGCGGACGGTCATTCCGACTATGTGCAGTCAAAGGAGTTTCATCCGGTCGATGAGCGGACGCCGTATCTTGGGGACTTTTTGTTCAAGAACCTGACGGCGATGAACTGCCATGCGGCGGCATCTTATCTGTACGGGCTCCCCGAGCAGAAGATTCATCATGTTGTATTTGAAAATGCGGCGTTTTCGTTCGCGGATAATCCGACGGCGGGGATTCCTGCAATGATGGACGGTGTTGAGGAACAGACGAATACGGGCATTTTTGCAAAGAATATAGAAACACTGGAATTAAGGCATGTGACGGTGCAGGGACAGAACGGTAATGCAGTCATAAGCGATGGCATTGATAATTTTGTGCGGTAAGGCACTTTAAATTGGAGGATAAAATGGCAATTGAAATAGTAGAAAAATATGTAAACGGGTTGATAGACAGAAGTACACTGGACGAGCCAGTGTGGAATATTGAGAAAATCAGGGCTGGAAAGAAGGCTACATGGGATTATATTGACGGATGTATGATTATGTCGCTTTTGGAGCTTTACAAGGTGACGGGAAATAAAAAATATCTTGAATTTTCAGATGAATATATCGGACATCGTGTGGAGGAAGATGGAACGATTCGGGGGTATGATAAGGACGAGTTAAATCTTGATCATATTAATGAAGGTAAAAATCTCTTTACACTTTATGATTTGACAGGCAAGGAGAAGTATGCGAAGGCGACAAGGAATATTTACCAGCAGATTCTTGAGATGCCCCGCACAAAGGAAGGAAATTTCTGGCACAAAAATATCTACCCTCATCAGGTGTGGCTTGACGGATTATATATGGCACAGCCTTTTTATATGGAGTATGAAAAGCGGTTTAACGACAAGAAAAATTATAAGGATATTTACACACAGTTTTTTAATGTAGAGAAAAATCAGAGGGATCCTGAAACGGGTTTGTATTATCATGCTTATGATGCGGAAAAACAGATGTTCTGGGCGGATCCTGAAACAGGTCTTTCCAAAAACTTCTGGCTCAGGGCGCTTGGCTGGTTCTCAATGGCGCTGCTTGATACATTGACACTGGCAGATGAAGGTACTCCGGACTATGAGCATCTATTAAAGATGTACAAAGACTTGATTGATGCAATGCTGAAATACCAGTCGCCTGAGGGAATGTGGTATCAGGTGCCGAACTTCCCTGACAGAGAGAAAAATTATTTAGAAACAAGCGGCAGCTCGATTATGGCTTACTGCCTGATGAAGGGTGCAAGGCTTGGATACCTTCCGAAGGAATACAGCGCGTACGGTGTGAAAGCATTTCATGGAATTTGTGACAAATATTTAACAAATGTTGACGGTGAGATGAGCCTTGGCGGAATCTGTCTTGTGGCGGGTCTTGGTCCGGAGAAGAATACGCGGCGTGACGGCACTTATGAATATTATATGTCTGAACCCATTGTGAAGGACGACGCAAAAGGAACCGCACCATTTTTGCTAGCCTATGCAGAGATGTGTATGCTGGAGAAAGAAGCGTAAAAAGCATAGGCTTGCGTATGCAGAGATGTGTATGCTGGAGAAACAGAGAGGTAAAAAGCAATTATGAATGTTAAGGAGCTGCATGTTTCCGCAGGCGGAGATGCGGAGTTTTCTGAAATTGGAAAGGCGCTTGAAGCTGCAAAGCAATACAATGGTGTAAAGGTTGTGATACACATTGCCCCAGGCGTGTACAATGAGAGAATTGTTGTAAGCCAAAATGATATTTCCTTTGTCGGCGCGGATGAAAACACGACGAAGATAACGTACTCAGATGCAGCAGAAGACATCATGCCCGAAGGGGAAAAACGCGGAACATTTCGTACTCCAAGTGTATTTATTGATGCGGATAATTTCCATGCCTGCCATATTTCATTTCTCAATGAGGCGGGACAGGGATATGAAGTGGGACAGGCATTGGCGGTTTATGCGGACGGAGATCAGCTGACCTTTGAAAACTGCCGTTTTGAAGGGTATCAGGATACGCTTTTTACGGCTCCGCTTCCGAAAAAGGAAAATAAGCCGGGTGGCTTTAAAGGGCCGAAGGAATTTGCACCGCGCCGTCATGGCAGACATTTGTATAAAGACTGTTTTATTTCCGGAAATATTGATTTTATTTTTGGAAGCGCGACGGCGTATTTTGAAAACTGCGAGATTTTTATGCGTGACCGGAATGATGCATTGAGCGGGTATGTGACGGCTCCTTCTACATATGAGGGAGAAAAATACGGCTATGTGTTTAATCATTGCAGTTTTACAAGCGATTGCCCGAAGGAGAGCGCATATCTTGGCAGACCTTGGAGAAATTTTGCAAAAGCAGTTATCTTAAATTCCGAGATTGGAGCGCATATCAAGAAGGAAGGCTGGCACGACTGGAATAAAAAGGATGCGTGGGACACGATATTCTTTGCAGAGTATAAAAATTTTGGCGAAGGAGCAGGAGAAGAGCGTGCGCCGTTTGTTAAAATATTGACGGATAGTGAGGCGGCTGAATATACGCGGGAAAACGTGATAGGGTTTTAAAAAGAATTTTGTGGAGGGTTAACGATGCAGTTTGGTATAAGACTACATGATGCAATCAAGGCTCCTTTGGAGGAGCGGTTAAAGGCGGTGCATGAGCAGGGCTTTGCCTGTGCGCACCTTGCGCTCTCAAAGGTTATCAGTGAAAATTCAGTGGCGGAGAGTGCGCTGACGCCGGGCTATGCAATGTATTTAAAGCGGCTTTTTGACAAGTATGAGCTGGACGTGGCGGTGCTTGGCTGTTATTTGAATCTTGCGAATCCGGATCCTGAGAAGCTCAAAGCAATTCAGAATAAATATATGGCAAATATCCGTTTTGCGGCACATTTGGGCGTGGGCGTTGTCGGTACGGAGACCGGCGCGCCGAATCTTGAGTATAAGTTTGAGGAAGCATGTTGGAACGAGGAATCTTTGCAGATTTTTATCAACAACCTGCGTCCGGTTGTAAAATATGCGGAGCAGATGGGCGTGCTGATGGCGATAGAGCCGGTAGTACGGCATATCGTGTGCAATCCTGTCCGCGCTAGGCGTGTGCTTGATGAAATCAATTCACCGAATTTGCGCATTATTCTTGATCCTGTCAATCTGCTTGAGATTTATAATTATGAAAAGCAGGATGAAATTTTGGACGAAGCGGTAGAGCTGTTGGGGAAAGATGTGGCAGTGCTCCATGTGAAGGATTTTCAAATCAAGGACGGCAAGCTCGTGTCTGTGCCTGTGGGACAGGGAATGTGCCATTGGGAGCGCGTTATTCCGTATATGAAAAAGGAAAAGCCGTTTATGCATGCTACGCTGGAAAATACGAGTCCGGATAACGCGGTGGCTGCGCTGGAGCATATCAGAGAGGTATATAGAAACAGTTAACTTGTTTTGGAAAAGAGTCTGCATATACAGGCTCTTTTTTATGCACACGCCGATGCAAAGGAAATATGCCGCTAAAAGTGGCGCATTGGCGGCGCAGTCAGTGGGCAGGGAGAAAATTTTTCCTGATCGATTATGACAGAATTGCGGCAAAGAGATTGTTTTTTAAAATAGGGGTTGCAAGTTTGTTAAAAATATGTCAAAATAGGTGTGTAAACGAAATGAATTTGATTTAGCAGCCGAAGAAAGGGGCGTAGAGATAGATATGAGAGGAATTGATACACAGGTCAGAAAGACGAGGCGTGCGATTTTCAGGGAAGTGGCAAATATGGCATATCATTCTGAGAATATTGTAGATGATATGGAAGCGCTTCCGTACAAGCTGGTTGACACGGAAAATTCGCCGTATTGGGATAACATTTATCGGGAACGTGAGATTGTGCGTGAGCGCACAAGGCTTGCGATGGGAATGTCGCTGCGCCCCGAGGATGAGCCGGTGCAGGTAAGTCAGGGCGTGGAGGAGAGCAATATAGACGAAAAGTATTATGAGCCGCCTCTGATGCAGGTGATTGCGTCGGCTTGTAATGCGTGTGCGGAGAATAAATATGAGGTGACAAATAAATGCATGGGCTGTCTTGCGCATCCATGTAACGAGGTGTGTCCGAGAGGGGCAATTACCATGCAGAACGGACGCTCGGTGATTGATCAGGAAAAATGTATCAAATGCGGTAAGTGTAAAACAGTCTGTCCGTATGACGCCATTTCCCATCAGCAGCGTCCCTGCCTTTCGCATTGCGGCGTCAATGCGATTTATTCGGACAAACATGGCAGGGCAGTGATTGATGATGAAAAGTGTGTTTCCTGCGGACAGTGCATGGTGAGCTGTCCGTTTGGAGCGATTGCCGATAAGTCGCAAATCTTTCAGCTGATTCGTGCAATGCAGTCCGGAAGAAAAATTATTGCGCAGGTAGCGCCCGCATTTGTCGGGCAGTTTGGGCCGAAGGTGACACCGGATATGATTAAGACGGCGTTGAAGGAGCTTGGTTTTTATGATGTGTATGAGACGGCGATCGGTGCGGATATGGGCGCAATGACGGAGGCAGAGCATTACGTGAAGGAGGTTGCAACAGGCGGGCTTCCGTTTCTTCTGACTTCGTGTTGTCCGTCCTGGTCAATGCTTGCGAAGAAGTTTTTCCCTGAGACGATTGACAAAATCAGCAATGCCCTTACGCCGATGGTAGCGACTGCAAGGGTGATTAAGGAGGAGCATCCGGATGCAAGCGTGGTATTTATCGGGCCTTGTGCGAGCAAAAAGCTTGAGGCAATGCGCAGAACTGTCCGCTCCGACGTGGATTTTGTGATTACGTTTGAGGAGCTTACGGGAATGTTTGAGGCGAAAGGAATCCTGCTTGAAGAGATAAAGGCGCTTGATACAATGGAGGGTGCGACGGCTGCGGGGCGCGGTTACGGTGTGGCAGGCGGCGTTGCAAGCGCGATAGAGAGCTGCATTAAGGAGTATTATCCGGATACGGAAATTCACATTGAGCATGCGGAAAGCCTTTCCGAGTGTAAAAAAATATTAATGCTTGCAAAGGCGGGGAAGAAAAACGGCTGTCTGATTGAGGGAATGGCCTGTCCCGGCGGGTGCGTGGCAGGAGCGGGAACGAATATCGCAATCCCCGTTGCGGCAAAGGATTTACTGAGCTTTAAAAATGCTTCCGAAAAGAAGCTGCCTGAGGCGGATGTGCGCCAGCCGGAATA
>CAJTMC010000037.1 GCA_910577115.1 uncultured Lachnospiraceae bacterium
ATTGAAGATGCAAATAGAAATGAGTATCTGGAGGCATTGAAAGAATATAGAGAAGAAAAAAGTCTGGATAAATTGATTACACTTTTTGAAAAAGAGCAGCAGTTTTATTTTGAGAAGTGTAAGTATTTTGCGTGATATTGTGATGAATGTTCAGTTTTAAGGAGATATAATATATGAGGATGGATATAATAGCTACTGCTATTGAAGATGCAATTGAGAAAAGATGTTTCAGCTTTGCCATTATCGTTGGTTATACCTGATATTTGTGCTAAATATGATTATCCTGATATCTATATAAGAAATCTGATTACAAAGGATATAAAGGACAAGGTGCTGCATATGCTAAATGGTATGATGAAAACATTGGAAATTATGATATTGATCCGAAGACAGGTATAGGATTAATTGATGGTAGAAGTTGCTGGAAATTAAGATGCGAGTTTTTACATAGTGGAAGCATCGATCTTGTGATTTTATCAGCGTAGATGATAAACATATAATATTTAAGTTGATTTCATCTCAATATTCTGATTTAGAATGGACAATAGGCGGATGCTCTGGAGTTACATATAGTGAGGATAAAAAGAAACAGGATATTGAGCCGGATATAGTAAATTTATGTGGGAAAATAATAGCTGTTCTAAGACATTCTTATTTAACTGACGATAATTTTATAAAAGTAACGGAGTATAAAGCCTTAAATATCTCTATCGACTGCAAGAAAAAAGAAAACATCGGCAGCTTTAAGAATAATGGTGCTGAATACTGCCCCAAAAAGGAGACGGTAAAGGTTCTTGACCATGACCTTCCTATGCCGGGACTGGGGAAGGCAGTACACTATGGCATTTATGACGCTGCACAAAACGAGGGGGATGTCAATCATCCAAGTGGAACAAGATTGAGCATAGGATGTTCAGCCGGATAAGCAAAAACTGGAGGGGAAAACCGCTTGATTTGTCTGCTTTATGTAAAGTTGCCAAAGGTAGTTTTTGGTGGCAACTTTAGTTCAGATTAATTCCAAATACATCGCATTTAAGTAAATGTTTCAGAACCTTTGTTCTGGCTATAACATATATAAAGAAAGCAAGTCAAATAACAAAAAATGCCTATAAACCCTTTAAATAATAGGTTTATAGGCATTTTCCAATTTAGCAGGGGCAGAAGGAATCGAACCCTCGTTGACGGTTTTGGAGACCGCTGTTCTACCGCTGAACTATGCCCCTTTATTCAGTTTATGCTATGTATGATGTAATTACCCGTCAACGAAAAACATTATAACATAGACTGATATAAAAATGCAAGTAAAAACGTAAAAATATTATTTGTTTTTGTTTGCGGCTGCTTTCAACTGATGTTGCACAATATACCTTCTGACAGTTTTTTCAGTATGCGTGAACATAACATACATAATTTCGTCTAGGTTCATTCCTGACTCAAATGCATCGTGCAGTACGGTGTCGAGTCCGGTATTTGAAAGCGCAGTATCAAGATCAGATGCGGATTGACTTAAAGTTGCCCTGTCATCATTAAAAATGCTCATAAAAGTGCTCCTTTCTTTGTTACATCTAAATTTAATTATATCAATATAAATCGTTGGCGTCAAGAATGTGCAAAGAATTAATCACGACAATAAATCACGACAAACACATGAATAAATTATGAACAATTCATAATACTGTGCTGTCATTAGGCTAAAAGAATGGATTAATTATGAAAATATTTTTGAATTATGTAAGTAAAATGACAGATACCAGGCAGGAAAAAAGTTCTGCACAAGGTGATGAATATTTGTATGCTTGTCTTTTTGGCAATGCTGGGAACTGCAGATGAACGGGTGAAAATGAAGATGCTTAGCAGAGAGCACAAAGACTCTTTAGGAATGGCTAAAACTCCCAAATGGAATATCTCTCAATGGAATATCTCTCCCTTGCAGAAGATTTTACAAGGTTTTCAAAAAGCTGCTAACGGGAATCGAACCCGTGACCTCCGCACTACCAATGCGACGCACTACCGACTGTGCTATAGCAGCCAGTTGTCAGCAATCCAAGTTGCTGCCACCGAGAATTATGCTATCATATAACAGATATCTTGTCAATACCTTGATACTTTGAAATTCCGTAGGGGAAATTTTATCTTTTTCAAATCAGATTTCCGGAAACCTTTCTAAACCCAAAAGAAAATTTATGGCTGATATGAATTACAGCATACCTGTCTTTCGTTGTTTTGTGGTGGTTCAAATATAATAGAGATCCGGTGTTTTTGCACTTTTTTATTTGGGAAACAAATGAAGTAAAATGAAAATAGGGAAATTCAAATTATTATAAAGGTTTTTTTGAAAAATAAATTGTGATACAATTATATACATAATTGATTGATTCTGTAATTGATGCATACAAAAATTGATAAGGGGGATGTGGATGAGGCATTCAAAAGTACTTTATAATATTTTTAAATATTAATTGGATTTGCCATTTTGATTGGATTATATAAAATATTTATTGATGACAAGAAAGGAGCACGATAGCTATGAAGAATGCGACAAGTATATCAATTCCGGCGATTTTAAAGGTCGGAAACGGTGTTTTGAATAATATTGGCATTTTTATGAAAGAGGCAGATTTTAGTCAGGTTGTAATCTATTTTGGAAACGGTTTAATCGAACTGTTTGGAACAAAGGTTATGGATTCCTTGAAAAACGAAGGAATAGAAGTATTAGAGTACAGGGAAATTGATACGGTTGATATCGGGGATATTATCAAAATGGCATTTTCCATGCCAAGTAAGGTTCGCGCGGTCATCTCCATTGGTGGGGGAAAGGTGATTGATGCTGGAAAGTACGCGGCATTCCTAAAAAATATTCCGTTTATCAGCGTGCCGACATCAAGCTCAAGCGACGGCTTTTCTAGCGCGAGTGCATCACTTATTGTGGACGGACGCAGAAGCTCTGTGCCGGCGGCGCTTGCTTACGGCATTATCGTGGATACAGATGTAATTCGGACTGCTCCCGAGAAATTTATTTATTCAGGAATCGGAGATATGATTTCAAAGATTACTGCAATTTATGACTGGGTGTATGAGGCGCAAAACGGCGTTTCACAGTTAAATGACTTTGCAGTAATGATTGCAAAAAAGGCGGTAAACAGTTTTGTGCGTACACCGTATGAGAGCATTAAAGACGAGGTGTTTTTGAAGGAGCTTTTGGATTCGCTTTCCATGAGCGGGATTGCAAATGAGATTGCAGGCAGCAGCGCACCTACAAGCGGAAGCGAGCATTTGATTTCCCATGCCCTTGACAAAATTTTAGAGGTTCCGCAGCTTCATGGGATACAGGTGGGCGTGGCAACCTATATCATGAGCATTGTGCATAATCATAGATATAAGCGGGTGAATGCAGTGCTTACGCAGACGGGATTTTGGGATTACGTGGCAACGCTTGACATGAAAAAAGAGGATTTTATCAAGGCGATTGATTTGGCGCCGGCCATTAAGCCGCACAGATATACATATTTGCATGAGGAAAAGTACAGGACGGCGGCAAAACGTGTCGTGCTTGAGGACGCAATTTTAAGTAAAATGCTGGTTTGATGCAGATGAAGAAATAAAAGCAGGAGGAGATGACATAAATGACGACAATTGAAAAACAAACTTTTGATGAGGAACGGGCACTATACGGCGCAAGAGATGTAATCGTAAATGAATGTTGCTTTGACGGACCGGCGGACGGTGAAAGCGCTATCAAAGAAGCGGCAAATGTAGAGGTGAACAAATGTTTTTTCAACCTACGCTATCCTTTTTGGCATGTGCATGGATTGAACATAAACGGTTGCGATCTGACACCGTTGTGTCGTGCTGCGCTCTGGTATTCAGATTATATTGCGATTGCAGATACAAAGCTTCATGGTATCAAGGCGTTAAGGGAGTGCAGGAATGTAGTGCTCAAAGGCTGCGATATCATTTCTCCGGAATTTGGCTGGTCGGTGACAAACATAGAGATGTATGATTCAAAGGCAGAGAGCGAATATTTTATGATGCGCTCCGAAAATATCCGATTTGAAAATGTTACCTTCAAGGGAAAGTATTCCTTTCAGTATATTAAAAATGCAGTGTTTGAAAATTGCATCTTTGACACGAAAGATGCTTTTTGGCATGGTGAGAATGTGACAGTCAGAAACAGTATGGTAAAAGGGGAATATCTGGCATGGTATTCCGATGGACTTACATTGGAGAATTGTAAAATTATCGGAACACAGCCGCTGTGTTATTGTAAAAATTTGAGACTCATCAATTGTGAAATGATTGACACTGACCTTTGCTTTGAGAAATCAGAAGTGTTTGCAGAGATTACGTCTCCTGTGATTAGTATCAAAAATCCGCTTTCCGGCAAAATCACAGTGCCTAAAGTCGGGGAAGTGATTATGGACGATGCGCAGGCAAAAGGGGAAGTTTTTTCGGGAAGACTTGCAATATAAAAGTGATTGCGCTACAATAAAGACAGTTTGTTATAAAATAAGAAAAGATTCATGTAAGATAAAAGGAGCAGAATTTATGAGCAGAGAATATTCTCCAAAGGATATTGAGAAGAAATGGCAGGATATATGGGACAAGGAGGAGGCATTTAAGGTCGGCATTGACAAATCAAAGCCGAAGTATTACGCCCTCGTAGAGTTTCCGTATCCGTCAGGGCAGGGACTTCACGTAGGTCATCCAAGACCGTATACGGCGATGGATATTGTGTCAAGAAAGCGCAGAATGCAGGGATACAACGTGCTTTTCCCAATGGGCTGGGACGCGTTTGGACTTCCTACGGAAAATTATGCGATCAAAAATAAAATTCACCCAAAGATTGTCACAAAGAACAACGTGGCACGTTTTAAGGAGCAATTAAAGTCGCTTGGCTATTCCTTTGACTGGTCGAAGGAGATTAATACCACAGACGAAAGTTATTATAAGTGGACGCAGTGGATTTTCTTACAGCTGTTCAAGAAAGGACTTGCATACAAGAGTGAGATGCCGATTAACTTCTGTACTTCCTGCAAGGTAGGGCTTGCAAATGAGGAAGTGGTAAACGGCGTATGTGAGCGCTGCGGTTCAGAGGTTATCAGAAAGATGCAGTCTCAGTGGATGCTCAAAATCACCGAGTATGCGGATAAGCTGATTGACGGTTTAAATGAGGTGGATTACATTGAGAAGGTAAAGGTTTCCCAAAAGAACTGGATCGGCCGTTCCGAAGGCGCGGAGGTTAACTTTCAATTGAAAAATCAGGATGAAATCCTGACTATTTATACGACAAGACCGGACACGCTGTTTGGTGCAACTTACATGGTGATTTCTCCGGAGCACCCTCTGATTGAAAAATATAAGGCAGATATTGAAAATTATAAGGAAGTAGTGGATTATCGTGAGCAGGCGTCGAAAAAGTCGGATTTCGAGCGTACGGAGCTTGCAAAAGATAAAACAGGTGTTTGCTTAAAAGGGATTTCGGCAGTGAATCCGGTCAACAATAAGGAAATTCCGATATGGGTTTCCGATTATGTACTCATGTCATACGGAACCGGTGCGATTATGGCGGTTCCGGCGCACGATTCAAGAGACTGGGATTTTGCGAAGAAATTCGGTCTTCCGATTATAGAGGTCGTAGCAGGCGGAGATGTGCAGAATGAAGCGTTTACCGATGTAGCAACAGGAAAACTTTGCAATTCGGACTTTTTGAACGGATTAGAGGTCAGTGATGCGAAGGCTGCCATGATCAAGTGGCTTGAGGAAAAAGGAATTGGCCATAAGAAAGTTAACTTTAAGCTCCGCGACTGGGTGTTTTCACGCCAGCGTTACTGGGGAGAGCCGATTCCGATCGTAAAGTGTCCATGCTGCGGATATGTGCCGCTTGAAGAAAGCGCGCTTCCGCTAAGACTTCCGGAGGTAGACAGCTACATGCCGACGGATACGGGTGAGTCACCGCTTGCAGCGATGCGCGACTGGGTGGAGACGACATGTCCGAAGTGCGGCGGCAGGGCAGAGCGCGAAACGGATACCATGCCGCAGTGGGCAGGCTCATCGTGGTATTTCTTAAGATATATTGATCCGGATAACAACGAGGCATTTGCAAGCAAAGAGGCAATTGATTACTGGATGCCGGTTGACTGGTATAACGGCGGAATGGAGCACACGACGCTTCACCTTCTGTATTCGAGATTTTGGCATAAGTTCCTCTATGATCAGGGACTTGTATCTTGCAGTGAGCCATATAAAAAACGTACCTCGCATGGCATGATTTTAGGCGAGAACGGTGAAAAGATGTCAAAGTCAAGGGGGAATGTAGTCAATCCCGATGATATTGTCAATGAGTTTGGCGCCGATACGCTTCGGACATATGAGATGTTTATCGGAGCGTTTGATTTGAGCGCCGCGTGGAGCATGGAGGGCGTAAAGGGCTGCCGCCGTTTCCTTGACAGAGTATGGAAACTTCAGGATATGCTGATTGATGGCGACACATATCGTGCCAGTATGGAAACAAAGATGCATCAGACGATCAAGAAGGTTTCCAATGATTTTGAGGGATTGAAGTTTAATACGGCGATTGCGGCTATGATGGCGCTTGTCAATGATTTTTATAAGGCAAACGGCGTTACAAAGGCGGAATATGAAACATTACTTCTGCTCTTAAACCCGGTGGCGCCGCATATGACGGAAGAACTCTGGGAAATCAATTTTGCAGGAAAAGGCAAGGTATACCAACAGAAGTGGCCGGAATTTGACGAGGCAAAGACCATTGAGGCAAACGTTGAGATTGCTGTGCAGATTAATGGCAAGGTAAAAGCGACGCTTATGGTAGGACTTGACGAGGCGGAGGATTCCGTAAAAGAAAAAGCCCATGCGATTCAGATAATCGCAGATCTTATGGCAGGAAAGACGGTTGTAAAGGAAATCTATGTTAAGGGCAGAATCCTAAATATTGTAGTGAAATAGCAGGAACAATGGAGCAGATTTTAACACCACTAAATCACAGAGAAATTGAATACAATGCAAGGAGGCTGTCGGGGGATAATATTCCCGACAGCTTCCTATATCAAGGCGAGGCGGCGAAAATGCTGTTTGACTGGATTAGTCAAACAGGCAGTAAGGTATTTGACGATGACCTTATAATGGATTACGGCACAGACTGTCTGCGGCTTTATCTGCTGTTTGAAAATACGCCAAAGGAGAACGACGCGCCGTTTTACGAAAGCTGGAATGAGGGGGCGCTTGAGGGAATGTACAAATTTCTTGGCAGATACAGGCGCATGATTCTCGCGGCGTCGGCGTGGAACAGACAGGGCAATTACAGCGCAGTGACAAGAGAAAGCCTTGATACGATGCATTGCGCATTGGAGCGGGCAAGGCAGAAAATTGAGAAATGCATCAGGCGTGGCAATACAATGCCAAACCGTCACAATATTGTTTCCGCGCTTATGGAGTTATTGAATGTGCTGCAAGAGGAGCTGAAAATCGGAGAGCTTGTGAACAAAGTCAGAAAACATGCTATAGATGCGGCAGTGCGGAAAAAGGAACACGATAACGAAACAAATGTTTGCGCGGGCGGTAATGAGGCAGTCACGCAGATATGCAGGGATTTTGTGATCTTAATGGCTCCGATTGCGTGTGATTTGTCAAAGCTGTTGTGGATAGAGATTGGATGAATTAACATAAATTTTATGAAAAACACAAAAAATGGGAAAATTGTATATACAATTTTCTTTTTTTGTGTTATATTAAATATAATTATAAGGTTACATAAAAAGTATAAGGTGTATTTATGGAAAATGATCGTGAATATGG
This sequence comes from uncultured Lachnospiraceae bacterium, assembly GCA_910577115.1. Taxonomy (GTDB): domain Bacteria; phylum Bacillota; class Clostridia; order Lachnospirales; family Lachnospiraceae; genus COE1. The sequence goes on from CAJTMC010000037.1 coordinate 7,813, forward strand.
CACAGGTTATGACCCTGAGGTATTAGAACATGACTTACAGCTGATGAGTCAGCTGATGCATGGAAAAAAAAAGCTTACTGTACAGCTTGCACAGGAAATTTACTATAAAATACAGTCAAAAAACATTATCTTTCAAAGCGATAAGGGCAAGGCCTTTTTGGAACAGGTATTGCACAATATGACCGAAGCGCAGAGAAAACAGATTGAGGATAAGATTCTTGCAAAAAAAAGAAGAAAACGAAACGCCAAAAAACTGTTGAGTATTAACAGAAAAATTGCAATAACAGTATCGGTGACAGTTCTTTTGCTTTGCATTGTGTTTTTGAATTGGAATTTGCTTTTGGATATGCGAACCAATTATCAGACAAAAAAGCTGCGTGAAAAAATCAGTGTAGCTGCCGATTTGGATACTGCACTGACGTCTGATACCGACAGGAATGTTCCTCGGGAAGAGAATAAACCGCCGTCGGAAGAGGAAACGGACAAGCAGGACGAACCTGTTATTTTAGACAAGTTTATGGCATTACATGATGAAAACAGCGATTTTTCGGGCTGGCTTTCCATAGAGGGAACAAAAATCAATTATCCGGTAATGTCAAGAGAAGGCGACAATGATTATTATTTGAACAAAAATTTTACCGGACAGGAGGACAAAAACGGACTTTTAATTCTTGACTATCGCAGCAACGTGCTTGAGCGTGGGCAAAACATTATTATATACGGACATAATATGCGGACCGGTGTCATGTTTGGCACGCTGAAAAATTATAAGGACAAGGATTTTTGCATGACCCATCAGACCATACGGTTTGACAGCCTTTATGAGGAAGGAACCTATCAGGTCGTAGCGGCGATGCTTTCCGCAGTGGCTTATGAGGACGAAGACGTATTCCGCTATTATGATGCGATTGATATCAGTACAAAGGAACGTTTTGATGAGTTTTGGCAAAATATAGAATCCAATGCACTTTACACTACAGACGAACATCTTGAATACGGTGATTCGTGCCTGATTTTATCTACTTGTGATTATTATACCGAAGATGGAAGATTTGTGGTGATAGCAAAGAAAACAGATTAGGGGGAGGAAAAAAATGTATCACAGATTAAAAAATCTTTTAGGAGCAAGTCTCATGATTTTGGCAGTGGTCTTGTCACAGATACCGATGCCGGAGGCACAGGCGGAGGAGACAAGTACAGTCACTTTCAGCATGAATGGAGGGGAATTTAACGGGGAGTATAACGGCTATAATTTTAAAGGGCAGACTCCTGTTTTGGTTCTTGATAACAATAAAGCAATCGAGAACTATCCGGATGACCAATATGCTTCCTATGCAGGCTATGAAACGGAAAAGGGAAAGTGGTATACAGATAAGGCTTGTCTGGAAGAATTTGACACAAAAAGCAGAATTTCGGAAAGCGTTACGATTTATAAGAAGTGGTACAGTACGGAAGACGGCTTTTGTTTAAATCCTGACAAGACGGTGTTGTATGGGTACAGCGGTGATCAAAAGCTTGTTCAGATACCGGATTCGGTGAAAACAATCGCACCGAATGCTTTCGAAAGCATTGCGAATGTAAGAGGCATTGTAATGCCGAAAGAGATTGAGACGGTTTATGACAATGCTTTTAGCGGCGCATCGCGGGAAAATAGCATTATATATATCTATGACAATGATTCGTCCCAGTCAAAACAGATGGCGCAAAAACTTGCCGAAAGCTATGAGCAGTTTGTTTATAGCTCTTATCTTGATATTGATAAGGTGGAAGAAATTGCGGGAATTGATTATGATGGGATAAACAATCCGGCAGAAAAGGAATCAGAGAGCACGACAGAAAATGACAATCAGGCAGATACGGGCGATGAAACAAAGACAGAGGAATCGTCTGGAGAACAAAAAGAGACGGAAACGGAGACAGAGACAGAGACAAAAACCGAGGAAGCAAGAGAGTATGTGGTCATATTTGATACGGGAATTTCCGGTGTTACCGGCGAAAAGCGCAGTGTCCCTGCACACAGTACCGTTTCGGAGCTGGTATCCATATCAGGAGAGCAGCCTAAAATATTGACAAAAGGAAGCTACACAGTGGCGTCTGATGACGGAAAACAGGAGATTACTTATACATTTGACGGGTGGTACAAGGATTCAGGCTGTACGAAGGAATGGGATTTTGCAAGTGATACAATAGAGAGCGACACGACAATTTACGCCAAGTGGGATCGGAAGATGAAACCGTACTTTTATGTAACCTTTGTGGCAGAGGGGGCAAGCAATGTGCCTGATAAGGTAAAACTTTATGAGGACGAGCCGCTGAACGAGCCGTCAAAAAAGCCTTCCATAAAGGACAGAACTTTTAAGGGCTGGTATACGGACGAGGAGGATTCCGAGACAAAGTTTGTGACATGGGGAAAACCGCTGTCCGGAAATCTGACGCTCTACGCGCAGTGGGAAACAAAGGGATATACTGTGACATTTAATATGAACGGCGGAAAATACAGTGGTACTTATGACGGAAAAGAATATAATGGTGTAACAAGCGTCAGGAAAAAGATAGAAAAGGGAAACGGTATCGCCAAGAACGCTTATCCGGAATATAATGATGATGCTGTTTTTAAATATAGCGGTTATAATACGGATTCAAACTGGTATACAGATAAAAACTGTCTTTCAATATATGGTAAGACAAATTCCAACGGAAGACCTAAAGAGGTTAAGAAAGATATTACCCTTTATAAAAAGTGGTATGCTACGACGTCAGGATTTACAATGAACGCAAAAAAGACAGTACTTTACAAGTACAATGGCGGTGCAGGCAATGTGAAAATACCGGAGACCGTAACAGTGATTGGAGAAGATGCATTTACAAACATCAGTTCAATCAAAAGCGTGGCGCTTCCTGATGTGCTTACAGATGTGGATGAAGATGCGTTCAGCGGATTTGAAAGGGCATCAAAAGACGTGACAATCACCGCAAAGTCAGACAGTGCGATTGCAATTGCAAAGGAGCTTGCATCAAAATATAAACATCTTGTCTATGAGAAAGATTCGGATTCTTCAAATCAGGACAAGACAAAGAGTGATTCAGTGAGTGTAGTCAATGCGAATGATTCGGGTGCAATAGCACTTGGCGCAGTAATCGGAGGAAATACAGGTACAGCAAAAGCCGTACAGGGAACAGGCAGTGCAACTACCAATACAACTTCTGCAGGCAGTACGGGTGTGACATTGGGTGCATCGGGAGCGCCTGCATCGGGAATTGGCGCCAATTCTGTCACAGTAGGCGGGACAAATCCGACTGCGCCTGCAGCATCGCAAGTTCCGACAGCATCTGATGCGATTGCAGCATCTGGCGCGGCAGCAGCGCAAAAATCTGCGGCAGGTGGGGGCAGCAGCGCTTCTACGGTATCAAAAACAAAGACGACATCAAAAACGAATGCTGCTGCGGCAAGCGCTCCGTCAGGTGCGCAGCATGTCAAGGATTCCACGCCTAAGACCGGTGATCCGATACAGTACCGTATGCTCTTTGTATGTGTTCTGTTTTCGGCAGGAGTTCTGATTGTGCTTACCGGAAATGGAAAGCGGAGGAAAGTTTCTCCATCTTAGAGATATCTTCCTTGCTGGAATATTTTTGCAGCACAGAATAAATAAGTGCAACTTCATCTTTATCAAAAGAAATGTTGTTTTCTTTGCTTAGCTTTGAGAGCGAAAGCAGAAAGGGCAGCATTTCTTTTTGATTTGTCATGTCAATCGAAGCGCTTTGTACAAAGAGCTTTTCAAGAAACGAGAGTTTTGCTTTGTCAATTCCTGCAAGCGCAGGATCTTTCATCCATTCTTTGTTTGCGTCCATATAAGATTAACCTCCAGTTTGATTTAACATCTGCATAATTTCATTGAGATCAAGCCCGCCAAAACCGGCATTGCCGCCTGTGTCGGCATCGGGATTTAAGCTTTGCAGCATTTCAAGCATTTGCTGCATTTCCCGCATATTTTTCATTGTGCGCATTGCAGATAAGAGTTGTGAGAACTCTTTTTCCTCGCTTGGGGCGAGATAGCGGTGTACGGCATTATAAATTTGTTCTATGTTATCTTCCATTTCCTTGCCATCTTTTTCGCTTTTTCCTTTGCTGCACGCATGAATGTCAGCGTCTTCCATCGGTTTGCTTCCCTTTTTGATTAACGTCAGCGTATATTGAAGCTCCATATATTTGATGAGGGCAGGAAGCATACCGGTATGCTCCCCCTCTATAAAAGGGATTAGCGACTTTAGGATTTGAATATGATTGGTGGTATAAAAATGGTCAAATGCCAGCACATAATCATTGTCCTCCATAATGTTTCAAACCTCCAATCTGATTGACGCGGCAGCAGTGAAAATAAGCGCTGCATGGATATTCAGTACAATATATGATGATAAAGGATTCCATATTCCAATATCGTAAAAAGAGGGCCCGTATATACAGACCGAGCCCTCTGCGGACAAAAGCGGTGCTTTTAGCAGCAGCCGTTAAAGCCGCCACAGCAAGAAAGGAGAATTAAGATCCAAATCCAGTTTCCGCAGCCGTTATTGCCGCATCCACAGCTGTTGTCATTGCCGCATCCACAGCCGTTGTTTCCGAAGAAAGACATGCCGTTTGATCCGCCACAGCAGCTAAGAAGGATTAAAATCCAAATCCAGCTTCCACAGCCGTTGTTGTTGTTACAGCCACAGCCACACTCCGAATAATTTGTTGTCTGGTTGCAGCCGCAGTTGCTTGCTGATAATTCACTCATGGTAATTACCTCCGAAGAAGTGTTTTTCTATACTATATGTGCAAGGGAGAAAAGTGTTACACCAAAAGGAGCATTTTATATAAAATGAAGAGGTTTACATAATGCATCAAGATGAAAATATACTGTACTTTAGGCATTTACATAAAGATTTTACATAGAAGAAATTAAAAAAATAATGCTATGAATTTCATTTTTTCACTTGATATGCAATTGAATGTAGCCGAAAAATATTATATAATGATAGATAATATACAGTATATAGATATTAAAGACTGATAATAGAGTAAAATAAAGGAGGATTTATTCATGAAAGCACCCAAATTACGCAAGAAGCTGCTGGCAGGAATTTTGTGCGCAAGTATGCTGCTTCAAACCGTACCGATGAATGTGAATGCAGATGAAGGTGACAAAACCGTTCAGGCAACGGAAAGCATTGAAGTACAGACGGACGAAGAAGCGGAAGAAAAAGAAACAAAAAGTGAGCGGGAAAATATACCGGAGGAAACGGAAAAATCAACGAATTCGGATACTCAGTTTCCGATAGAAAGTGAAACGGAAGAAGACGAAACGCAGACGCAGTCCGCTGCGGAACCGGAAACGGAGACCTTATCTGAAACGGAGACCTTATCCGAAACGCAGCCGGAAACGACTGTGCAGACAGAAACGTCTGATATTGCTTTGACTGAAACAGAGACGCCGGAGGAAACAGGCAGTGAAGATGCGACAGAGCTTCAAACAGAAGAAGAAACGGTACTGGCAGATGACGATGATAAGGACATTACTGATTATACGACGCTTGTTATGGCAACGGAGAATGCATATTATTATTATGGTAACACGTTGTATATTATTGCAAAACTGAGCAACTGTGACATATCGAAAGCGGATCTTACGTTTTACATTGACGGTAAAGCTTGCGGAGAGGACGCAGAAGAACCGTTTGGCAAGATTTATAAAGACGATTCGCAGGAAGGCTATTATGTTATCATTTTAAAGAAAGGCGATTTAAAAAATACGCCTTCCAATTCTCATAATCTATCATTATCTTTGACAAAAGAAACCGCCGACGGCGGGATTCGCGAGCTGGTAAAAAGAGAAGCAGTTTTTACTACAATTGAGCAGGAAATCTTCCTTGAGAAAACACCGTATTATATGGGGGTATCGGACGACAGTGTTGAAGTAACGATTTTTGATACGGCAGATGACATCGCTCAGATTGCACTTTCCAACAACGGTGAGACGGTGGCGGCTCCGACAGAAGACAGTGAACCGGTTAAGGATTCAATCAAAACCGATCCGCGTTATACAGGAATATGCAGCGAATATGAATTTCCGAAAGAAATATTAAACGGAACAAATGTTCTTTTGCATAAAAGTGTATGGACGCTGACAAATTTAAAAAATGCGATTGATTTGGGCAGCTATAATCTCAATCTTATTTTTGACAATGGGGAAACAATGGACATCAGCGGCGCTGTCTCCATAACTGCTGATGCGGTTGTCACAAACTGTACCGTAGCAGTTGATTATGATAATACAAGTCCTTATGCATACCTTTTTATACAAGGTTCGGGTTTTAATCCGTCCAGAGTTACTTACGCATTCAGGGCAGGCTCCGCGTCAGGAACAGCGCTGCGATCTACAATTGTAAGCTATAAAGAAGTTATGTCAGGCTATATTGTGAAGTTCCGGAAAACGGGAAACTGGCCGCAGGCAGGAGAAGATATTTATGTTTCCTTAAAAGGGAACAATATTTGGTTTTCAAAAAGTGAATTTACGTCTACGGTAAAGAGTGGAATATATTATGCTGCGTATAATCCCGTTATCAAAGCAATAGAGGCGGGCGTAGCAGATGATTTGACCGGAAAAAGAATTCAGTTTAGCATTGTAAAGAGCTCAGATGATGCAAACGTGAATCCGGCAACAACAAGTTCGTTGACTGACAGCCTGATCTATCTTACACCGAAAAATCCGTTGACGGCAGGAATGCACTATGTAAAACTTGTGGTTGATGGTGATACAGAGAATCCATATACCAGTATGGAATTTAATGTTGATGAAAAAGCCCTGAATATCAGCAGGTGGGATGCGCCAAAAGTTATTTCCAAAAATGCGGAACGTCATTATTTTTATTACTACTATGAAGAAGCAGGTATTACCAGCAGCGATTTGTCTGCAAAAATTACGGACGAAAACGGAGTTACAAGAGATGCTTCCAGTGTGTCGGCATCAGAGTGGCTTCGCGAAGACGCGGGAAAAGGAACCTGCATCAAGGTTGTGATTCCGACGCAGAAGCTTGACATCGGTAAATACAAGGTGGAAATCTTCAAAACGATAGAGGGTGTCACAAGCAGCATTGATTCGTATGACTTTGAGCTTGTCGCTTCCAAGAACAATAAATTTGTGCTTGACGAGTATTCGATATCGTGGATCAATGATGATGCAATGCAGGTTTACATAAGAACGCCAAACTGCTCGGAAGAAGATGACTTTGACATTAAGCTGACTGAGACGAGCGGCAAAGAGGTATCGGATCTTTCGACAGTTGTTACAAACAGATACTCCGACAGTATTTATTTGGAAGTTACGGGATTGAAACGAACGAAAGCGTTCCGGGATTATTATGTGCTGCTGACACATAAAAATAAGGATTATCAAGATCTGGGATATCCTTTCAAGATGTCAAATATGACAGAGTCATATTATACGGATAAGGAGAAAGGTGAGCTCAAGACCATCGCATTTAACAGAGGTATGCCGATTAAAGTTACGGCAAATAACAGAGTGGTGGGTATTAACCTCCAGTTTATGACATTGCCGGCAACGGTCAATCTTTATGCGCCAAATGATACGGATGTGAAGGCGAGTCTGACCATTACGGCAGCGACAGAAGATGACTTCTATTATTTTACAAAAGAGTTTTTTGACAGTCTTCCCAATAAAGATACGCTTTATGACATGGTGATTTCAGACGCGGACGGCTGGGGAAGGACATATCCCGGCGTAACAATCGGGTATAGAGAGGAAATCGTAGAAAATGATTTCAGGGTAGCGATATCGACAGATATGCTGTTTCTCGGCGTTGAGGGCGAGGATACGGCTGTGATCACAGTCACAGGAAATACACAGAATCCAAACTTTGAAGTTGCTGACGAAAGCATTTTAACTGTTACGGCAGATGAGGAAGATCCCAATCAGGCGGTTGTCAAGGCAGCAGAAAAAACGGGAACAACGGTTGTGACAATTTTTGCTGACGGTGTAGAAAAGAGCATTATTGTCACTGTCACAGCGCAGGTGGCCGGTATCGAACTGGATACTTCCAACAAGAAGATGTGGGTAGGTGATACCTTAGACGTGGAGGTGTATACCCTGCCAATCGGTTCGGGGGATGCGACGCATCGGATAACATTTACATCTTCCGATCCAAGTGTACTTTATGTAAAGCAGCTTTCGGCGACTACGGCAAGAATTACCGCAATGGGCTCCGGAACGGCGACGCTGCACGCGTCCTTGAACGGAACTACGCATGTGACCAATATGTCCGTTACCGTTACTGGTATGTTTTCTTTAGCGGAAAAGAAAGAAAAAATCGCGCAGGCAGGAATCGGCAGTTATATTGAGAACATTGACAGGACGCTGGAATATTGTGAGCTTCCCGAGGGCTGGGCTTGGGATGACGGTTCTGTCAGCCTTTCTGCAAATGATGACATAACGATCCAGTATTATGGCGCTACTTATACGCAGGAAGGGTATGAATCCTTTTCTGCGAGACTTCCGGTTGCAGTAACGCGGATTACGGGCATCAACATTGAAGGCAGAAATCTCGTTAACAGAGGAAAGGAAGAAACATATCAGGTTACTTACGATTATGTAGGACGCGACATAACATGGGAGGAAATTGACAAGAGACTCAGCGTAAATTGTGTCAAGGTTTCAAATGGGGATATCGCGGAGGTAACCTCCGTAGATAAGAAAAAGATTGTCATTACGACAAAGGAGGAATCGGAAGGCGGCATAGCAGAGTTTCGCTTTACGCTGTCCATTGATAACGGAACGATTGAAGGAAGTGATATGCTCGTCAAGACATTCAGCGTTACCGTACCCTTAGAGGACTGCGTGGATAACATTGTTTTAAAGCCTGTAAAGACCGACGGACAGACATTTACGTTTTCATCGGAAAATAAACTGATGGAGCTGGATGTCAATGAGGTCAGGAAAGCAGACGGAAAATACCCCGTATCCATTGTGCTTGAGGCGACTATAAACGGGGTACCGGCAAAAAATATTAGCTATAGCTGGCAGTCAGATAATGAAGCGGTTGCGTCGTTTGCAAAAGATAAAGATGGAAAACCTGTTACGGATAAAAGCGGAAATGTGGTGCTTACCATAAAAAATACCGGTTTTGTGCAGATAACGGCCACGGCGGACGATCCCGGAGCATTTGTGGGGACAATGACGATTCATATCATGGACTATGAGCCTGTGCTTGAAACGCCGGTTGTCACAGTCAATAAGAACAGTACCGTCGGGGCAGGAATTATTCTTCAGGAGCAGAATGGAAATTCTATCAGGAGAGTAAGAGTACTGGAAGGTTCAGAGGAATCGTGGGCAGAATCGCAGAACTTTGCGGTAAATACGCCGGATAGCGGAAGAGCGTTATTGACGATTAAGGACAATGCGCCGGTGAAAGGAAACAGTAAAAAGACGACGGCAAGCTGTATGCTCGAAGTAGAAACAACAAAAGGAGGACGTTACCAGTATCCTTTAACGGTCATTACTGAGGTAACGGTGCCCAAAGTAACCGTTAAGCTAAAGACAAAGGCGAACCTGTTTTACAATAATGCAGAAGCAGTTTATACCATCTCAAGTAACTGTGAGATTGAGTCAGTTAAGGTTAAGGCTCCTGAGAACGGAAAAGGATTTTACTTAAAGAAATACGATAAAGCCAATAAGACGATCACATTATATCCAAAGGGAACGCTTGACAGTGCAACGGTAGGTTTATTTACGACTTCAGCGACGCTGCAGATTAAATGTGCCGGATACGATACACAGGAGATTGCTGTCAAAGTAGGAACCGAAAATAAAAAGCCAAAGCTGAGCATAACAGACTTTACGGTATGCCCGGGTATGTCATCAGGCATTGTCAATGTGGCAGATGCGAAAACCAAGGAAAGAGTCTCAATTACGGATCTGACCATGTCAAAGCCTGTTGCCGGATTAGCTATGCCTACTATGGACGGAAACGGCGGTATCAAAATGTTCTACAACGGAAGTAAGAGTGCATCTTATACCGTTTCGGTAAGAAGCAAGGAATGGACACAGGCCGTTGACGTAAAAGGTAAAATTGTATATGTAAAATCGCCGGATAAGCTGCCACTTGTTTTGGGAAGTAAGCAGTTAACGCTAAATATGATGACAAATACCACAGATAACGGGGTTATCAGCATACCTGTTTCCGTTGGCGGAATTGATATTCCGATTGCAGATCTTGAGTGCGGCGGAACGGCAAAGACATTAATTGATAGCGGAGTTCTTTTGTATAAGTTTGATGCAAAGGCAAAGAATATTAGTCTTGGACTGCCCAAAAACAGGAAAAATGCTCTTAAGGCAGGAAATTATAAGCTGGATCTGACTGCGTCTGTCGCAATCGGAGGAAGCATGCAAAAGGTAAAGAAAGCGACGCTTGTCATTAAGATTACAGAGGAAAAGGCGGCAAAAGTAACAATGGCATCGCCGAAAGGAAAGATAAACCTGATTGAGAGGGATACGACATCAATTGTATACACACCAAAGGTATCCGGAATTGAATCTGCTGTGAAATCAGCTGTTGTGACAGGTGACAATAAAGCATATTTTACGGCGGCTCTCAACGAAGAAAAGAAGGTGGAAGTAAAAGCAAGACCCAATGTAGGAATGTCAAGTAAATCAACTTATAACGTGACGATTACGTCTACATTGGAAAATGGCTGCAAAATTAATACGGTCGTTAAAATCAAACCGGTCAATAAAACACCTAAGATTGTATTAAACCCGGAAAAAGGCAGTCTCTACAGGACGAATTCGAACAAGTATGTTGCTTTAGTGTCCTTTAAGGACAGCAGTCTTGGTACAGATAGTATTGCAAGTGTTACGCTTGACACAAGCAGTGCAGCCGCAAAGAATTTTTCACTGACAAATGATTTAAGTAAAAACGGTACAATAGGTTTTTCTTTGGCAGGTGACAGAACGAAAATGAAACAAGGCACCTATAAATTGAAGTGTCAGGTTCTTTTCAAGAACGCAGATGCGCAGATAAAACCGACAGTCATAAATGTGACAATAACCGTAAAATAAAGGGCAAACGCAGGCAAAACAGCCTGCGTTTGTTTACATAATGTCTTAAAGGAAGAAAAAATAGACAAAAATGTGCAGAAAATTACAAAAACACTTGAAATTAACAGAAAATATAGTACAATAATAGTATATATGTAAACTAATTAAGATTAAAAGTTTATGTAAATACATTGAATGCAGCAATTCAGACAATTCTGATGTGCACGCTGTAATGTATGGCTGGATAGAAGCTTGGATAGAAAGGGAGAAAAATGACAGAGTTACAATGGACCATTGAGGGAAGGCGCTTTCGAAGTCCGGAGGAGTATCAGGCGGCGCTGCGGGATAAAAATCTCATTGATTCCATTACCGGTAATCTTGATTTGGAGAATCCAAAAGATGTTGAAACGTTGTACATGGAATTAAAAAAGGGAAAATATGAATTTGAATCCATAGTCGGCAGGCAGTTTGATGACAATATCTACGAGCTATATAAGCGTATGGAGCAGGAGAAGGCGCAGAAAGCGGAAAAGAAAAGACTGCATAAGGAAAAGAGAAAGCAGGAAATCGAAAATGTAAAGAACATGCTCACACGAAAGCGGAATACACCAAAATCAGCTCAGGAGAGAATCCGGCTTGAGGACATGGATAAGGACATGCAGAAGGAAATTCTTTTGATTATGAAGAAACGGGAGCGGAAGCGAAGGCTGATGATTTGTGCATGTGTGCTTCTGTGTATGGTAAGTTTTGGATATCTGAGTGCATATTGTCAGGCATCCGTCAAAAGTGCAAGAGAATTTGAGGAGCTGGTGGCATTAAAGGAGGCAGGCGCAAATGCGCAGACGCCCAATTCTAAAGAGGTGAAAATCCACTTTACAGATGGCGATTTGGAGGCCCCGGATGTGCTTCCTGAGTATCAGGCAATATTAAATAAGAATCAAAAGCTAATCGGATGGGTCAAAATTGACGATACAATAATTGACTATCCTGTTATGCAGACTGTCAATAATGAATATTATCTCGATCATAACTTCAATCAGGAGAAGGATAATAACGGATGTATTTTTATGGATTATCAGTGTGATGTCATAAAGGGATGCGATAACATCATTTTATATGGACACCATATGAAATCAGGAAAGATGTTCGGCACGCTGAACAAATACAGCAGCCAGTCCTATTATGAGGAACATCCCATTATACAGTTTGACACAATCTATGAAAAGGGCGAATATCAGGTTATGTACGTATTTCGCTCCAAAGTTTACTCGGAGGAGGACGTAAACTTTAAGTATTATCAGTTTATCAATGCGGTCTCGGAAAAGGAATTTAATTCCTACCTAAATGAGATGGCAGCATTGTCGCTATATGATACGGGGGTAACAGCCGCCTATGGGGACAAGCTTTTGACACTGTCGACCTGTGATTATCAGGAGAAAAAGGGCAGGTTTGTCGTGGTGGCAAAAAAGATTAAGTAATTCTATAGGAAAATGGGGAGAAGCAACATGAAGAATAACAAAGGGAAAAAGAACTATAAGTTAAGAAGGAGAGTAAAGCGTACGGTAGCTTCTTTAACTATGGTAATGGCTGTCGTTGTTGCGGCGATACCGGTGGAAAACTACGGTACGATGCAGGCATCAGGTGTTTCTGGTGTCGATTTGAGAGAAAAGGCAGACAAATATCTGTTGGTGAATGGGAGCTTAAACAGTGATTTAAAGAAGTATGACGCAGAACAGTACGAAAAAGAATATGATAAATCCAATGTAAAGATAGTACAGCATATAGAAGGGGAATCCTTTATTGATGCGTATGAGGTTTGGCTCGGCAACAGAAACAGGGCAATGATTGCAAGGAGCGTTTTTGCAAAGGACAGAGACCGATTTGATATTTATGAAACCGAATATTATGACTATGTGCAGATGGATGATGCTTATATTACCGCGGTAAATACGGCATTCGCTTCTGAGGAATATAAACTGGAATATAACACATCATCAGTTCCTTATACAAGCAAGAATGTAAATGTGACAGTGCCCGGCGATACCAGCGGCACAACAACTCCCGGAACCCTGGATGGCGTGACTGTGATTACAATCTCCACAGATTCGCCAAAGGCATCGGTTTCTCATAGTGGAACGAATGGTGCGATAACTGATAATGTGGATTATGATGATGAAAGAGATGTCAATACCTATACAAAAAACAGACAAATAACACTTGACTCTGAGGTTGAGGATATTTTAACAAATTATGCGCCTTCTTCTCTGGAAACATATTTGGATAGAATCAATGCGTATAATAGGGAGGTTGGAACATATAAGGAAGTCTTCGACAGAATTAGTCAGTATACAGAGTATACGCAGCAGGATGTAGATGAGTGGAATGCTGCGGTTGAAGGGTATAATGAGTTAACACAGCCAGACAACACATTTTCAATAACCTATGAGCAGATCAGAAGGAATGAATCGCAGGTTGATGAGAATGAAAACGGACTTCAGGATATTATTGACTATACAATCTGCAGGAGATTAAGCAATTCGAAGGACAGCAGTGATTTAGAGCGATATGAATTAAAGCGGCTGGTCAACGAAAAAAGTGATATTGTATACATTCCGGTCAATGTCACCGAATTAGGCCCTATGGGAAGTATCCAGAAAAATGATGATGCCGGATATCTGACAAGCGGCAGCGTGACGATCTGCGGTATTAAGTCAAATGCGTTTAATCCTTCCGAAAATCATACGACGGAGGACTACGGTCAAATCGGTTCTTTGACAATTCCGGGAACGGTAGAGTTTATCGGAGAGAGAGCATTCGCAAACTGCCGTTTCATGAAATCTGTGGGAATTACGGATGACAGATGTTATATTTTAGGAGACGAAGCATTTTCCGGATGTGTACACCTTGAGTCCGTACAGTTTACAAGTAATGATTCCAAACTGGAAGTAATCGGCGGCATGGCATTTTATAATACGCTGTTGACCAGTATTGAATTTCCGGAATATGTACACGTAATAGGTGCAGGCTGTCTGTATTTTTCGGACATTTCAAGCGTGACGATGAACGGACGCAGAAATGAGACATTGACGATTGAGCCGTATGCATTTTTCGGCTGTGAGAGTTTAAGCTCTGTTACATTTACAAGTGAGAACACGAATTTCAAGATTGGGGAAGGGGCGTTTGCATTGACAGCAAGTCAGGGCGGCGGAGCGCTTGAAAATTTTGTATTCCCAACTTATATGAACCAGATTGTTTATGAGAACAACAATCCTGACTTGTTGGACTGCGATTATATTCTTGCAGGAAGGGAGGATCTCAAAACAGTTACATTCCCCGGCAGACTTGGAAACGGTGCGTCCGGAATGATACCGGACAATACACTGGCAGGCTGTACGGCGTTGGAGTATGTAGTATTCCCTGAAGGGGCATATGATGCCGACTTCGTTCCGGGCGAGCTGTTTAAAGATGTCATGAACGAGGAATTCTATGTAAGAGGTCCGGAACATGGCGCAAGCAGGGATATCAAAGCGACACCAAGACAACGTACATGGAGGGCAGTGCCCGGATATAAGCTGCCAAGCGGTGAAGACGGCGTGATTCCGTATATGTTTACGGACAGCGACGGCGTGGAACATATCGAAATCGGCGTAGGACAGGACAACAAAGATGACTATATTGCAACCATTGACATTATTGATGATTCCACAGCACGTTTGTCAGGTTATGAGGAGAACAATCCAAGCGAGTTTGGCACCATTGCGGTAGAGATTCCGGCTAAGGTTGGTAAGTATACGATTACAGAGATTGCGGATAACTGCTTTGGTGATGATGTAAAGGATAAAATTTATAAGGTAATCATTACAGATGGTACGGTACAGAAGATTAACGCAAGCGCGTTTGAAAACTGCAAAAAGCTGCAGTGGGTAGAGCTTGGCGATTCTGTTTCCTTCATCGGAGAAAATGCATTTGCAGGTTGTACCAGTCTGGAAAATGTTGTATTTAGTCAAACAAAGACGGGACTATATGGAGATGATGATACCTATTGGACAGAGGCGTTAACAATTGAAGAGAATGCGTTTAAGACCGGATCGCAGTACCTGACTTTTCATGGAGCAGTTCATCCTTCATATGCACCTTACCGCCTTGCAATGAGCGAAGAAAGTCAAGCGATGACAGGATCAAGTCTTCAGATTTGCTATAAAACGGATGCACCGACCAATTTAACAATCCTTAGAGACAGAGAGACAGGCGAGAGTACACTGGTTGACTATCCGCATTATGAGGAGATTGACACGATCAATGAAGCGCTTGTGTATAAGTGGGGCGACGCTCAGGTTGGATACAGTCTTACACGTAAATTTGAGGAGTGGGAAGGTCTCATATCTGACACGAATTATGTAGGCGATCCATATAAGTCCAGCGACAATGGTAATTTCAACGAAAAGGATATGATACTCTACACACTGTTTATGACAATACCAAAGGGTGTTGACAGCATTGATGCGAGTACATATTACAATAAGACACAGAATGCAAGCGATGCCGACTATTTGACAAGAACCTATACATCGGTGATGGAAAAGAGTCCAAGTACCGGCAAAATGGTAGAGACCAGCATCAATGGAAGTAATGATGGGCAAAGAAACCTTAACCAGGTGCTGACCTACGGAAAGTATGGTAATGTAAAAAGCATCTATTCATTAGGCGGTTATATCGCAGAGGGGGATTTGGATGAACTGGGAGTTGTACCGGGATTGTTCAGCGGATTTCTGGCAGAGTCAGATTATAGCGGAACAGTGGCAGCTCTGGCATCCTTGCCCGATTCGACAAGCGGTATTATATGGCGTACATACGATGGCCATGACTATGTGGAAAATTCAATCGTAGGAAACGATAACCTGACAACGATTGATTTAATAAGCGTTAAGAAGCTGCCGGATTATGCATTTATGAGCTGTGAGAACCTGTTAAGTACATCATATGGAGAGGAAATGCAGTATATCGGTGCACTGCCGTATCGAAACTGCAGAAGTTTGACACAGATTGATATTCCGGAGACAAACCCTTATGTACGTTTTGGAAATATGATTCTTTATACAACAAACAAGACAAACGAGCAGGGTGTATCAGGACTGGAAATTGTTGAGTGTCTTGAGGGCAGAGGAAACAATGGTACAAACAGTTCACCGTTTAAGGTGGGTGAGAGTTCGGGAGATACTTATCTTTCAGAGGTAGTCAGCATTGCAAAGGAAGCTTTTTCGTACTGTGATGAAATTACGGAGGCGGATTTGAGCACAACCTCCATTAGCGTATTACCGGAGAGATGTTTCTACAAAGCAAAAAAACTGGATACGGTCATACTTCCCGATTCGATAGCAGTAATTGGTGAGGAGGCCTTCCTTGATACAAACAGTAACAGAATAGAGGTTACGATACCGAATGCCCAGTGTGCAATCGGTGAGACGGCGTTTGACTTGGCGAGCGGACAGAAGGTTACAATCAGAGGACCGCAGTACGACGCTACCGGTACAAAAACCAGTGCGATATACAACTACTATTTAAAGATGAAGGCAACCTATGACAATATTGAATTTGTAGGGGATGATAAGCACAAAGTTACATTTATTGATTATGATACCTCTATGCTTACGGATCCACAGGTTGCAAATCCGCAGTATGTAAGTCATGGCGAAGATGCAATATGCCTTTCGACACCGACAAGAACAGGATATGAATTTTCAACATGGAAATGTATTCTGGCAGACGGTACACAGTTTACAGGTTCGGGAGATCCTTGGAAAAATGTAACGGAGGACAGAATTATTCAGGCGGTATATACGCCGAATGCAAGTATTGTAGAACCGGATGGCAATGATTATACACTGACTGTTGTGAATGGTACGGCAAACGGCACGGCAGGTGAGATAACGGTTAAGGGCGGTGACAGAATTACAATTGTAGCGGATACAAAGACGGACGGAAGCACGTTCGAGTACTGGTCCGTAGAGCCGAAAGGATATACAAATATGTTCGTTGATGGTCTGCTTGCGAACAGTACAGTGTTTATTATGCCGAATGAGAATGTAACGGTAACGGCGAATTTTACGAAAGGTTCAGGCGGAAACAATCCTGGCGGCGATAAGCCGGGTGGCGACAATGACGATAATAAGAAAAAGTATAAGCTTACGGTAAATTACGGAAGCGGTACAGGCGAATACGCAGCAGGTGAGACTGTAACAATTTCAGCCTTTGCACCGGATTCGTCAAACAGAGTGTTTAACAGGTGGACAAGCAGCAATGCAAGCTTGGGATTTGCGAGCGCTACTTCATCAACAACTACAATTGTAATGCCGGAATCAGACGTGACGGTTACCGCAAACTATAAGACACGAGTTGGCGATGATGACGATGACGACGACGATGATGACGACAGGCCGTCAAGAAGACCGGGTACAAGCACGAACACGACAACAGTAACCAACAGACCAAGCAGCTCGGGAACGACTTCAAACACAGGCACAACAGGTACTGTGTCAAACCAGACAGGCACAACGGATAATAACGGAAATAAAATATACATTACAAAGAACGGAGTATCCAATAAAGATGTGGCGTCAATCACAGTTGACGGTTCGACAGACAACTTTATTGTGCGGATTACGGAATCAGCAGAAGCTACGGCAGCAGTAGAGGAGTCGCTTATTAACCGATATGATACGCTTGACGGTCTTGCATACTTCCCGATGGATATCTCGCTTTATGACTCAACCGGTCAAAATAAGATTACAGACACCTATGGCTTGAACATTACAGTTACAATGCCGATTCCTGACGTACTGATACAGTACGGCGGAAACGCGAGAGTGGCAGCCTGCGATAACGGAAATCTGCAGCAGCTGACACCAAGATTTACAACAATCGACGGAATCGCATGTATTTCGTTTGTACCTCCACATTTTTCACCATACGTAATTTATGTGGATACAAATAATCTGATTGCAGGACAGACATTGGATCAGACGCCTTCAACAGGTGACCCGATTCATCCGAAGTGGTTCCTTGCAACAGGTATGGCATGCCTTTCCATTATCTTATTTGCAACAAGTGACAGCCGCAAAAAGAAGAACTTAACAACAGCATAAAGGAGAAGCATATGAAAAATAGGCTGATTGCCCTTGCGGGCGTGATAATGCTTGGCGTCCTTGCTTTTGTCGGTGTGGCTTTTGGAATAGGCGGCGGAGTGGATGCCGCAGGAGATGATGCATTTCGAATGAACGGAACAACGCTTACTTCGTATCTGGGGACTGACGCATATGTCAGTATCCCTGATACGGTTACGGTAATCGGTGAGGAAGCGTTTGCGGGAAATGAAACACTAAAGGGTGTGACGATTCCGGACAGTGTGACGACCATTTCTTATAATGCATTCAAAGATTGTACGGCACTCACTGGCATAATCCTTTCGGATCGGATAACAAAAGTGGGGCCGGGCGCTTTTGAAGGCTGTACGGCGCTTACATCGGCGGAGATTGGAAAGAATGTCAGCGCATGGGGCACAGGCGTGTTTACGAACTGTGACAGTCTTGCCAAAGTGATGCTGGATGAGGATAACAGTTATCTGACTTATTATAATGGTGCGATTTATAACGGCACAATGACAATGCTATATCAGGTGCTGCCTGCGCGCAAGGGTGAAAACTATGTGATGCCCGAGACAGTGGAGGAAATGGACACTTATGCTTTTTGGAATTTGCAGAATGTCAAAAATGTAAAGCTTTCGGAACAAATGGAACGTATTCCAAAATATTCCATGACGAACATGGGATCGGTGGAAAATGTATCGCTTCCAAGCTCTGTGCAGTCTATTCAGGAAAGAGCCTTTGCAAACAATGAAAAACTGGTGCAAGTGGCAGTGCCTGCGTCAGTAAGAGAGATTGACAAAACGGCTTTTTCGGGAAGTTCCAATGTGAAAATTTTTACGACAAAGGGAACAACCGCGGATACCTTTGGAGTCGAGCGAAATATAGAGGTTATTTATTCTGCGGAATATCCGACAGATTTTTTGGACAGCAATGAGGACTTGGAGGAACTGCCGGATATATCCGGAACGGAAGAAAATGACACAAGTGTCACAAATTCCACCACGATTACGACGGTTATTGAGATTGAAACCGACGCAGATGAGGAATCCGAAACAGACGGAAGCAAAAACGAGAGCGGATTTGAGAGTGCAGAGAATTATATTCATCCGCTTGATGTTCCTGAAAAGGATGATGTGATCGGAAAAACTGTGATTTCGACAGGCAGGGCAGTCATGCTGATGAACAACCATGACGGTCAGGTGTATGGTTTGCCAGACGGTGTGAAAGCAGATGTCACGACGGAGTCCGAGGCGGCAAAGAAGGAAGCATCGGAAAGTGAAGCACAGGAGAGCGAAAAGGAAGCGTCGAACACAACAACAGATGTAAATATAAGCTATGATGAAAGCAATTTGAGCAGTGAGGAGTATATTCCGCAGCGAAAATTTTATAAGCAAAAAAGTTTGACGAATTACGAAATTGATGAGACAATTAAGAGTATCGGAAGACTTGCATTTGCGGAGAGCGGGCTGAGGTCTGTCAATATTCCGGAAGGCGTTACAAAGATTGAATATGGCGCATTTATGTCATGTACCAATCTTGGCACAGTGACGATTGCCGATACGGTCGAAAGCATCGGTACCAAGGCATTTGAAGGGACAAAGTGGCTCAACGAGTGGAAGAACGGTAAGCCGGCAGACGGCGGAGACGACTTCTTAATTGTCGGGGACGGTTTTTTGCTTGCATACAGAGGCAACAGTGAGCATGTGCAGATTCCGGAGGGCGTAAAGCAGATAGGCTCCGAGGTATTTAAGGGGCATAGTGAAATTTTAGATGCAGATGTTCCTGATTCGGTGACAAGAATCAATGCGGAAGCTTTTCGAAACTGCAGTTCGCTTACAGGACTTACAGGCTGTGAAGGATTGGATACGGTTATCAGAGGCGCATTTTATGGCACGCAGCTTTCCGAAAGTAATTTTACAAAAGAATAATCTTATGGAACAATAATAGAGATCTATTGGAGATGGCATAATGGAGAAACTATTTTGGGGAATGGTAGGAGGCTGTACAATCGCGTTCGGCATTCTGCTTGCAATGTATTTAAATCAGACAGGGGCGTTTGATGCCGCAGAGGAGGAAACCACAACAGCGGTACTTGACGAGGCGCAAACGCAGGAAACTGAAACAGGAACGGAAGAGACGGTTGCGGAGGGAGAATATCCTGCTGATATCCGGTCTTTGATAGAAAATTCACAAGGAAATTATGCTACTGCAATGCTTGTTTTTGAGGAGGAATCGGAGAGAGCAGAGGCCGCTGCATCGGAGGAAAACAGACCGAACGGACAGCCAACCGTATCATCAACACTGGCAACGACGCAGGGAAACAACAGTACGGGCAAAACCGGTTCTGTTGACGGTGGCAGGAATGACAATCATGAATATTTCTTAGAACAGCCTTCCGAGACACAGGAGGAGAGTTACCTTGAGGAAGAAAGCACTCAGGATTCTGTAGAGTCAAAGAACGATTCCGATTTCCAATATGATTTATATAGAGATCATGTGGTAATTAAAAAATATACGGGTTCAGCGGCATCGCTTGATATTCCCGACACTTTTGAGGGAAAGCCTGTGACGGAAATCGGCGACTCGGCATTCTCGAATTCGAAGTCGCTTGTGCGGATATCCATGCCGGATACGGTAACAAGACTTGGAAAGAACGCGTTTAAGGGTTGTGCGCTTTTGGTGGACATTGATCTTTCCGAGGATCTGACAGAGATGGGAGAGGGCGTTTTTGACAGCTGTGAAAGGCTTGCAAGAATTTCCATTCCGGACGGTGTGACGACAATTGGGAAAAAAGCATTTAACGAATGTGCAGATATAATTAGGGTTACATTACCAGGCTCGATAGAGAGTATAGGGGAGCAGGCGTTTTATAATTGTTCGAAAATGGAGCTTACAAAACTGCCTTCTGATTTAAAAAACGTAGATAAGGAAGCGTTTTATTCCTGCTATAAAATAGAGATTAGCAAGTGGCCTTCCGGTTTAGAGCGGATTGAGGAGGGTGCTTTTGAAGATTGTTTTGCCATTAAGGCTGTCAAGCTTCCTTCGACACTGAAAAAGCTTGACAAACGGGCGTTTTACAGTTGTACAGGAATAACGGAGCTTACGATAAAATCAGGACTTGAAGCGATATCGGCTGAGGCGTTTGCGGCATGTACAGGAATTAAGGAGCTTACAGTGCCCAAATCAGTCATCAGCATCGGAGATAGTGCATTTTCGGGCTGTGATGCGCTGGAAAGCGTTGAAATTTCAAAGAACACGTTAAGCATCGGAGCATCTGCATTTACGGGGTGCCCGTTTACAGAGGTAAAAATTAATAAAAGATGTTCTTATCAAACAAATTCATTTCCGTTTGAACTGACAGAGGACAATTATTATTAGAGACCATAGGAGGTGGCTGTTGATGAAAAAAGGACTGCTGAAAAGATATATGGCGGCGCTGCTGCTTGGAGTGACTGTACTGGCAGCCTCTCTGAGTGCTGATATTAATGTAATTGCAAAAGGACCAACTTATTCGGCAAAAGAAGACGTATATTACACAAAAGCGAATTGTATTGTATACGCGGAGCCGACTTATACGTCGGCTGTGCTTATAACGCTTGATGCGAATCTTCCGGTGCGGGTAATCGGCGAATACTCAAACGGCTGGTACAGGATTAATATTGGCATCATCGGATATGTAAAATGGGATTCGGTTACGACAGCAGGAGCAATCGGACTTCCCAATAAAGCAAGTGCACAGGTTGCAGATGCACAGCGGATTGCAGCGGAAATCGGTTATGAGTTTGTCTATCTTACACTCAATGATGAAAAGACAATCAAGAAAGATATTTACAACAGTTATGTAGGACAAAAGGTCATGCTTTATGCAAAGCTTGACGATGAAGTTGGCGTTTCCTTTAAGATGCTGTATGAGGATAAAGTGAAATCGGATATTAATCTGAAATTTACAAAGACAGCCACAACAGGGGCGCTTGGAGACAGAATTGTGGAGTTTACGTTTGACGAAGATAAGGAGCTTTTGGGGCAGATTGCAATTTTCCAGTTTCGGGAAGGCTACGACAAAGCAATCACGATTAACACAACAGATTTAGATTCCTATGAGTATGTGGAGATGAATACTTATTACACAGAATTCAGTGAATTTGCTTATGCGCCTGTCACCCAGATTGCGAATATGAAAATCATTGATGAGGAGATACCAAACAGCCTTACTGACAAGCAGAGGGCGCGCATGACAGACCTGCAAAGAGGAATCAAATATCAAAGCTATGACAATAAAGAATACAGAAGCAGCATACACAGCAGATTGCGAAAAGATACAGAGTATGTTGACTATGATTATTGATTTAGGAAAGGGGAGCTACGGCTTCCTTTTTCGTCATATAGCAACAGAAAAATATTCCTTTTTAGGAAAAATGCATCTTTTTTGCAAACTTTTACTATTTTATGCATTATATCTTGCCGTTTGGGATAAGATGTGGTATTATTTCAGTGGCAGTAGGACTGTATCGTTTTGAATAATACAGTTGTAATAAATATGACATATCTGTCATATTTTTTTAACATATAGGCAGGGGAGAAGGATGTCAGAAAAAACGATGAAGACGAATGCAAAAAAAGGTCTCGAAACGGTTATTATGGTGAAGGATTTGTACAAGGTTTACCGTATCGGAGAGAATCGGATAAGGGCGTTAAATGGCGTAAGTTTTAGTATTAACCGCGGAGAATTTTGTGCGATTGTGGGAACTTCGGGTTCGGGCAAATCAACCCTCTTAAATATGCTTGCAGGGCTGGAAAAACCGACAAAGGGTGAGATTGTGATCACAGGTGAGCATATGGAGACAAAAAATGAAAATCAGCTTGTAAAGTTTCGGCGGGAACATATTGGATTTATATTCCAATCCTTTAACTTAATGGGAACAATGAATGCGGTGGAGAATGTGGCGCTTCCGTTGACCTTTCAGGGAGTATCAAAAAAAGAGCGGCTTAGGCGCGCAAAAAAAATGGTACATCTGGTGGGACTTGACAAATATTGGGATCACAGACCAAACCAAATGTCGGGAGGTCAGCAGCAGCGTGTCGGTGTGGCAAGGGCTCTGGTAGTAAAGCCGGAAATTATTTTTGCAGATGAGCCGACAGGAAATCTTGACTCAAACACTTCGCAGGAGATTATGAAGCTGATGCAAAACGTGGTGCGCGAACAGAATCAGACGTTGATTATGGTAACACATGATAATATGCTTGCGAGCTTTGCAGACAGGATTATAAGGATTGTGGACGGAAAAATTGTTGAAATGATAGACAATACGATGAAAAATGAGGAGGATTGAGATGAAACAATTAAAGCAGCTATTACTGATGATGCTTGCAGTAGTAATGATATGCGCAAATGCAGTTACTGTTTATGCCGATGAGGATGACAACGACAACGATTCTTCGTCAGAGAGCACGATTGACTATGTTTCCGACGAGTGGAAGGAGCATATCAGGGGAAATCTGAATAAATATTATACGGATTTAAAGGCGCGTTACGATTTGACGGATGAAAAAATCAAGAAGATGGACAGGATTTATAACAGCGCCATGACCTACATGAAAAACGCAGGCCTTACCATGTCGGAGCTTACAAGCTATGAGACAGAGGTAGAGGGTTATCTTTTGGAAATTGCAAAGGAGAACACCACCGGTACGGAGAAGTTTTTGATGCTCTCAAACGAAGTCCCGATTAGTGATGCGAAATACGGAGAGCAGACATTTGTCGTGCTATCGCTTATTAATCTTGGCAAAACGGATATCACAGACGTTGTGATTACGCCGACTGTTTCCAATGACAGGGCAAAGTGGCCGTTTGAGATCAATCAGGCATATGACGCGCAGATGGTGCAAGTCATACAGGCGTCCGAAAATACGGTTGACGCGTTTAATAAGCGTATGGACATCGGCTGGTACTTTGATGTCAGAAAGGACGTAATGACAGGCTGCTACCCGCTCACGTTCCATGCAACCTATTATCAGAGCGGCTCCCTTGTCGAGACCGACATCGTTACATATATTAATGTCAAGGGTTCCAATCCGAGTGATACCTTGATTAAAGACGAGGATAAGCAGGACTCCAATCCGCGAATTATTGTTACAGGTTTCACAACCAATCCGGACACCATTTATGCAGGCTCAACGTTTATGCTGACAGTCAGCGTAAAAAATACATCAGCGGATACAACAGTCAAGAATGTTCTGTTTAACCTTGAGGCAACCGTAGAGGGAAATGATACGACTGCGACTTATGCGGCATTTTTGCCGACGTCAGGTTCAAGCTCGGTATATACTGGCAGCATTGCCCCCGGAGCGACATATGATATGAGTATTGAAATGGAGGCAAAATCAGACCTTGCGCAGAAACCGTATGTGCTTACCGTAAACATGAAATATGATACGGACGAACAGATTAACATTGCAGATACCGCGCATGTATCGGTTCCGATTAAGCAGGAGTCCAAGCTTGACACAAGCAGCGCGGAGATTATGCCGGAGTCAATCGCAGTAGGAGAACAGTCGAATGTCATGTTCGATGTATATAATACAGGAAAGACCACGCTTTACAATGTCAAAGTAAGCTATAAATCGGATACGGTTGATGAGGCGCTTACATATCTTGGAAATATTGCCCCCGGTCAGACAGGAAGTGTTGATTCGATGGTGACAGGTATAGCGCCTGATATGGGGGAAGGCATCGTAAAGGCAGTGATCAGCTATGAAGACGAGGCAGGAAACGAAACGCAGGTTGAAAAAGAGCTGAATTTGTACGTATATGAAATGACGTTTGATGATCCCGGAATGGATATGGGAGGTGAGGAAATTATTGCCGGAGAAGAGGAGGGGCAAAAAGGGCTTCCGATTGTTGCAGTCGTTGTGGGAATTGTCGTTCTTGTGGCAGTGATTGTCGTTGTGGCAGTTGTGATTTCCAAGAAGAGAAAGGCAAAAAAGCATAAGGAAGACATAGACTTGCTTGACGAGGATAATGAATAATGAAGATTTTTGACTTATTGCTGATGAGCATGTCCAATCTGTGGAAGAGGAAGCTTAGGACAATTCTTACGGTGCTCGGTGTGGTAATCGGTATTACGTCGATTGTTGTTATGGTGGCGCTCGGAAACGGGTTGAAACAGTCCATGCTTGATAATTATCAGAACTACAGTTCGATGACGCAGATACGGATTTATTCGGGAAGCTATTATGGTTATTCAAGCAATGACCAGAATGAGGAGAAAAAACTGGATGATACGCTTGTCAATGAACTACTGGGAATGGAGCATGTGGAACAGGTGTATCCGCATCTTACGTTTAGCCTGATTGCCAAAGCCGGAAGATATATGAACTGGATTCGGCTGACAGGGATGTCGCAGGAGGAGATGCAGGGACTGAATTTGGATATAGCACAGGGCAGCCTTCCCGATTCACAGACAGAACTGAAGTTTTTTTACGGAAACAATGTGGTTATTGATTTTTATGACGAGAAGACAGGAAGCTCCCCTTATTGGGAAAAACAGGAGGCGCCCAATATTGATCTGATGAATGACGCGATATTTTTTATCTTTGATACGGATGCGTACTGGCAGTCCCAGGGAGGCGGGACGCCGGAAGGCGGAGCACCGGTAAAGGCACCGAAAAAATATATTATTGAGGCATCGGGAATCATGGAGGGAGAGCTTGGCGACTGGAAGAACTACAGTCAGGATACGATCTGTGATATTGACGCGCTCAAAGCACATTTAAAGCAGGTATTTAAGAAAAAGGCGATTCCCGGCCAGCCGACGCGCAAAAACGGAAAGCCGTATAATGAGCTTTTTTATTCCGAGGTTGTCATACAGGTTGATGATATGGAAAACGTTTTGGAGCTGACGCAGACGCTGCAGGATTTAGGATACAACGCGTCCAGCTCTGCGGAGTGGATTCAGCAGGAAATGGACAGCATGAATACAATACAGGCTGTTCTTGGCGCAATCGGTGCCGTAGCGATGATTGTTGCGGCAATCAGTATCACAAACACGATGATGATGTCAATCTATGAGCGGACGAAGGAGATTGGCGTCATGAAGGTGCTTGGGTGCGATATTCACAATATTCAGGCGCTTTTCCTGATGGAGGCGGGCTTTATCGGCTTTATCGGTGGTGTTGTCGGTGTCGGTTTCAGTTATCTTTTAAGTTTTGCTATTAATTCGCTTGTCGCTTCAAGCGAAGTGGTGGCAAATATGGACGTGGTGGGAGCAATCTGCCGTATCCCGTTATGGCTTAGTCCGCTTGCAGTTGTTTTTGCCATTGTGATTGGCATGGTCGCAGGCTTTATTCCGTCTCTTCGAGCGATGCGGTTAAGCCCGCTTGCAGCAATTCGAAACGAGTGAACCTTTGTGTTTTATTCCGCATACATTAATACATCAATGATGATGACAAACATCGTCATGACGATGTTTGTCATGGAAAAAGTGTGGGGAATAAGGCAATGGACAGAATACGAAGAATGCTCGGCTGCGATTCATATGATGCTTCAAAATATACAGGGAGGGGAGTGTATGTCGCTGTGCTTGACAGCGGTGTCGCTCCCCACCCTGATCTTCGGGGGCACATTTTGGAGTTTCGTGATTTTACGGGCGAACGGCGGGCGAGAATACAGCAGCGGGGAATGTATGACGACAACGGACATGGAACACATGTTTGTGGTATTCTCGCAGGAAATGGAGCAGCATCGAGAGGACGATACAGGGGAATTGCACCGGAATGTCAGCTTTTGTGTGGGAAAGTGCTGGACAGAAAAGGTGGCGGCAATCTGAAAAATCTGATTCGGGGGCTGGAGTGGGTTCTTGAGCTGAAAAAAAGATATATGGTTAAAGTACTGAACATCTCGATTGAAATGGAGTCTGACGAGAGCATTGACAAGAACGAGTGGGCGTCGTTAAGGAAATATATGGAAAACATATGGCTGGCCGGTATTGTAATCGTGGCGGCGGCAGGCAACAGGGGACCCAATCTGATGACGCTTTCACCGATTGGCGAGTGTGCAAGCTGCATCTGTGTCGGCTGTCATGATGGTGATTACAAGGGAAAGGGCAGCCGGCTTTGCAACGAATACTCCAGCCGCGGGCCGGGAAGGGATTTGAACAACCTGATTTCAAATCCGTTAAAAAAACCGGATATCGTGGCGCCGGGAACGGATATTGTTTCCTGCAACAACAAATATACCCTTTCGCCTTACATAGCAAAAAGCGGTACCTCCATGTCCGCGCCAATCGTGAGCGGCGCATGTGCCCTGTGCCTGCAGAAATATCCGTATCTGAATAATCAGGATTTAAGACGGATGCTCTTAAATTCTGCGCAGGATCTTGGCGAAAGCTGGAGCAAGCAGGGGGCAGGAATGCTGCAGATCGGGCAGCTGCTGGCGCGTAAGGTTGTGTAAGAAGTCTGCTGCGGTCGTTAGCCTGCGCAGCTTTGCGCATATTCAAATGACTTTGAGTGAAATTTTGAAAATGTTGAATAATAGGAACAGAAATAGAGATATGGAAAGGCGATACGATTCATAAATGGTATCGCTTTTTGTATAGATTTGTTTTAGGGATTGTATTATAATGAGGAAGGAAGAAATTGGATACGACAGAGGAAGGAAATTTATGAAAATAAAAACAGTTATTTTTGACCTTGACGGAACACTTTTAGATACTTTGGAAGATTTGACTGATGCAGTCAATCATGCGCTTTCGATATTCCATATGCCGACACGGGATATCTGTGAAATACAGCGGTTTGTGGGAAACGGGATACGCAGGCTGCTGATGCGGGCAGTGCCGGACGGAGAACAGAATCCCGAATTTGAGGCAGTGTTTGCAGAGTTTCGCAGGTACTATGACCTGCATTGTAATGACAAAACAAAGCCATATGAGGGAATTATGGAGCTGGTTGACGCGCTGGGAAGGGAACATATTCAGACGGCAATTGTCTCAAACAAGGTTGACTCGGCAGTGCAGACATTAAATAAACGGTATTTTCCGCAGATTGCAGTGGCAGTGGGAGACCGTGAAGGAATGCAGAGGAAGCCGGCGCCGGACAGCGTGTTTCTGGCAATGTCCGCATATCATGCAAAACGGGAAGAAACCGTGTATGTCGGCGACTCGGAGGTCGATATCGAGACGGCAAAAAATGCGGGAATAAAATGTGTAAGCGTGCTTTGGGGTTTTCGGGACAGGGAACAGTTGATCGCAAGCGGCGCCCAAATTTTCATCGAAGAGCCGCTTGCGCTTTTGGAGTTAATCAAAAATGAAGCTATATGATAAAAAACAGATTGACTGGAACAATCTTTTATTTGACAACAGGGCGCTTTTTTTGCTTTTGCTCCCAATCATCATTGAACAGCTTTTAAACTCCCTAATGGGAATGGTTGACACGATGATGGTATCCACTGTGGGAAGCGAGGCAATTTCGGCAGTATCCCTTGTTGATTCTGTTAACAACTTGGTCATACAGATTTTTTCGGCAATGGCGTCCGGAGCGGCTATTATATGCTCGCAGTACATTGGCAGTGGAAACGAGCAGGAGAGCAATAAGGCTGCAAGGCAGGTGGCGCTCACGGTGCTTGTGATTGCGCTGGCGATTATGGGCTTTTGTATTTTGGGCGGAGAGCGGCTTTTACGGTTTATTTTTGGCACCGTGGAAGAGCCTGTCATGGATAACGCAATTATCTATTTCGTGATTACGGTGATTTCTTATCCGTTTCTCGCTTTATTCAGTGCAGGAGCGGCTTTTTACAGGGCGTCCGGCAATGCAAGGTTTCCGATGAAGGTGTCTGTCGCTTCAAATATTTTAAATATTACAGGAAATGCGGTATTTATCTATGTATTTCGGTGGGGAGCGGCAGGTGCTGCGCTCGCGACGCTTTTGTCGAGGGTATTTTGTACGACTGTGATTTTTTATTGTTTAAGAAAGCCGGGACAGGTTATTGTTGTGCGGGATTATTTGAAAATCCGTCCGGATATGCCTTTGATTGTGAAAATTATGGCTATCGGTATTCCGTCGGGAATTGAAAACGGTATGTTTCAATTTGGAAAGCTTGCGATTCAGTCTACCGTTTCTACAATGGGAACCATTGCGATTGCGGCGCAGGCAATGACAAATATTCTTGAGAGTGTTAACGGCGTAGTCGGAATGGGCGTGGGAATCGGACTGATGACCGTCGCAGGTCAGTGCATCGGCGCAGGAAGAACAGAGGAAACAAAATATTATATTGTAAAACTGACTAAAATTGCGTGGGCAGGCATTCTTGTTTCCTGCCTTTTGGTGTTTGCAATCACAAAGCCTGTAACGTGGCTTGCTGGTATGGAGCCGGAATCGGCGAAAATGTGTTTTGAGATGGTTACGGCAATCACGATTGCAAAGCCTTTGTTTTGGGCAGGTTCTTTTGTGATTGCGTATGGACTTCGGGCAGCAGGTGACGTCAAATTTTCGATGATGGTTTCCGTTATAACGATGTGGGGGTGCCGCGTGGCGCTTTGCATTTTTCTGGTCAGGGTATTTCACTTTGGCCCGATGGCAGTGTGGATTGGAATGTTTGCCGACTGGGGAATACGGTCTGTCATTTTCGTGCGCCGTTTTATGGGCGGCAAGTGGCTTCGCCCGAATTTGCTGGCGGATAAATAAACGGCCGGCCATAAGGGGGAAAAACGGCCGGCAGTTGTGGTATATATCGGATTGATCTTATAAGCGTCCCTGATATTCCACGCTTGTTATCGTATTTTGCGTTGCATCAAAGTTTATGGTAATGGAATAGGCAGAATCCTCGCCCTTGATTTTCATATATTTAATACCGTCCTGATCAAAGGCAGCTTCGGGTTTACAGACCTCTTTGACTTCCTCAAATGTGCTGTCCCATGTGATGCCTGACGGGAGGATTAAGGTTGTGCCGTTTGACTTGGAAAATGTGATTTTATAAATCCTTGCATTTTCAAGCGAAATTTCCGAAGCACTTTTGTTGATAGGCTGCACGGAACATGAGGTTGCGGCATATCCGTCTGTCGCCTTTTTCCGCATGGAAACAGCAGGCGCTACGAGAGTGTCTGCCTCAATTGTTTTTAGGCTGGATTTTGTGGAACTGTCAAATGCCCAGCCGTTGTCTGTCATATCGCTGACATACATGGGAAACTGATAAATAACGCCGTCAACGGAAAAGCTTAAGCTGCTGATTTTATCGCCCAAAGCGTCTTGCGCTGCGGAGAGCTGTTCTTGTGTGGGAATGCCGCCGTTAGAAGGAGTGCTGCCGCCACACGCCGTAACGGCAACAGCGACAGCAGTGATACATGCGAGAACAGATAAGTGCCTTAATAAATTTTTTTTCATTTGAGCCTCCTGTGAAATAATGTTTGTTCTATTCCACAGTATAGCACAGATGATATTGTACGGCAAGGATAAAAATAAAGAAAAGTTTAGAGAAATAAAATCGGAGGAGCATATGTTAAAAGATTTTGTATCGGAATATAAAGAAAAGCTTACGAGTCCTGAGGAGGCAGTAAAGGTCATTAAAAGCGGCGACTGGATTGATTATACCAGCTGCGTCGGCATGCCGGTTCTTTTAGACAGGGCGCTTGCGAAAAGAAGGGACGAGCTTTTTGACGTAAAAATCAGGGGAAATCTGATTTCCGGACCCATCGCGGTGGCGGAGTGTGATGAAAGTCAGGAGCATTTCACCTATCACAGCTGGCACTGCTCGTCGTATGAAAGAAAGCTCTGTGATAAGGGCTTATGCTATTATATTCCGATGGTGTTTCACAATAATGCGGCATATTATGAGCATTTTTTGAAGGTGAATGTAGTCATGGTGAGCGTGTCGCCAATGGATAAGCACGGGTATTTTAATTTTTCGGCAAATACCGGTGTGGCGGCGCCGATTACGCGCATGGCAGATATTGTCATTGTGGAGGTCAACGAAAATTTGCCAAAAATTCATGGCGGATATGACGAATGCATTCATATTTCAGACGTGGATTATATTGTGGAAGGAGAGCATGAGCCGTTTATGGTGGAAGCGCCTCCCGCGGTCACGGAAATTGACAGAAAAATCGCCGCAAATATTCTGCCGCATATTGTGGACGGTGCAACCCTGCAGCTTGGAATCGGCAGTATGCCAAACGCGCTGGGAGAACTGCTTGCAGAGTCGGACTTAAAGGATTTGGGAATGCATACGGAGCTGTGTTCGGACGCGTATTTGAGCTTGTATAAGGCAGGAAAGTTGACAAACAGGAGAAAGAGCATTGATAAGGGAAAGGGTGTTTTTGGCTGTGCGGTCGGTTCGTCGGAATTGTATGAATGGCTTGACGACAACCACGGAATTGCGGCTTATCCGTTAGAGTATGTCAACAGGCCAAGCGTGATTGCGCAGATTGACAATATGGTATCCATAAACAGTTGTGTATCAGTGGATTTGTATGGACAGGTTGCAGCGGAGAGTTCCGGTTCGCGCCAGATTAGCGGAACGGGCGGACAGCTCGACTTTCTGATTGGCGCGTCCGCATCAAGAGGAGGCAAGGCATTCATCTGCATGAGCTCTGTTTATAAGGATAAAAAGGGAATTTATCATTCACGCATCCGCCCACAGTTTGATGGGGACATTATCACCTCACCGAGAAGTCAGGTGTACTTTCTGGCAACAGAATACGGCGCAATTAATTTGGAAGGACGCTCCACATGGGAACGGGCAGAAGCGTTGATTTCCATAGCCCATCCGAATTTTCGGGAGGAACTGATTCAGGAGGCGCAAAAACGTAAAATCTGGCGGCAGAGTAATAAAGTAAAGCTTTAGAATGAAATGTGAAAATAGCCGGCTTAGTATCATTTAAAAAGAGGATTGCGAATCTTCCATATAAATATATCTCAAAAATGCGATTGCATTCTCTGTTTTGTCAGAATTTATAATAAAGCTAAATACAGGTTCTTTATCAACATAGTAATAATATTCATT
The DNA here is from genome assembly GCA_910577115.1 of uncultured Lachnospiraceae bacterium. Taxonomy (GTDB): domain Bacteria; phylum Bacillota; class Clostridia; order Lachnospirales; family Lachnospiraceae; genus COE1. The sequence continues at coordinate 40,035 of CAJTMC010000037.1, forward strand.
CAGCTTTGGAGCATCAGAGACATCAATACCAACGGGAATACTTTCGCCGCTGCCTGTTTCTGCATAGTAAAGCCGGTCTTGATACGTTTGTAACAAATCCTCAGGAAGGATATCTGTGATATTGCCTAAACAGTCGCACTTGGTAAAATAGTCAATTGTATCCGCATCACCGACAATCACATCAACATCATTTGCCGTTATAGAAGCCATTGCTTTCTCAAGGTCTATATAAGAATCAAATTCGACACCATTTTCGGAATAGCTCATGCTGGAATCAATATAAGCATTCTGCTTGGAAGTGTCAATTCCCATATAATCAACAAACCTGTCAACCAGTTCGGTGTTTGAAGAATCGCCGGTGTCGTTGAAAAAAAATGCGCCGAAGGCAGTGTCACGCGGTGCAGTAAGTATGGTGTATGCAAATGAGAAGACAAATGCACATATCACGATTACGGCGATTGCAGTCAGTAAGTAATAGTCTTTAAAATATAAAAGCTTATCTTTTAAAGATGCGTTTTTCAGCTTGGCATTCTGTTCTCTGATTTCATCGGACAGGGATTGATTCTTGTCACGGTTTTTATTGTAAACCTCCATAAAGGCCTCCATTTCTTTGTAAATAAATATATATAAAATGATGATATATTCTGTTATAGCAGAATGTCAATTAAATTTTTCTAAAAGATAAGGAAAGATTGGCGGAACAGTAAGAATGGAAATTGTTACAATGGGATTTTTGAAATACGTTTATTGGAGAAAAATAAATAATGGAGAAAAAATCTTCGCAGATTGAAATATTCTGCGAAAA
>CAJTMC010000038.1 GCA_910577115.1 uncultured Lachnospiraceae bacterium
GGAATTATTTTCTGATTTCAAGAGTAGTATTTTCGCTCTGATATAGGTTCTTGCCTCAACAGTGCTCTGGCGAAGGATACTCTCTAAAGCTTCTTTATCATCTTGTGTAAGGTTAATGGATTTTATTGAATTTGGCATAATACGACCTCCTCTGCTGAGTCTATTGTACCACAATGAAAAACATAAGTCTAATTAAATTTGATTATACTAGATTAAGATAAACTTGAATAAATCCCCGCAATCTGCCCTGCCTTTTCGGAGAAATTTTGTTTCAGATACATTAAGTACTGCAGCGTGCTTCCCTCGTAAGGCTGTATATCTCCTAGCAGCCCGACTTCATAGCAATTGCGGATTACATTGATAATACAATTCTCCGTATGGTCTTCTTTGCAGTCTTTGCATTCTTTTAAAATATGTGCAATTGCTGTCTCCAGTTCCACTTCGTCGAATACCTTAAAATCCATCGTAGGAATGTTGCGCACCCCGCTTGGAACGTTCTTTTTCGGTGTTTTTTTAAAGTCCTCGATGCACCGTTTCGCATAGCCTATAACACAATGGATACCTTGGCACTCACTGCACAAGTCTTCGCTTCTGCAGCAGTTTTCTAAATCCGTCTCAATTAATTCTGCGTTTAATCCTTTCTTGTGTTCTCCTGACATATGTTACCTCCTGTAAAATGTTTTTCTCATAGAAAACCCCAATTCCAAAGCACATAAGGAATTGGGGTTCATAAATTATGCGGCATAATCTACATTTGCGCCACGCATATTGATTGCATCAAGCGCTTTTTGGTTTTTCGTGTACGGATTATCCTCATTTTTGTATTGAATTGCAGTTTTTGTAAGACCACCCGAAACATACGTACGACCACACTCCGGACAAATGGAAGATTGAAGCGTAACAGACGCATTAACCACTTTACCGTTGTCTTTCGCAGCTTTCTTATAAGCATTGGAAACATGCTCATTCTCATGTGCGCGTACTTTAGATGCGGCAGATTCCGGCGAAATGTGCGCTGCTGCTTTAAAAGAAACATTGCCTTCGTCAGAGCCGTCCTGATATTTGCGGTTTTTACAGGTATCGCAGTCCTCCGGTGAAGACTTGCGGCCGGGCTTTTTGATTTCGTCCGGATTGGCGCTTTTTTTCTCGCCCTCAACACCTGAAATGGCACTGATATCTTGTGCTTGTGAAGTTCTTCCAAATGGACTTGTGTATAGCGAATTGTATGGCTGATATCCTGAAACACTTCCTATCATCATATGAAAACCTCCCTGTCGTTTAATGATGAAAAGCTCATTATCCATGAGAACTAATATATAAGCAGAGTATATCATAGCGAATATACGAAAAGCAATAGTTTAGGAGTGAAATTAGTATAAAATCATGTTATTATTAGACGGGAAGTTTCCATAATATAGCAGGAGGGTTCACATAAAGATGAATATAACAATACGAACAGCAGTTCCTGATGACGCGGAGCAGATTTTGGAGATTTATGCACCATATGTCAGGGATACGGCAATCAGCTTTGAATATGAGATTCCGACAATGGAAGAATTTTCTGCCCGCATAGAGAATACCTTAAAAAAGTATCCTTATTTTGTAGCGGAATCAGGGAAGGAAATTGTCGGATATTCTTATGCGGGAGCATTTAAAGTACAGGCGGCATACAATCGGGCAGTTGAGACTTCTATTTATGTCAAAATGGGAAAGAGGCATGCGGGAATAGGTGCGAAACTGTACGAGCGCCTTGAGGAAGCGCTAAAGGTTCAGGGAATATTAAATCTAAATGCGTGCATTGCCTATACGAATACATTTGATCCGCACTTGACGAATGATAGTGTGATGTTTCATGAAAGGCTTGGATATCAAATGGTAGCGCATTTTCATAAATGCGGATATAAATTTCAACATTGGTACGATATGGTGTGGATGGAGAAGCTAATCGGTGAACATGTTGAAAATAATTGTTAAACCTATTTAATTTTTGTGGAAAAAGCAGTATAATAATTACCAAAATGTGGAAAAAAATTAAAAATCCACCAAGCATAGTTTAGCGCAGCTGTCTGCCGAAAATCCGGCTGCTGTCTTTGCGCAATCAGAAAGGGGAAATTAAATGTTTTACAGGGGGTTGGCAATACTATTATGCAGCTGTCTAATAGCAGGCAGTATACCACAAGCTGCCGTTGCAAAAGAACCTGTGCAAACAGAGATCACAGGCACGGGAATAAATCACCTGAATGATGAAGGGGACGGAGAAGAAAAGAAGGAAGAGGATAAAAAGGAAGAAGAACCGAAACCGGAGCCGGAGCCGGAACCAAAGCCGGAACCGGAACCGGAGCCAAAACCGGAACCGGAACCGGAGCCAAAGCCGGAACCGGAACCAGAACCACAGCCGAAACCATCGGAAACGAAGACAGAGGAAAAACCGGAAGTCGGTGATACGCCACAGCCGACGGATACGCCGCCTGAAACACCGTCTGAGACGTCTGAGAGTCCGGAAGGGCCGACACAGACGCAAACACAGGTTCCATCTGAGACAGAAACCCAGATCAAAACGGATAATCCGGCGCAGACAGAAACAGAGGAATGTCCTGAAACGCCCTCCCAAACGCAGATGGAAACACAGACAGAGGAAAAATCGGAGCCAAAGTCTGAGGAGGAGAGCAAAACTCAGGAGTCAGGCAAGGTTGAGGAGTCAAAAAAGGAAAAAGAAAGCAAGACAGAACGGGCTAGTATTATAGAATCGTCTTCAGAGGAAGAATCGTCTTCGGAGGAAATGAGCGCGGAGTCTGAGGAAGAAAAAAACAGCAAAACAATTAAAACGGGACAAATTACAGATATTACACTAAAGTCTTCAAGCGCAAAAGAGCAGCTTTTTAAGTTTACGGCCCCCAGTGCGGGCTATTACAATTTTTTTGTGGACGGCGCGGACGTAAACAGTGTCAAAAATACAATTTACGACAGTTCCGGTAATAAAAAACAATTAAAACAAAGAACTTATCAAGACAAAGTAAGATACCTTCTTTTCTATATGGAAAAAGGTCAGACCGTTTATCCGGCAGTCTGTCTGGACGGTGATGCAAAGACCGGAAAAAGCGTCAAGTTTGGTGTAAAAAAAGCAGTTGTGGCATCTGTCCAAGAAACGGATGGCGGATATACGGCAACGGCATCTTCGCTTAAGGCAAATATTGGATGGAAACCGGCAAGCCGTACACTTACAACGGATCTTACAATCAGTGGAAGTTCAGAAACGGGAACGAATGAAAGCTATCTATGGCAGATTGTTTACGGCAATAGTGAGGTAGGCTATACCTATACGGAGGAAACCGTAAGTACAAACGCAAAAAAGGAAAAAAGCATCAACGGGCTGACTTCTTCACAGGAATACAGTTTTACCATGTATCTTTTAAACAGCAGCACAAAGGCACTCGAAGCAGTGCTTGTTTCTGATTCCGATGCAATCAGGCTGAAAACAGGCGCATCGAAGGAAAACGTAGTTATTAGAAACATGCATTCCACCTATGACAGCATTACGATTGACATTGAAGCCGTTGACCCTGTGACAAGAATCAACTATGGTCCGCTTGCAGAATATGAAAAAGAGGTCAGTATTCAGAAATATATCAGCGGATTAGGGCAGGTTAGTGTCTCCGGTCTTGAGCCGGCGACTACATACTATTTTGAGTTTTATAATGCGAGCGGTGTCGTTACGGCATACACCACTGTGGACACAAAAGAGTATCCGGCAAAGGTAAATTATAGTATCAAGGCGGAAGGTCCCGACAGCATTTCCATACAGGCGGACATTACTTCATACGATGGCACAATACCGTCCTCTTTCAATTTATGTTATGAGATTTTGGACGAATCCGGAAAAACACTTGTAACCGGTATGGAAAAGACGGACACAAAGGGACTTGAAGAATGGCGTATTGAAGCAAAAGCAGATGACTTGGAAGCATCCACAACATACACTGTCAGGGTGTGGATTAATGAACCCGGCTACACAGGTCACTTTAAGGAAACGGCAAGGACAGTGACGACCGATAAACCGCCGTTTCCGGCCGACACCCTTAAAGTAAATATTGTTAAAAATAACACAAAGTCATACGCTGCGGACTACACCATTACCATAGAGAATTATCTAAAGGCAGCCGGCGGAAAGTTCAAATACAGAATGAAGGACTCGCTTGGTGAATACGAGGTAGTGGAAATCAGCGTCCGAAAAGGTAAAACAAAGGGAACCATCACAGGACTTCAGGAGGGTGCGGAATATGAATATGAGGTTCGTATTTCTGGCGTGGTAAAGCGCGGGACGTTCAAAATAGGAACGGCAGCGATTCAACCCGAGCTTTCTGCGGATACGGGAGCATATGATTCCGTTATTTCCTATCAGGTAAAACGTGCAGAGCTTAAAAAAGGAACCGCATACAGCGTAAAACTGTATTACTATAATCCTGAGACAAAACTTTACGCGGAGGCAGTACAGGCAGGCAAAATGAACCTTACAGCTTCTGAAAATTACACCGCGTCTGTGCAGGCGGCTGATTTAATGATGCTTTCACCGGATACACAGTATGGTTTTAAGTGGGAGCTTTATGCAGGTTCAGCGCTTTCGCAGACCATATACCAGCTGGTGACGACCGAAAAATCCGAAGTCAGCGTTGAAATTACGGCAAATACTGCGGATGCCGTGAATTACAATATTGGAATCAATGGCAGAACGGAAAACATTTCAAATGACATTACGCTCTTTACGTATATTTGTGAGGAGGGCGGCGAGTACAGAAGGTATGGTGACAGCTTTAATCTTTACAAGTCAAAGGACTATAAGACGGAAAACCGCACGCTGGCGCCGCTTGATGACGGAAAGACGTACACGATTTCGTTCCGCGATATTAAGGGCGGCGAGTATGGCACATTTACATTTACTTTTGAGGCAAAAATAGAAGGTGTGATGATGGGCGTCACATCATTGACCGCAGGAGCACACAATTTTGTCGTGCAGGCGTCAATTGAAGGCGAGACCGATTTTGAGAATCAGTACGCGGTGCTTTTCTTTAAGGAAAAGGAGGAAGAGGACTGGGATATCAGAAGCAGTCTCCTCGAAAACGGTCAGACAGCGTGCGGATTTGAGCTTACAAGTTACCTGAGTGATGACTTGAATGCAGACACGATCTATGAGTTTGTAATGGGAATCAGTGACGTTGCTTTTCCGAAAACGGCGGACGGACTAAAAGGAACTTATTCGAGCGAGGTGCTGACACAGGCAGATGCGAGGAGTCTTACCAATGTCAGCGCAAACAGCGGATATTCTTATATTTCCCTGAAGGCAGCATTGACAAACAATCCAATCAATACAACTTCCTATATCTATATATTTTATAAGGAAGCAGACGAATGGGAGTGGATTAAGAGCAGTGAATCCTTTATGATAAGTGATACGACAGGGGGGATTTTGACCTTTATAAAGGACCTGAAGGCAGGGACGGAATACGATTATATTGTGGCGGTAAGCGACAGCGGCTACAATACCTCATTGTATGAGATTGAGGAGGATATGCGGCAGTCGGGAAGCGTCACTACAAAGAGCGCCGATATTGCGCTTGCAATAGCGGCTGACGAGGAGCGCAGTACAGCGGGCAGCGAGCTGCTTTCGGTGGAAGCGGCAGGTATGGAGGGCATGAAATCGCTTACGGCAGTACTTACGCTTGCCAGTGAAAACGGAGAACAGAGTTTCGCTCAGGAAGTTGAGCTATCGAAAGAAAACGGATACAGAGCAGAGGTTTGCTTTGACGGACTGTCACCGGAAACTGCATATACAGTGACAGGCGCGGAGCTTAAAGTAATGGAAACGATTATCGGTGAGTGCTATGCAGGAACGGTAGCATATCTTTCCCCCCAATATTCGTTTACGACAAAGAGCGTGCAGCTGCCTGAGAGCATCCGCATTTCTCAGGATCAAATGAATTTATTATATGACACAAGTGTCATTTTATCGGCAGAGGCGTCGCCTTCTGATGCGTCATCTGAGGTTATATGGAGCAGCAGCAATGAAGCGGTGGCAACAGTCGATAAGAACGGAAAGGTACATGCGGCAGCGCAGGGGGAAGCTGTGATTACGGCGGTTTCGGCGTACTCGGAAGAAGTTTACGCACAGTGCAGTGTATGTGTGAAATCATTTGTACTGGCGGAGAAAAATGCAGATGGAAGTTTGGGCAAAAGTGCATCTGAATGGACACTTTATAAAGGCGATGTCTGCGATGTTGTGCTTTGTGAGGTGCTGCCAGACGGTACGTTGACGGAGGTTTCCGATTATGAGATTGTGCCGGATAAGCCGGCGATAGCACAAATATCAGAGGGTGTGCTCACCGGGTTGTGTGTGGGAAGAACAGGCATTACGCTGAAAAAGGACGGTATTGAGATTCGCATTAACGTGAGCGTGGAAGCGGTTCCCGAGCGCTTTGAGATTGTCGGGCTTTCTGCAAAAGATGCAAGATATCCGGCGATAAAGACGGATGAAGTTTATGAGCTTGCGTTAAAGGATGGTATCCGATATGAGATGAATGGGGCATTAATTCCGTCAGGAGACTTTAATGCGGAGATGTTTTCTTGGCGTTCGTCGAACACTGGTGTATTGGAAATAAACGACAGGGGTGTCATAACTCCGGTCAGTGCAGGAACGGCGGCGGTTACGGTGACACCGTCATACGGTATGTTAATGGAAGGACAGGAGGCGGTATTTCAAATTCATGTGAAGCCTGTTCCCGGGAAGAAAACATCGCAGATTTATGTTGATGATATGGGAAAGAAAATTAAGCTTGAGAAAATCGCGATTGGCGATTATCTCGGAGCAGGCTGGGAGTGGAAAAATCCGAAAACAGTAATGTATAGGCTGTCTGAGAATGCACAGCCATACACGTTTGAGACAGTTTATACCGGAGAAGGATTTTATGCTTGTGAGAGCAGTGTAAAGGTATATTACGGAAACGCGCAAAACGGCGCAGAAACCGGAGCGAAAGCAATAGAAGAAGCAGAAGCCTTAGAAACTGTGTCCAAAACGGAACCGGCTTTTACAGGGCAGCCGGTGAGTGCAGAAGCGCCCAAAGTGTCTGCCAAGGAGATAACGGTAAATACGGCATACAATTACAGGGACAGCAGAGGCAAAGAACTTTCTGCGGCGCAGTATGGAAGCATTGCAATCGAGACAGGTGATGGACAGCATATCAAGAGCGTGGAGCTGACTGACAGCGACGGAACAGGGAAGTCGGCAATTTTCGAGGTCTGTGACTATGGTGTTCGTGGATACCTTATAAGACCCGCGTCGGAGGAGCTTCCGCAGGGAACTTACAAGTGTGGACTGAAAATTACGACAAACGCTTCAGGGGAGCCGTATTTTTACCCGATGAAGGTAAAGGTAATTGACAAAAAGCCGAAGCTTTCCGCGGAGATTACAAAGAGCATAAACCTGTTTTATACAGCGGATCGGGGACAGCTTTCGCTGATGCCTGAAACTGACGGAATGGAAATTGCTTCTATTCAATGGACAGACACGCTTGAAGATGCGGAAAGTGGTTTTGCGATTGCAGCGACTGCGCAAAAAGCTGAAAACGGGGTAATGTGTTATGATATTTTGCAGAATAATATAGCAGTTTCGGAGGGGACGCTTGTCGATAAGAGAGTGGCGGAAGGCACGCTTACCGTAATGCTTCAGGGTGTGCGTGAGCCATATGAGTTTGACCTCCATATAAAGACTTGCTATCAAAAGCCCAAATTGAAGCTTACGGATTACAATACGGGTGCAGGCAGCAGTAGTGTTTCTGCTGCAAATGGAAATGAGGCGGCAATCAAGGTTTACGACCTGACCCAAAAGAGAATGCTCCGTTACGGCAGCGGCTCGCAGTATAACTATGACGAGGTACGCTGCGAAAATGATGCGGCGGTCATAAATAAGAATAAAGGCTACTATTCGCTGAGAGTTTCTTACAGTGGAAATGCAAAACTTGCGTTTGTGTTTGGTGCAAAAGGCTGGCGTGATACAGTGCGGGCGGAGTATACGATTAAGAGCGTAAATCCGTCGGCGGCAGCGGATAAGGACAGTGTTGTGTTCAATATAGCTTATAGCGACAGGACAGAGGTAAACATTTCTCTTAAAAACTGTGCAGGCGAAGCGCAGCTTTCCGATGTGGAGATAAAAGGCGCGAATAAAAAATCGCAGCAGCTTATGGAGAACAATTCCGTTCAGCTTATTCACGAAGGCAGCAGTGTGATTGTGAGCACTGCAGGAGCAGACCGTACGGGCATCTATACTTATAAACTGACACCGTATTATACGGATCAGGCTTCCGGTCAAAAAAAGGCGCTGAATACGCTGACATTGCGCGTGAAGCTGATAAAGGGTACAGTGAAGGCTGATATGTCTGCAAAACGGTCAGCGGATAATCAAATTAGTATAGAGACCGATTTTTCAAATCTCGGTGATATGCACAAAGTAAAGGGTGCGCGGCTTGTGGGCGAGTACGGCAGATATTTTACGCTGCAAAGAAGCAGCTACGATATGTCTGTTACAAATCCGGAGCTTATACTCAAAGAAACACATCCGGAGATGCTAAAGCGCGCAAGAGCATATAAAATGGCAGTAATCTATACCATTGAGACCGGTTCCGGCGCGACTTATGAAGTAAAGAGTAAGGAATTTAAAGTACGGTATTAATAATAAGATATGAAAAAATGTCAACCTATTTAAAAAATGGGTTGACATTTTTTGAAGCTAATTGTAAACTATATAAGAAAACTAGGTTAACATTTAAAGCACAGAAGGAGCAATGAAGAATGGAAACATCAATGACGAAAACAAGAAAATTTAACACAAAAACATTGACACTAATTGGTGTGATGACGGCAGTTATCTGTATTATGGGACCGCTTTCCATACAATTGCCGATAAGCCCTGTACCAATTTCACTTGGAACCCTTGCAATCTATTTTGTAATCTATGTGCTTGGCATGAAAAAGGGAACAATCAGTTGTTGTATTTATTTGCTGATAGGATTTATTGGGATTCCTGTATTTACGGGATTTACAAGCGGCCCTGCCAAGCTGCTGGGACCTACGGGAGGATACTTAGTCGGATACATTTTTATGGCACTGATATGCGGATTTGTGGTTGATAAAACAAATAATATCTTTGCCTGCTTTTCGGGGATACTGTTAGGAACAGCGGTATTGTACTTATTTGGAACCGTCTGGCTGGCGTATCAGGCAGATATGACATTTATGGCTGCACTAGCGGCAGGCGTTCTTCCTTTTATCTTGGGCGACCTTGCGAAAATTGTGATAGCGATGATAGTAGGCGGGCAGATTAAAAAACGGCTTAGACGCGCAGGACTGATATAAGGTCCTGCTTTTTTTGCGGCTTGCTTGTTCTTTTTCCGCATTTATTATATAATGTCCACGAAGCATAGTAAATTTATAGCAGTATTTGATACTGTGGAAAGAGGGGAACTGCCAATGAAGAAAAAGTTAGTGAGAAGACTCGCCATGTTACTTGCAGTGACTATATTTATGACACAAGTGTCATATTTTCCTGCAAAGGCAGCTGAGATTTCTGCGGAAGAAGCGGCTGCGACAGAGGCAGAGGCAGAGTCAGAAACAGAGACAGAAATTGAATCGGAAGTGGAAACCGTTGCGGAATCGGAAACAAAAACCATACCGGAAACAGAATTGATGTCTGAGGTTGTGACACAAACAGATATCGTAACAGAAACGGATAGCATTGCAGAAACAGAAGGCAGAACGGAAACGAGCACTGTACCAGGAACAGCTACTGAGGCAGAAACAGAAGAGCAAACCGGAACGGAAACAGAAATCACAGAGGAACAGCTTGAGAGCAGCGATACATCTTTATCAGGAATATCATTTCTTTTTTCTGACATAAGAGATTTAGAAGAAACTGCTTCAAAAGCTCTCAATACAGACGACGGGAAGCAGGCGGTTTACGTATTTGGAAAATTTACCACATGCCAAAATACAGCAACGGCAGTAAGAGTGCTCTCAGAGTGTGTAACATATTATGACAAAGATAAGATTCAGATGTATGTGATCGACATTAGTGATAATGACAAACAGGATTTGGTATCATGGCTTGACAGCAATAACATTTCAGAGGATGTAGCGGTAAGCAGTATTCTTTCTTCAAGCAATGTAAAAAATTTTTATTATACCTGTGTCGAAAAGACGACTGGATACGGCAGCTTTACCATGCCGATTATTGTGTATAAGGGAACAGATGGGACAATTTATACGCATACTACGGGATATCAGACAGAGGCTAAGATTTGTGCCAATATTGAAGCGGGCGGATTAAGCAAAATTGAAACAGGAGATTTACCTAGTGTCGTATCCTTAAATGTGGAGTACCATACCGTTGACGAAATTGAAGCATATATGTCAAAAAGTGGTATTACAGGTAAGGAGACTATTTCGTATAAAAGAAATCCTGTGACTTCGGGAAATTATAATCCGGGCGAGTTGTCTTTTGAAACATTAAATACAGCGTTGGATACATTGAATCAGGTAAGATATATCGCAGGAATTTCTCATGATATTACGATAAATGATTCATACAATGAACTGTGTCAGGCGGCGTCGCTTGTCAACTATGTGAACGGGGAGTTGAGTCATTATCCGGCACAGCCTTCCAATATGTCAGATGCGCTCTATCAGCTTGGAGCAGAAGGTGCAGCAAGCTCTAACCTTTCATGGAGAAGCAATGGTGGTAACTTCTATAGTATGATAGAGGGGCAAATGTCAGACAACAGCGGCAGCAACCTAGAAAGTCTGGGACATAGAAGATGGCTGATAAATCCGGAGATGAAACAGACAGGATTTGGAGTGGTTGGAGGTTCTAAAGGAACATATGGAGCTATTTATTCTATTGATAATGGTTTTGCAGGAACGCAGATAAAGGTTGCATGGCCGGCACAAAGTATGCCTACAACATATTTTACAACATCTGATCCATGGTCTATATCTGTGAATGAAACAGTTGACATGTCAACTGTCAAGGTGAGTTTAACAAGAGAAGCGGACAAGAAACAGTGGAATTTTTCTGAAAGCGCTGCCGATGGATATTTTAACGTCAATAACCAGCGATATGGGCAGCCCGGATGCATTATTTTCCGACCGACAATGGCGGAAAGAAATTATGCAGACGGAGACCTTTATCATATTGAAATAACATATAATAATAAAAAAATTACGTATGATGTTCAATTCTTTGAACCGTTAAAGACATATTCAGTCACTTATGAACTTAATGGCGGAATAAACAATAGTGATAATCCAACCGATTTTCGTGTGTTTTCGGATACGATTGTGTTAAAAGAGCCTGCGAAAGAATATAGCAAATTTGACGGTTGGTATACGGACAGCGGATTTAAAAACAAGATTACACAAATAGATAAGGGAACAAATAAGAATATCAAGTTATATGCAAAGTGGAAAGATATTGTAACAAAAATAACATTAGACCAGTCATTAGCAACTTTAAAAGAGGGACAAACATTTCAATTAAATGCACAAATTACTTCTGACGAGAATGTAAATACGATCGCATGGAAAAGCTCCGATGAGAATGTGGCAACTGTTAATGAAAACGGACTGGTTACTGCAAAAGCGGCAGGCAGTGCTGTCATCACCGCTGCAAGCTATGGAAAGCAGGCGGTATGTAATGTGAAAGTGATAGGAACAACCAAAGCTCCTGCGGCAAATATTCCCACAAACACAGAAGTAGGAAAAGGTACGCTTATCACGCTTACGAGCGAAACGACGGGAGCAGTGATTTACTATACGACAGACAACAGTGATCCGACCGCAAAAAGTAAAGTATACAAAGAACCGATAGCGATTAATGAAGATACGACAATCAAAGCCTATGCGTCAAGCAATGGGAATGAAGACAGTGCGGTTGTTACTATGACTTACACACTCAAATCGTTTACTGTTACCTTTGATACGGACGGCGGTTCTGTGATAGAATCGTTAAAGGTTTATCAAAATGATGCCGCAGACGAGCCGATTCTACCCGTAAAAGAGGGCTATAATTTTGTGGGCTGGTATTTGGCCGGCAAGCCCTATGATTTTAGCACACCTGTAACAGCAGACTTGACTTTAAAGGCCGTTTGGAAGGAATATGATGCCCTTTCAGCGCCTGTGGCAAGTTTAAAGTCGGATATGGAGGTCGAGGCAGGCACAAGAGTTGCGCTCTCACATCCGATGTCAGGCGTTACAATTTATTACACAACAGACGACAGCACGCCTACGGTAAAAAGTACGGAGTATAAAAATGCAATTATTATCAATAATGAAATGACGATTCGGGCGATTGCGGTAAAGGAAGGCTACAAACATAGCGAAGCGGCAAAGTTCCATTATACCGTAGCAGAAAAAGGCAGCCTTTGGGGCGATGTCGTACCAGAGGACATTCCAAATACCGGAGATATTCCAAAAGGTATCTGGGTAAAAGGAATTGAAGATGTGACCTACACAGGAAAGGCAGTGACGCATGAAATCCGCGTGTATGACGGAAATACGCTTTTAATTGAAAAGAAGGATTATACCGTTTCCTATAAAAATAATACAAACGCGGCAAAAGCAACAGACGCCAAAGCGCCTACGGTCATTATTAACGGAAAAGGTAATTATAATGATAAGAAGGTAATTCCGTTTAATATCAATCCCAAGAATATTAGTGACAGTGATGTGACAGCTGATGAAATTACACTTGCTTATACAGGAAAGACAAAGAAAGTTATTCCAACCATTACTTACAAGCAGAAGAAGCTTGCTAACAATAAGGATTTCGCCATCATGAATCCGTCTGATTACAGCGAAGCAAAGAAATATACAATCAGCGTAGAAGGTAAGGGCAACTACACAGGCACAAAAAACATAACGCTTACCGTCACGAATAAGACGTTAATCAGTAAGGCGTCTGTTACAAAAATACAGAATCAAATTTATGACGGAAAGACAAAGACTCCGGCGGTGACAGTAAAACTGAAAAAAGAACTTGTGCTGAATCAGGACTATACGCTTTCGTATGAGAATAACAGAGAAATCGGAACAGCATCCATAGTCATACAGGGAAAAGGCGAGTATGCCGGAATAAAGCGGGTGACTTTTAAAATCGTAAGTCCATATAAGGGCGGAAAATATGATATTGGCAAGGACGAGGAGAAGCTGATTGATGTTGATATCGACAGCACAGCTGTGTTCCTGAAAGGCGGATGTACACCTGCGGTAAGAGTAAGCTGCAACGGAAAGCGGTTATCACAAGAAAAAGATTATACGGTCAGCTTTAAGGACAACAAGGCGGCATATGCGGTATCCGGAAAAAATGCGACGGCAGTTATTTCGGGAAAAGGCAGCTATTGTGGAAAAATCACGAAGAGCTTCCGGATAAAGACAAAGGATCTTTCGGATACAACCTTACTGGTGAATGATAAAGTATACACTGGAAAGGCAAAGGGACATGTAACGAAATTTACGTTGACAGATACGGACGGAAAGGCAATGAAAGCAGGTACCGACTATGAGAAAGAAATTCTGTACACCTATGCAAGTCCGACGGAGCTTGAGAATGGAGAGCGCAAATCAGCAGGTGATATGGTAGGAGATACGGATATTGTACCTGCTGGTACAACGATAAGGGTGACTGTAAAAGGAAAAGGAAGCTATGAAAACAGCATTACGGGCGAGTACAGGATTATTGCAAAAGAGAATGATATCAGTAAAGCAAAGATAACGTTAAAAACACCGCAATATTACACAGGAAGTGCAGTGGAACCTGACGAAAGCCAGTTTGAGGTAAAAATTGGTGAAAAGACGCTGATGGCAGGTGAATACAAAATTGTCGGTTATACGAATAATATTAAGAAAGGAAATGCGACCGTCATGATTCGGGGCGAAGGCACATACGGAGGGACAAAGACGGCGAAATTTGCAATTGGTTTTAAAGCAGTAGGGACAATGGAAGTAAAATAAAAAAGAAGAAATAAAATAACAGGCAGCGATACGAAGTGCAATGTGATCGCTGCCTGTTATTTTGCTTTTTGGTATCGTTTTTATTCAGCGGTATTAACCACTGCAATGCTGGAATCTCCTTGTCGCGCCTGCTCCAATACTGCTGCGGAAAGCTTCTGGAAAGAGCCCCAAGAGGAGCTTGCGCCGCTGATTGCGTCAATTGGCACTTCTCCCTGCCCTTCTAAAAGCTGACTGGCATAATAACGGGTGTATTCATTCGGATACGTTCCATTGGAATGAAGCATTGTCTGCATATAGGCATTATCCCAACTTTTAATAAATCCGCTCGGATTTTCGGCATTGTACTCCACCGAAACAATATCTCCGCCCTTGACCATGATTGTAATATATTCTTTCCAGCCGAAGTTAAAATCGGCAGCCTGGGCAGTATAGTAGCCGTCCTGAAGACCTGTTGTCTCTTCGCTGCCACATGCGGTCAATGCCATTATCAGCAGCAACAAAATCAGTATTCTGCTAAGTATTCGTTTCATTTTAAACTATGCTCCTTTCGCACCTTACTCCCTTAAAACAAATGTTCCTATCCGAGACCGAAGCGCCTCCGCTTCCTTTGCCAACAATCCGCTCGACTGCGCGGTGCCGCCGGCATTTTGCAGATTCCGGTCAGCAATGGAGGAAATCGTTTCAATTCGTTCTTCCATAATTGCTATGGCATTCTCCTGCTCCTGCACCGCTGTCACCAATTGATCCGAAATTTTACTGATTTGGTCGGAAACGGAAGAAATCGCAAGGAGCGAATCCGCAGTATCGGAAGTCAGCGCAACGCCGGTTTGAATAATATCAGTCGTGTTTCCTACAATCTCTGAGGCATTTTGGGCAGCCTCTGAGCTTTTGGCAGCCAGCCGCTTCACTTCCTCGGCGACTACAGCAAAGCCCTTTCCGGCGTTTCCTGCATGAGATGCTTCCACAGAGGCGTTGATTGCCAAAATACTGGTCTGGAAAGCAATATCTTCAATATCTTTCGCAATCCGCGTAATTTGCTGTGCATTGGCATTGATATTATCCATCGCACCGGTGAGTGCGGTCATCTGTGTGTTTGCTTCCTGAATGCGCCGCGCAATTTCTCCGGTTTTGGAGCTTGCCTGACTGCTGTTTTCCGCGACGGTGGAAAGCTGCTCTTTCACATGAGATACCTCGCAGACCAAGGCGGCCGTAGATTGGTTTTGCTCTAAGGAAGCCTCATGGAGCTGACCGGACTGACCACTCAGCTCATCGGACATTTCCGCAAGTCGGGCAGCAGCAGCGCGAAAGCCTGCCAGCGTTTCATTCATAGACTGGATAATTGTTTGCAGACTTCCCTTGATTAAGGAGAAGTCCCCTTTATAATCAACCTGCGGCTCGACACACAGATTACCGTCTGCAATTTGTGTCAGCACCTGCTCAATATCAGATATGTACCGGTTGACACTCGTCATGGTAACATCGAGCGTCTGCGTCAGCACTTCAAGCTCATCACCTGAGTGCACAAGCGTTACATCCGTATGTAAATCACCATCAGAAAGCGCAACCATGCGCTTTGTTACATTTTTAACAGGACGGGAAATAGAGTGGGACAAGCGCAAAATCAGTAAAATAGAGAGCACTAATACCACTATGGTACAGAATACCGCCACAACCATTGCTCCATTGATTAAATGGTCGTAATCCGATTTCGGAATCTGGATTACCAAAGCCCATTGCGTTCCGCGAACAGGAGAAAAAGCAACCAGCATATCCTTCCCATCAATGGCAAATTCCGTAGCGCCGGTTTCTCCGGTAGTTACGCGTTTGATTGCATCTGTATGCCCGCCGCTAAGCTGCTCTAATGTCTTTTGGGTTAGAGCATAAGACTGATCCGGATGTCCGACAACGGTTCCTGTCCGGTTGACCATGTATGCCATGCCGTTCTTACCCATATTAATACTGCTGATTACATCATTCAGCGTATCATATTTGTAAACGCCTACGACATAAAGAACGGTTTCACCGTCTTCCTTCACCGGCATTCCCATCATAATGCCCAGTTTGTCTCCAAAAATCGTAGAAGAGTGGGTAGTCAGATTGTCCGTCTCCTGAAGGAGAGTAAAGAAGCTGCTGTCCAGGCTTTCCGGTGCTTCACCAACCTCCTGTAACAGATTGCCGTCCAAATCATATAGGGCAATCGTATACAGCTCATAGATTTCGGCTGATTCCACCAAAACTGCTTCGCGTGTGGCAGCCGCGCTCATGCGAGTGTCCGCTGCAATCGTCATCATTCGGTCTGCCAGCATGTGAATATTTGCCTCTACCGTTTTTGCCGACTGCCGCGCCATAGGCTGCAGGCTGTCCAGCAGAATACTGTTTGCCAGCGATTGCATCGCATTTGCCATAATTACACAACAAATGATAACCAATAACAGAATATTAAGCGTTGTGCTCCCTAATATCCTTCCGCTGAGGCTTCGTTTCGTCTTGTGACTGTAGGAAGCCTTTGTTTTTTCCGTCACGTTTGTATCGCTCCTTTTCTTAAGTATTATTTATAATTTATAGTATATCACAAGGCATGTATAAAAGGAAGTTCCTAAGGCTATCCAAAAAAGAGAACAGACATCGGTTGCCTGTTCCCTTCCTTGTAAAATTGTTGCAAATATTAACCAAAATATCTGTCAAGCAAGCCCTTAAGCGCCTTGCCATGTCTTGCCTCGTCCTTTGCCATCTCATGTACTGTATCATGGATTGCATCAAGATTATTCATCTTAGCACACTTAGCCAAATCGAACTTGCCGTTTGTTGCGCCAAACTCGCACTCTACTCTCCATGCAAGGTTGTCCTTTGTGGTAGCCTTCATGTTTGGCTCTAAGTCCTCGCCTAAAATCTCAGCAAATTTTGCTGCATGCTCCGCTTCCTCATAGGCAGCCTTCTCCCAGTAAAGACCAATCTCAGGATAACCCTCTCTGTGCGCGATACGAGCCATGCAAAGATACATACCAACCTCAGCGCACTCGCCGTTAAAGTTTGCCTTCAACTGCTCAAAGATGTATTTCTTGTCTTCCTCGCTGATTTCAGCGTTGTTCTTTACAGTCTTAGCATAAATGCCATACTCATGCTCAGCCGCAAGTGTAACCTCGCCCTTTACCTCGTTAAACTTGTCCGACTTTGCATGGCAAACAGGACACTCCGCCGGAGCAGCATCACCTTCATAGATATAACCGCATACGCTACATACAAATTTCATTATAAATTCCTCCTTGTTTTAAATAAAAATTTAATTCATCACTTCATCACACGCGCCTTATACAGGCGTACTTAAAATAGATATGCCATTTTCAAGGCATTGTCTGCAAATTCCGCAGAAGTACAGCTTATGTCCTGTAATTTTTCCGTCAAAGCCCTTTGCAGCCTGCTCGTCAATATCAGAAATACACTCCATCGGAAGGTCGATAACCGCATTACACTGATTGCATACAAAATGCTGATGTGAGGCAATATTATAATCAAAATGATCAATGCCTAAATCACCAAACCGCAGTTTTGCGATGATACCTGCCTCCGCGAGCTGATTCAAATTGCGATAGACTGTGCCGAGACTGATATTCGGAAATTCCTCTTTTAAGCTAGAGTAAACGAACTCTGCTGTGGGGTGGTCTTTACGGGTCTGCAAAAAGGAGAGGATGGCTGCACGCTGGCGGCTGTATTTCATTGCCTTCACTGCCATAGAAATCCTCCATTCTTACTCAACCGAATCCCCTGTTATCATGTTTGTAAATCAAAACTAAAATAGTAATGATTACTGTTATTATATTTTGACAAATTCAATTTGTCAAGTAGAATTTAAAAAAATTTAAATAAAAAATTTGAATAACAAAAGAGTGCCGCATATTGCTTGGCACTCTTTACAGTTATTCTGTTCTCTTATCTTCATTACAAAGGGCTTCGTACTTTTTTGTAAGCTCTTGAAAATCTTCTAAGGTTTTACACTCTTTCAGGTCATTCAAAATACGCACTCTCTCAAGCTTGCGTGCCAGATTTTCGATGGTTTCTGCTGAGTTTGGCATACCATTCACCCCCTTTATTAAAAAGAAAAGTGTTTTGCTGTGTTTTTAGTATATCACAAATAGATTGCGATATCTATACGCATCTTATATGTATTTTAAATAAATCGATTATAAAAATTAAATTAAGAAATTCCCAAATCCCTATATTTTAAAAAGGAATATGATATAATATCGAAAAACGCCGCTTCCGGCAAAATAAAATACGCATTGGATATGGAGGCGTATGAAAAATGGAAAAAAAACGAAAATCAAGCGTCAAGCTGATGACAAAAATGATCATCCTATTCCTGACAATCATTTTTGTCCCAACCATAGCCGGCGTAATGGTCTTTCTCGGTTTCGGTTATCACGAAAATATTGACATTCTGCACGAGCTGGCAGCCGAAGGCATTATGATTGGCGGTCTGGCAAGCAGAAGCTTTTTAAAACATTTTACAATGATTATGGTAGTCATCCTCGTTGTGACAAGCATTATTATCACATCATGGATAAAAAAGGACATCTATAACCCCGTTAAGGAAATCAGTATTGCCATGCAAAATATAGCAGACGGTAACTTTGACTACCGCCTGCCGGAAACCCGCGATGATGAAATCGGACAGCTTTTCGGAAATTACGAGCAAATGCGGCTCCGCTTAAAAGAAAACGCGGAAGAAAAAAACGAGAACGAGAAAAAACAAAAGGAGCTGGTAAGCAATATCTCCCATGACCTCAAAACGCCGATAACCTCTATCAAAGGTTACGTCGAAGGCATCATGGACGGCGTGGCCAAGACGCCCGAGAAAATGGATAAATACATTAAAACCATATACAACAAAGCAAATGATATGGACAGACTGATTAACGAGCTGACCACCTATTCCGGAATTGACTCCAACAAAATTCCCTACCATTTCCATATATTAAACATATCCGACTACTTTTCAGATTGTATCGAAGAAATCGGACTGGATTTGGAATCAAAAAATATCCAATTAAATTACACCAATCTGGCGCCGGCCGATACCTGCGTGGTGGCAGATCCCGAACAGATGAAAAAAGTTATTAACAACATCATAAGCAACAGCGTCAAGTATATGGGACATGACAACGGCGTGATTAGCATCAGCATTATCGATGACAACGAATCCGTTAAAATCGAGATTGAAGATAACGGAAAAGGCATTGCGTCAAAAGACATCGGAAACATTTTTGAACGGTTTTACAGAACAGACGCCTCACGCAATTCCCTGCAGGGCGGCAGCGGCATCGGTCTGAGCATTGTAAAGAAAATTGTGGAAGATCATGGCGGCTACGTATGGGCAACCAGCAAAGAAGGCGAAGGCACATGTATGCACTTTGTGCTCCGCAAATATGTGAAAAATGATGATGAGGTAATAATATAGAGGAGGAATAAACATGAGCAAAATATTAATCGTAGAGGACGAGGAAGCGATTGCAGAACTGGAAAAGGATTATCTTGAGTTGAATGATTTTGAGGTAACAATTGAAAACAGCGGCGATACAGGACTCGCAACGGCTCTCTCCGAGGATTTTGACTTAATCATACTAGACCTCATGCTCCCCGGAATTGATGGCTTTGAAATATGCAGACGCATTCGCGAGGACAAAAATGTACCCATTTTAATGGTATCTGCAAAAAAAGACGATATCGACAAAATCAGAGGCTTAGGCTTAGGCGCAGACGATTACCTCACAAAGCCTTTTAGCCCAAGCGAGCTTGTGGCAAGGGTAAAAGCGCATATGGCGCGTTATGAGCGTCTCGTGGGAAGCCATATGAAAGAAAACGATATCATTGAAATCAGGGGAATCCGAATTGACAAGACCGCAAGGCGCGTGTTTATCAACGGTGAGGAAAAAACCTTTACTACAAAAGAATTTGACCTTTTAACCTTCCTTGCGGAAAATCCGAACCACGTTTTTACAAAGGAGGAAATTTTTCGGGAAATTTGGGATATGGATTCTATCGGCGATATTGCAACCGTCACTGTCCATATCAAAAAAATCCGTGAAAAAATAGAGACTGATACCAGCAAGCCACAATATATAGAGACAATATGGGGCGTCGGTTATCGGTTTAAAGTGTAAAAATGCAAAAGAGGGAAACATATTGCCGGTTGTAAAACGACATTTTATGGAGAGCGTTCAAAGCTTGGAAGCTTTGTGGGAATAAACAAATAGTCATAATTTGACAGGCATAGGTGTATTCAAAATGGATAAAATGATAGTGTACGAAGACAACGTACTTCTGATTATCCACAAGCCCGCCGGAATCGCGACACAGACTTCACGGGTCGGGCAGGCAGATATGGTATCAGAATTAAAAAATTACAGGAAAAGGAAAGGTGAAGACACTTATATCGGAGTGATACACCGCCTTGACCAGCCGGTTGAAGGGCTGCTTGTATTTGCAAAAAATCAGTCCGCGGCAGAAATCTTAAGCCGCCAGATTCAGGACAAAGCCCTGAAAAAAAGCTATCTTGCACTTGTGCAGGGAGAGCTTGCGCAAAATTCAGGCGGAAAACTGACAGATTTTCTGCAAAAAGATAATCGTACAAATTTGTCGAAGGTTGTAAAAGAAGGGACAAACGGTGCAAAAAAAGCAGTCCTCAACTGGAATTGTAGAAAGACTTTTCAAGGCAAAGGGTGTTCAATGGTGGAAATCGAACTGCTCACAGGCAGACACCATCAAATCCGCGTGCAGTTTGCAAATGCCGGAATGCCGCTTTTGGGTGATATGAAATATGGCACAGAGGCGTCAAAGGCATTGTCAAAACAGTTAGGGGTGACAAACACGTGCCTGCTGGCGTATAAATTGGCGCTATTGCACCCAATAACAGGAAAATTTCTTGAATATCAAATAGAATGGCGTGAACCGCTGATACAATAGCAATAATTATCTGAAAAAAATAATGCAATGTTTGAGTTGACACATTTTTTCGAAACAAGTATAATAAGAATACACGCAGTTACCATTACAATCAAAATGGGAACTGCACATAAATTCACTCATACTAAGACAGGGGAATGAGGCAGACAGGCTTACAAGTGAACTCGTTAAAAGGGGAGTAGCACAAAGGAGGCCAAGGTATGGATGGAATGCAGAATTGGACAACGTATTTGGAGGCTATGCGCAATCGTCTGCTGATTGTCAAAGACGCTGACAGCCTGATTTCTGTACTGACTGATGTTAAAAATATACCAATCGCGTTGTCAACGATTGAAGATGTAACTGATGGTACAGGATTGAGCATGTCGATCTCGGTGATTTGTTCAGAGGTCAAGGTAGTGGGCAAAGTGATGTGTCTGGTAAGCGACGATATGTTCACAACAGTGCAGTTAAATCTTGACACTGTTAAAAAAATCAGCTCAAAGATTTCGGTAGATAGAAAAGGTGTAGTCATGAAACTGACACTGAAAAACGGTGCAGAGTTTCTGCTGATGTTTCACACAGATTTAATGGACGAAGAAGAATGATGATGAAAAAGAAGGCTGTACAAAGAAGGCCGCAGCAATGGATTAGCGAAGGAACAGTCTGTTGCTGCGGTCTTGTTACGATAAAAAGTGCGAACGAAAAGAATCGGAGTGGTGAAGATGAAGTATAATACAAATGATTTGTCGGAAATATTGGACGTAACGACAAATACGATTCGCCGATTTGAGGAAAGAGGATATCTAAATCCGGAAAGGGACGGGGCGAATGGATATCGGGTATTTGACAGTGGTGATTTGGAAAAGGCAATCTATATAGGAAGATACAGGAAAATAGGTTTTGAACATAGTGACATTACAAACCTGTTTCAGGAAAATCTGGCAATGGGACTGCGCCGGTTTCAGATGAAAATGAAGGGGCTTGATGAAAAAATAGCTGCGCTCATGGCAACGCGCCATATGCTGAATGATGATATTATCCTTATGGAAAGAGGCATCGCTAACAATGGAGAGATTATAGAGAAGACGTGCCGTTCATTCTATTATGTTCTTTACCATAAAAACGGATGGATTAACACAGAAGGCAAGAATGGTGATGCATACCGAAAATTTGTGGAGGAATGCCCTGAAATAAAATATGTCTACATCTTTGACAAGGAAAATATTGAAAATGAGAGCCTTGTATACAGTGAGGGCATTGCTTCCAATGAGATTTTTACAGGTCTGTACGGCGTTGACGTTGAACCGCCGATTAAGTATTATGAAAAACGTCCAAGTCTCATGCGTTTTGCAAGGCTTCCGATCGACATGGAAAATGAAGGGCAAATCTCAAGGGAAGAACTCAAAAAGTTGATTTACGGTGACTTTTTAGACTATATAAAAGAGAAAAACCTTCATATAACAGGTGATATGATGGGTGTGAAGATAGGTTTTTCACGCGAAGAAGATCGGGAATGGCAGTATGTGCTGCTGAATTTGCCGGTGGAAAGGGATTAAGAAATATTAAGTAAGAGAGTGGCATAATGCCGCTCTCTTTATTACGCTGCATTTAAATTCACTGTTGCGATTTTCAAGACCATCGCCGCTTATTTACTCAAAATTAATTTCAAAGCAAAAGAAATATTTTCTCTATGTAATATAGAAGAAAAAATAAAGGGCGGCAGATGCCGTCATGAGATCCGCTTTCCGGAAGGGCAGCGGGCATAAGATGTATTGCAGTATCCTGACCATCATCGAAACCCTAAAGAAAAGGAAGATGGGGATGATCGAAAATATAAGGAAGCTATTCATGGGCGCACCGGCTATATTTAAGCCGGTGTAGTGCCCATTAGCTCAGCGGAAGGCTGAACTGTTACAATTTTAATAAAAGTAGTTTGACTATTTTCGCCACCACCACAAAAATCCTTTTGCGGCGATTGTAAATTTTGCGGTTTTTGTGCCGCCGTAGTTTCCTTTTCCTTTAATGGTAATGGAAGCCTTTCCTTTTTTCTGATTGTCTGTGCACAGGACGATATCGTAATCTTCATCACGCAGTGTAACGCCTTTCAGCGTCACTTTGATTTGCTGTTTATCAGGAACAATCGCGTTTCCGGTATAGCTTTGTGTCGGTATGGAAATCTTTGCAGACTTGATATCTGCCTGCACAATGCGGTAAGCTCCCGTAAATGTTCCTGTATAGTTGTTTCCGCTGCCGGAATTGAGCGTGACGCGTATCTGCGTGCCGGCAGGTATCCTGTCTGTGTCTGCAACGGGCTCGCCCGCCCTTTTTACGCTGCCGTCTTCTAAGTCTGTGTCTTTCTCATAGGAGTACGTAATGCTGTTTTTATCAAAGTCTTTTCCGGCGGAAAGGAGCTTTCCGTCCAAATCCATCAGTTTTGGTGTAATTTTATAGACGCCTGCCTTGCTGCTATAAACTTTATCACATGACACGAGTGTCATTTTTGACAAATCCTGCGGATTTATTGTAAAGGGAATTGTTATTTTACCTTTAAAGCTTCCTCTTCCGTTTATTGTTACGCTTGCAGCGCTATTGCCGCCGGCTGCTTTATTATTTTTATAACTAAGTGTATAATCTGCGCCTTCTCTTAAAGTTCTGCCGCCAAACGTGATGGAAGGCTTTGGCTTTGCACCGCCTTTTGCGTAGACGCAGGTTAGGGTTTTGTCATAGGAAATCTTTTTTTCACTGTCTGCTGCGAGGTCATAGGGTGCAATTTTGTAGGTCTTTTTTAATTTGCCCGTATATACGTTCTTTCCATAATAAGTGACGGTTGCGGTGCCTGCCTTTGTGTTATTTGCATAACGCACTGTGTAGTCTGCGCCTTCGACAAGTGTCTTCTCGCTGCCGTCTGCTGTTATTTTGAGTGTGCATGACTGTATACACGCTTTTCCGGTATAAGGAAACGACTTTTCAAAACCGGCAAGCGTTGCTTTTGTGATGCTTACAGGTTTCTTTTTGGGGATTTGACTGACTGCAGTGAGCGTCAAAGTTTTTGTGCCTGCATAGTTATTCACGCCAGCAATGGTTACACTGTATTCTCCCTCCTGTGCATAGATGCCGGACGTGTTGGAATACGTTATGGTAAAGTCTTTATTATTTTTGAGTTTGGTGCCCATGTAATAAAGCTCGGGAACGGGCTTTTGGGCTTTCTTCGCGTTGGTTTTTACATAAAAGCTGTCCGCATACACGTCGGTTTCGATATTGGCGGGAGTGATGCTGAAAGAGAACGTTTCTTTTCCCGAATAATTGCCTTTTCCTGATACGGTGATTGTGGCTTCGCCGACGTTTTTGTTGTTTTTATAAGCAATTGTGTAGTCAATTTTCTCAGTCAGGGGTGTGGCATTGTCCCATACTGTTATTGCAGGGATGATTGCGTCACCTGTGTAGGTGTAGCCTGCCTTGTTAACACCCGATATCCATAAACCATCACCTTGATTTTCCGTATCAATCGGATCATCTTCTTTTATCCAGTGTGCATAGAGTGTTATTGATTCTGTTACTATAATTGTAGCATTTTTTATTTTTTCTCCGCCATCAGGCTGCGTATACCATCCTTCAAAAATGTATCCCGGTCTTGTTATGTTAAAAGGAATGCTTATTTCACTTCCCGGTGTGATTCCGGTTATCGGAGCAATTTCGCTGCCGCCCTGTGTGTTGAATCGTACAGTAAATGTCTGCGGTTCCTGTTCCCCAACTACCGTAACCCGACAGTCTGCAGCAGCATTACCGGATTTCACATGAATAATGGTTGTTCCAACTCCTATGCCCGTAATAAGTCCTGTTTCCGAAACTGTTGCAATATCCGGATTTTCTGATGTATATACAATTACTTCATTGGAAGGCGTAATTGTTGCATTTAATTGTTTCTGTTCTCCAAGCGTAATAGTAAGTTCTTCGGCATCCAATGCAATGACATGATTCGATACTCTGACCATACATACATCGACATAATCATCAAGCCGTACAGTCAGCAGCGCGATTCCTTCGCCAGTAGCTTCTACCGTTCCGTCCTGTGCAATTTTAACAACACTTTCATCCGTTGAAGACCATGCAGCATTTTCTACACGATTTCCGCTTTCATCTTCTAAATGCAGGCGGCTGCTGTTCCCGACCATCAGTTCAAGCCCTCTATTGCTGAGCTTATATTTTTGTCCCGTTCCCCCTTCAACCGTTATTTCGCACTGCGCTGAATAACTGCCATCTAAAGTATATGCCGTAACGAGTGCACTTCCCTCTTTCAAGGCATAAACATTTCCGTCATTATCTATAGCTACGACATCATTTGCATCTGACACATATACCGCATTTTTAAATGTCGCATTTTCCGGCAGAATTTCCGCCTGAAGGCGTGACGATGTTTTTTCCTTTAAGGTAAGTGTATTTTTATCAAGTGAAATTCCCACAGCAGATACCGGATCGCTGTATACCGTAGCGGAATCATTCCCGTAATTATTTTCCAAGCTGTCTGTTGCTGCCGAAAGAAGATAGTATTTAACATCTCCGACATTCTCAAATATTGTCGGGGTGATTTCCTGCGAAAATTCCCAGCTTTCTCCTACCGCTAAATCGCTTTTTTCATAGGAAAGCACTGCAAGCGGAGCATTTTCTTCATTGTCCTCTTTGATTGTTAATGATACATTCTTTGCGGTCTGATATCCAATGTTTGTGATGCTTCCGCTGATGGTATCGTTATCAATTTTTAAATCACGAATGATAATATCACTGTATCCCAGTTCACACTTTGAACTGTTGTTCGACAAAACAATATCTTCAAAACCAACCGGTGTAACTGTGAGCGTGTAATACTCGGATATGATAGTTTCCGGAAGGGTATACGATATGCTTACAGTTTTCTGCTCTCCCACTGGAATATCCATAATCTGCGTATCTGTATAAAGCTCTCCGGAATGGCTTCCTGCCAACACAACCTTCACTTGTGATATTGCTTGTGTCGTATTATTGTATGCCGTTGTTGAAAACTCTAATGTATTTCCCGGCGCCACATTGTACGCATCATAAAATAAATTCGAATCCACAAAAAAGACATTCGGTTTTATATTCTTTTTTATAACCATATCCGTCAGCCCATAAATATCCGTCGAATCAGTTAAAAGCGCTTCCTCATTATATGCAATGCTGATTGTCCCGTCGTTATTATAAATAGGAGCATAATTTGTCACCTTGCTTGCGTCTGCCACAATGGGAACGGGTGATGTATATGTACCGTTTCTGTAATAAGACACATAAATATCGCGCACAAATCCGTCCTGCTTACAAAACATGACCGCCTCTGCTCCCAAAGCGCTTTTCACTACAGAAAAGTTGTCTGTTTCAATTCCGGTATCGTAAACAGAGGAAAATTCGTCGCCGGATGCCTTGTAAACCTTATTTTCACCCGAAAAATAAACGGTGTCATCACATATGTCAACAATTTCAGCATGATATGAGGCATCTCCAATCATTGTTTTTATGCCGTTTTGAATATAGTATATGGTTCCATCCTGCGTATCTGATACATTATCCGCATCCTCCGCATAGACGATTGCGGCTTGTCCGCCAATATAATCAACATCGTAATCGGACACATAATTTAAGTTCTGCGCATAGCATACAGGACTGCCCCAAGTGCCATCTTTGTATTCGCAGACGTAAATTGCATTACTGCCTTTGGTATAATGATAATCATTTACAGAGTTTGTCAGCCATGCTGCGGCGATTTTCTCTCCACTCACTGCGATAAGCGGTGAAAATTCCATCAACGCATTATTGGTGTCTGAAAGGATCTGTGGTTCTGAAAATTTGTCCTCGTCAAATACGGATACATACACGTCTATTTGCTTGCATACATCGTCATATGCTGCGTCATCCGCAAATACGCTTGACGCTTTGTTCCATACCAGATATGCTTTGTTCCCTTGTGCTGTCATGTTGGGATAGTAATCTCCTGTTGATGTATCACTGCACACTGGTGTAATACTGCTCCAGCCGTTTCCGTCATTTTTATTGACACTGTAGACAAGCGTTGTTCTGTTTACGGCGCTTTTATCACCAAAATCATGAATCCATGCAAGAAGTTCCGTACCGTTGGAAAGTCTTACATACTGTACATTATTTTCTTTAAACACGCCTGCGTCTGTAGAAATCTCGGAGTATCGAAAGCTGTCGGACGAAGTTAGTCCGGAGGATTTTTGTGCATTGTATGTATTGATGCTGTCTTTTTTGCTGGAAGACAGGTAGTTTCTTGGCAGTACCTCTAAATGCTCCGAAGGAAACGCAGAGTTATATTCATTGAAAGAGGCATAGTTTGCGGAATTTGTTCCGGGATAGATGTTTCGTGAAATGCTCGCTGTTTTCTTTCCGCCCCAACAAAGCAGTACCGTTTCACCATATACTTCCAAAACTGCATCAATGCTGAGCGATTCTTTACTGCTTTTATATGGAAATGTAAACTCTACAGGAAATTTACCCGTTGCGCCGACTTCCGCATGAGCCAGCTTCCAACCAACTCCTACTGCGATTGTTCCATAAAGTTCCAGTTTTGCGACACCTGAATGTTCGATATTTCCGTCAATATAAGTAAATACCAGTTTTCCTTCTGCGGATAGCCCTATTTTGAACTTTGCATATGCAACGCCGCCAGTACATGCCGGTCTGTATGTCGTTGTTCCTTCTCCTTTTACAAGAAGTGTAATGCCGCCTTCTATTAAATCTCCGCTTTCAGCAAATTCCAGATAACCAGTTGCTGCAATTTTTACATCTATATTACTTGTTCTGCCAGACTGCATTTCATCAAGTGCTTTTTCCCATTCTTCGTCTAGTGTTTTACTTTTCGTGGATTTAAATTCATGTTTGATTAAATCATAATCCAACAGCTTCTTTTCCGTGGAAAGTGCGACTTTGATTGTCTTATCATTTTTGTCATAGGTAACTGTTGATTTTATGCCTTTTCCAAAGTTCAAGTCGAAATTCATATTCATGTTCAACATACTGATGTCCCCGTCGCTTGTTTCAATATCCGGCGCGGAGGTATCAACAGATGCTTTGACGGAGGGCATCTTGGGCTTATATTTATTGGTATCGGGAGCTATTTTGAATCGATAGGAGCCCGATTCGGAACGATAATCATTGAGATTTATCCAACCGCCGGAGTTTTTATATCCTTTGAACAACGTACTGATAAATACTTGCTTACAATTTTTACTAAGCGGTATTTCTACACAGCCGTTATTGTTTGTCCTATAATAATGCGTACCGGATAATTCTTCTTCAATGCGCACTTGACCATTTTTAATTGGCGCACCGGTCATATCATCGAAGAATTGAAATATACTGCCTTCTGATTCGACTAATTGTTTGATGCTTTCGTCTTCAATATCCGGGGTTGGTTCCTTTTCTGTTGGAATGTAGTTTTTGCCCAATGCCACACTATAAGAAAGATTTTGAGGTAACTCTGTGACGATAGTGCCGTCGGAGCGGTACCATTTGTCAGTAGTATCCGTGGAGGGTAAAGCTACAGAATGATTTATTTTATAAGGCGAGTAAATTGTTGACAAGTTTGTGCAGTATGAGAGATCGAATATATGCCATGTAAAAATATTAGTGGTATCAAAATTACTAAGGTCTAAGGTAGAAAGCGAACGACAATCGGAAAACATATATTCCATATCAGTTACATTAAAAGTATTAAAGCCACTTAAGTTTAAAGTAGAAAGTGAACGGCATCCTCTAAACATACCACTCATGTTAGTTACATTTTGGGTATTAAAATTGCTAAGGTCTAATTCGGATAATGAGCTACAACCATAAAACATATTCCACATACCAGTTACTTTAGAAGTATCAAAACTGCTAAGGTTCAAACTGGAAAGTGAGTAACATCTTCCAAACATTCCTCCCATACTTTGAATACCAGCCACATTAGAAGTATTAAAAGTACTAAGATCTAAATTTGAAAGTAAGCGACAGTCCCAAAACATATATTCCATGCCAGTTACATTAGAAGTATTAAAAGTACTAAGGTTTAAATCAGAAAGTGAGTAACATTCTGAAAACATGCCGTTCATATTAGTTACTTTAGAGGTATCAAAGTTGTTAAGATCTAAATTAGTGATTTGACTGCAGCCTTCAAACATGCCACCCATATTGGTTACATTAGAAGTGTTAAAATTACCAAGGTCTAGATTGGTTAGTGAATTGCAACCTAAAAACATGCTACCCATATCGGTTACATTAGAAGTGTTAAAATTACCAAGGTCTAGATTGGTTAGTGAATTGCAACCTGAAAACATGCCACCCATATCAGTTACATTAGAAGTGTTAAAATTACCAAGGTCTAGATTGGTCAGCGAATTGCAACCTGAAAACATGCCACCCATATCAGTTACATTGAAAGAATCAAAACCACTCAAATTTATACTAATTACATTATTACACTCATAAAACATGTAGGATGCATCAAGTATGTTAGTTATATTAACCTTAGCGGATTTTATTGTTTCTCTATATTCATACCACGGTGATCGACCCGGACCAGAATGATAAGCGCCGGAGTAAAAAGCGAAATCTCCCTCTCCTGTTACTGTCAATATTCCGTTTGAATCAATCACCCAAGTAATATGTCCATAATTCTCCTGATCGATTATTCCACTCGCAATATTCCCTTCTGCATCTAACACCACCTGCGTTTCTGCCTCCAGTGTTTCAGTCTCGGAAATATCCTCTAGTTCTGTTTCTGTTTCTGTTATTTCTGCAGTTTCAGATATCGTTTCCCATTGCGCCGAACTTTCCATTTCTGATTCTGATGCTTCTACAGATTCAGAAACAGCTTCTTCCTGCGCTTTACTTTCCGCTTCCTCTAAAATTTCGGAACTCGGTATTTGCGAACTGTCATCAAATGCTTCTGTTTCCAATATCGAACTTACATTCTCTAAACTTTGCTCCTGTGCGCCTATTTCTTCCTGTGCCTGCGTTTCCGTTTCTTGCACATTCTCTGCTTCAGCCGCTAACGACAGAAGTCCCGAAGACATCAAATCTGCTGAAATCACTGCGGCGCAGAGAAGTCCAGCTAAAAGTTTCATGTACTTTCTTTTTCTCATCTTATCTTCCTCCTGAAAAATTATTATTTTGTATCGGACGAAAGTCAGAGTAAAAAAAGAACTGCGGCATTACAAAATAACCGCAGTTCTCTATAATACAAGCCATCAAACTTGCATTTATTAACTCCGATTTCCCACCATGAATACCCCTGACAGCATAAGTAACCTGTTATAATGACCTATGCCGCCGCAAGGGTATCCGGCGAGAAATCAAGAACAAGGTGTCAGTATGCGTCCACACCAACACCTTGTATATATACGAAGGCTAAGACTTGCCCCAGATATCACCATAAATTATCGCTTGTAAAGTCAAAATGTCTAAAGTATAATAATCCTGTGTGTATCGCAGACTTGTCTGTATTGTGTGGTACTAGCTCTACCATCCTTTGCCCGACGTTGTTGGCGCAGCGTCGGGTGGTACACCATTATGCCCTTGAAATCTCATATAAATCGTATCAGATTTATCCAATAAATACAAGCAGATTTTTTTACACATTTTTATCCCTTGCTTGTTATTGCGTTACTATTCAATGGCAAGGGAGCTATGTAACTGTTAATTGTATAAAGTGCTGAGTGAAAATAATTATTTCAACAGCCTGTTTATAAGTCGCTTATATCAACTTTCTGTATCACCTTCAATGCTTGCAGAGAAGTATAATGGATTTTTACTTGACCGTCATGCGTTTTCTTGCATGGCTTGTAAAGCTATTATTCGCAGTAAATGCAAAGTCCTGTCAAAACAGTAGCATTCAAATACCTCCACTGTTACAACCCTTGTCTTAAAAAATTGAAAAAATTCAGAAATATGATATACTATAATAAACAAGGAGAATATACATGGAAGATACAAAAATACAATGGCACGCCGCATTCGTGTCAGCAATGGATTTGGAGTTGGCGCAGAACAGGGCTGATTTGGTGTACCATAAGGAATATAACATTAATACAAAACCTTTGGAAGTAGATTTGTTGGTTATTAAAAAGGATTCCAATACGCAAATTGCAAATGAAATAGGAAAACTGTTCCGAGGGCATAATATCGTAGAATATAAGTCACCGCTTGACCATTTGAATATTGATACATTCTTTAAAGCAGGCGCATATGCCGGATTATATAAGGCTTATGGGAAATACGTCGATGAGCGTAAAGCGGATGACATTACAGTATCTATGCTTCGTGAGAATAAGCCGATAGGATTGTTTGAATATTTTAAGGAGCATGGAATTAAGCTTACGAATCCATATAAGGGAATATATTATGTAGTGGACGCTGTTGTGTTCCCAACGCAGATAATTGTTACAAGAGAATTAAACCTAGAAGAGCATGTGTGGCTGAAAGCGCTGTCAGGCGGAATGCAAAAGCAGCAGATGCAAAATTTGCTTGAAACGGTTGAGAAATTGGATTTAAAGTTTGACAGAGAGCTTGCGGATTCGGTCCTGCAGGTGAGTATCAAAGCAAATAAACAGGTTGTAGAAGAATTGAGAGGAGATGAACGTATGTGCCAGGCATTGCTGGAGATAATGGAACCGGAAATCAATAAGATTAAAGAAACGGTTAAGGAGGAAGTTACAAGAGAAGTTACAAGAGAAGTTACGAGAGAAGTTACAAGAGAAGTTACGAGAGAAGTTACAAGAGAAGTCACAAGAGAAGAAAGGCAGAAAGGAATCAGAAGTGCAGTTGTAGCCTTGCGTGTCTGCGGTCAAGGAGATGCAGCAATTAAAAAAGCAATTATGGAAGCGTATAGTATCTCTGCGAGTGAAGCAGAAGAATATCTATAAATGATAATTAGATAAATACTTTTCTGTTATTACCTTGGATTCAGAAAACGCATATTATTAACCATGATAATACAATTTTAGTCCACTTTCAAGCCTTTAGTAAATTTTAACAAAAAATTCATAATTTTACCCACGCTGTACATGAAAAAGAACAAAGAATAATATTGACGTGTATACAAAATTGAGGCTATAATACAGTTAAGAATGTTAGACATAAAATTGTCAATACTAATTAAGCAATGACATTCGCAAACTCAGTAACCAGCGGTATGAGTACCGCATAAAAAATTAAATTATATTTAGGAGGCTTTGCAAAATGAGACCAGAATGGACAGATTTTGTAGGTGGAAAATGGGATAGTGAAATTAACGTACGTGACTTCATTCAGAAGAACTATGAGCCGTACGATGGAGATGAATCTTTCTTAGCAGCACCTACACAGAACACAAAGGACTTATGGGACATGGTACTTGATCTTCAGAAGAAAGAGAGAGAGGCCGGCGGCGTATTGGATATGGACACAAAGGTTGTCTCAACAATCACTTCTCATGGACCGGGATACCTTGACAAGAACAAGGAAACAATCGTTGGTTTCCAGACAGATAAGCCTTTCAAGCGTTCTTTACAGCCTTACGGCGGTATCAGAATGGCAGAGAAGGCTTGCGCTGACAACGGCTACGAAGTAGACCCTGAGATAAGTGAGTTCTTCTCAACACACAGAAAGACTCACAATGCAGGCTGTTTCGACGCTTACAATCAGGAAATGAGAGCATGCCGTTCATCGCACATCATTACAGGTCTTCCTGATGCTTACGGACGCGGACGTATCATCGGCGACTATAGAAGAGTTGCTCTTTACGGTATCGACAGATTAATCGAGGATAAGCAGGCTCAGAAGGATTCAACAGGACGCGTTATGACAGATGACATTATCCGTCTTCGTGAGGAGCTTTCAGAGCAGATGGTAGCGCTCAAGATGATGAAGGAAATGGCTGCTTCTTATGGCTGTGATATTTCTAAGCCGGCTACAAACGTAAAAGAGGCTATTCAGGCTACGTACTTCGGATATCTTTGTGCAGTAAAGGAGCAGAACGGTGCGGCTATGTCACTTGGACGTACTTCTACATTCCTTGACATCTACGCACAGAGAGATTTAAAGAACGGAACATTTACAGAGGAGCAGATTCAGGAGTTCGTTGATCACTTCATTATGAAGCTCCGTTTAATTAAGTTTGCACGTACACCGGAATACAATCAGATTTTTGCAGGCGATCCGGTATGGGTAACAGAGTCGCTCGGCGGTGTTGGCGTTGACGGACGTCCTTTGGTAACAAGAATGTCATTCCGTTATCTGCATACATTGACAAACCTTGGACCCAGCCCTGAGCCGAACTTAACAGTTCTTTGGTCTACAAGACTTCCTGAGAACTGGAAGAGATACTGCGCTAAGATGTCTATCCAGACTTCTTCAATCCAGTATGAGAACGATGACCTGATGAGAGTAACACATGGCGATGACTATGCAATCGCATGCTGCGTATCTTCAATGGTTGTTGGTAAGGAAATGCAGTTCTTCGGCGCTCGTGCAAACCTTGCAAAGTGCTTACTGTACGCTTTGAATGGTGGTGTGGACGAAGTTACCAAGAAGCAGGTTGGACCCAAGTATCGTCCTGTTGAAGGCGACGTTCTTGATTATGATGATGTATTTGCGAAATTCATGGATATGATGGAGTGGCAGGCAGATGTATATGTAAATACACTGAACATTATCCACTATATGCATGACAAGTACTGCTATGAGAGAGCACAGATGGCGCTTCATGACAGAGATGTTAAGAGATATTTCGCAACAGGTGTTGCCGGTCTTTCTATCGTTGCTGACTCATTATCAGCAATTAAGTATGCGAAGGTTGAGGTAGTTCGTGATGATGACGGCGTTATCGTTGACTTCAAGACAACAGGAGACTTCCCTAAGTATGGTAATGACGACGACAGAGTTGACCTGATTGCACAGGATATCGTTCACAGATTTATGACAGCAATCAGAAGACATCACACCTACAGAAATGGTGTTCCTACAACTTCAATCCTTACAATTACGTCTAACGTAACTTATGGTAAGGCAACAGGTAACACACCTGACGGACGTAAGAAGGGACAGCCGTTTGCTCCTGGTGCAAACCCGATGCATGGACGTGATACACATGGTGCAGTCGCTTCCCTGTCATCTGTATCAAAGCTTCCGTTCAAGGATGCACAGGACGGTATCTCAAATACCTTTACAATCATTCCGAACGCACTCGGTAAGGAAGCAAAAGTCTTCTCAGGAGATATTGAGTTGGATTTGAATAATTAATTGGCTGAGAAGTCTTCGGTATTCTCATGAGATATCGAGCTTGATTTGAATAAGTAATTTGACGGATTGATTTCAAGTACAAATCAGAAAGGAATAGGTGTAATCTATGGATGAAAAATCGATGATTGATGACCTTGTGGCACAGCTCGATGCAGGATTTTCCAAAGATAAGGCTGTGGGACATTTCAATGTAGATGTCAAGGAAGGTTCTTCTACAAAAGAGGTTGAAACGCTTGGATGCACAGACTGTTCCATTAATCCGATGGCGTGTAGTGTTCCGACATTGCATGAAGGATTAGATAAAGAATAAAATTCAGGAGGCGGTATACTAAGGCGGTCAGGGCACTGCTTTAGTATATCCGGTCTTTACAAGCAGGCTTGTGCCGGCACAGGCTTGCGAACATAGTAGATTTCATAAATTTTTAGGAGGTATGAAAAATGGACAACGCAGCACAGGTTGATAACTTAGTATCTTTATTAGACGGCTATGCAACAAAGGGTGGACATCACCTTAACGTAAATGTATTGAACAGGGACACATTGTTAGATGCGCAGAAGCATCCTGAGAACTATCCTCAGCTTACAATCCGCGTTTCCGGCTACGCTGTAAACTTCATCAAGCTCACACCGGAGCAGCAGGCAGACGTTATCTCTCGTACATTCCATGAGGCTATCTAATATTTCGGATATTTCTGA
Organism: uncultured Lachnospiraceae bacterium; assembly: GCA_910577115.1. Classification (GTDB taxonomy): domain Bacteria; phylum Bacillota; class Clostridia; order Lachnospirales; family Lachnospiraceae; genus COE1. Next base: position 34,975 of record CAJTMC010000038.1, read on the forward strand.
TACCGATAAGTGAATGACAGACTGCCGCTTTCATGATTAATAAATCATGGAGCGGCAGTTTTTTTGCGTAAATAAGGAGATTATGTAAATTCGAGACTTTTAATAAATATTCTTTTTATGTCAACAACTCATTGTTTAAATAGAATCGCCATGCTAGAATGTTCAATGCAAATTTAATACAATACAAATCTGTGTTAGGTACAGATTACAAAAAAAGAAAGAGTTTGCTTGAAAAAATCAGCCATTTTCGAGCAGCAGATTTGTGCAGAAGTACAAGCTTGCAGACTCAATCAGAATGGAGGCTATTTATGCAAAAAAAACATTGGACCCAAAAGACAGCAAAACTGGTATTTGCACTTTTGTTTGCAATGATTCTGACGGTTTGTATTCCGACAGAGACATTAGCGGCAGATGTGACATTGACAGTGAGCAACTGTGTTATTACAGGACAAAATGTCAATGTAGCAGTGACAGGTGCGGTACCGCAGGCTCCGGACGGAATGTACTATTTATTTGAATTGAAACCGTATGAAGAGGGGATTGGTGCGCGGCAGAACTATTGTGCAACAGCGCCGGCAGCAGGTACGGCAACTTTTTCGGTACCATTGGATTTCAATACAGCGAATTCAAAACTGTATTCCCGTTTTGTGGTAGCAGTATCTGAGAACGGTGTGTTTGTTCCGGTCAGCAATGAATCCTACATCACAAATCCGGAAGCAGTTGCAACGAAAGCGACGGGCTATCCAATGAGAAGTAAGAAGGGCTTGACAGCGGATTGGCAATACAGTGCCGATTTGTCTGCGCTTGGAGCAGGATATGCTTCGTACGAGCTTGATGTCAGCCGCTTTTTCACAGGCGGCGGAACAAATTATACTTATAACGGCAAGACTTACAGCTTTAATTCCGGCGTTGTCAGTGAGTATGATATAGTGTGCAAGAAGTTTGCAAATGAAGGCTGCAATGTCATTATGGTTATAAAAAATTCGTTTAATGCAGCAACAGCAGACCTGATTCCGCCTATGGCGCGTGTGCCGGGCAAAAACTGCTATGCCTTGAATGTGGCAGAGCAGGCTGGCGCTGAGAAGGTAGCGGCATTAATGTCGTTCCTTGCAAACAGATATTCCGGAAGCAATGGAACAATTCATACATGGATTATCGGAAATGAGGTAAATAACAATTCACCCTGGCATTATGCAGGTGACGTTGGAGAGCAGGAATTTTCAGCGTATTATGCAAAGGAATTCAGACTTTGCTACAACGCAATTAAGAGCCAGAATGCAGGCGCGAGAGTATTCATCAATATTGATCAACGCTGGATGCATACGGATTCCAATGCACTTGCCTATCCGGGAAGAAATGTGTTAGACCATTTTGCGCAGGAAATTAACGCTGCCGGTAATATTGACTGGGGGCTTTCTATCCACCCGCATCCGGTTCCGCTGTTTAACTGCCGGTTTTGGACTTTACCGCCCGGATATTCCGGAATGAAGAATCTTGTTGTCCATTCAGACGACACAAGAATGGTAAATCCGACAAACTTGGATGTTGTTACAAACCATATGGCACAGCCGTTCTTGCTTTCACCAAGCGGTGCAGTGCGCCATATCCTGATTTCCGAAATGGGATTTACGTCAGCAAATCCGAGTCTGCCGACAGATCAGAATATTCAGGCGGCAGCCATGCAGTATGCATATAAGTTAGCTGCATCGAACCCGTTTATTGAAGGAATCGTTATCCACAGACAGATTGACCACGCCTCTGAGGTTGCAAATGACGGTATGGCAGTCGGTATCAGAGATGCCGGCGGTGCGCCGAAGGTGTCATTTAACATGTTTAAATACATGGATACCGCAGACCCGACTTATGCAAACTTTGCACTGCCATACATTGGCGTTTCAAGCTGGGCGGACGTTGGACTGAACTAATTGCAGTGAAAATGAAATAAAGAAAACAGGTTACAAAATGCCGGAGGGGTTTCTCCGGCATTTTCGTTTTATAACCCAATTTATAGTAGTTGCGCGGCAAGGGGTTTTAGTGTAAACTGTAAAGGAAAATAGAACAGAGTGAACCGGAAGCGATAACACATGATTTCGATAAAGGAAGAAAGGATATCAATTGATATGGAAAATATGCAGCAAAGAAGGCGTATGCAGCAGCATTCGCCGCGAAAGAAAGCAGGAGGCACAATCATTACAGTGCTGCTTCTTGTTACAACCATTGTGTCAGCGGCGCTCGCGGCAGTATTTGCAATTGGGTATGTGCAGGGAAAACAGGAGCGAAACGCGCTTGTCGCGCAGTATGAGGCGCGGATTGCAGAATTGGAGTCGGCAGAGCCTGCTGTTTCCGACAGCATTGAACTCCCTGATGCGAAAACAAGCAATACCTCGGAGGAATACGTTCAGGTCATGGGAGATGGTGAAAATGCGATTGACATCAGCACGTTACTGCAGGAAAAAGAAGATGAGTTAGAGGCGTCTATCAAGGAGCGCATGAAGGAGCTGGTAACGGCAGAAGACGGCAGCCCGCTAAAAATGCTGCGTTCATTTTTCCCGGAAAATCTGATTTATGCCGACAAGGACGAGTATGTATTTGCACCCGTTCTCGACGGGGTAAAAAAGCATAATTATTTGGAAGAAAATTTTGTATCGACGGACGACGGCGAGATGCAGTACATAGAAAACGGCGAGGTGGTTTCCCATAAAGGAATTGATGTATCAAAATATCAGGGGAACATTGACTGGCCTGCCGTGGCGTCAGACGGCGTGGAGTACGCGTTTGTGCGGCTTGGATTACGTGGGTACGGTTCTGGCAAGCTTGTGCTTGATGAATATTTTGACCAAAACATGCGCGGTGCAAAGGATGCAGGGATTAAAACAGGTGTTTATTTTTTCACACAGGCAATAACCGTCGAGGAGGCGATTGAGGAGGCGGATTATGTGCTGGAAAATATCACAGGCTATGATGTGTCTTATCCCATTGTGTTTGATGTGGAAATGATTACCAATGATGACGGCAGGGCAAACGACCTTTCTCAGAAAGACCGGACGGACATTGCGATTGCATTTTGTGACAGAATCAAGGCCGCAGGATATACACCGATGATTTATGGAAATGTCAAGTGCTTTACAAAGCTGCTGGATATGACAAGGTTAAACGACTATGAAAAGTGGTACGCTTTTTATGATGATTACATGTATATGCCCTATGAAGTAGGGATATGGCAGTATACGGAAAAGGGAAAAGTGGCAGGAATTAATACGGGCGTTGACCTTAATATTTCTTATAAGGAATATTAGAACGTTAAGTTCTTAATTGATGTTATTATACACCACTTTACAAGTTTTTAATAAAAAAATATCGTACAGGACTTTCCAATGTATAATAAGTTTACGACAACAATTACAAAGGAAAGTGATCCCATACGATAAACTCATTATACAACA
>CAJTMC010000039.1 GCA_910577115.1 uncultured Lachnospiraceae bacterium
AATTATCTCAACGGCCATTGTTTTGTCAGCCTCATGCTCTGTGTCCCGGTATGGAGAAATCAGCGGATTGTTTACCTTGCCGTCCCTTTGGGATACCGCATGTGGAATAAAGAATTATCCCTACTTGGGCCGGCAGCATCTATGATACGTCAGGTTATGCCTGTTTTCCTTTCCCAAAAGAGTATAATTGTCCTCTGTGACAGCCGGTATGCAAAAAAAGATTTGGTATGTGTTGTAGACGAATATGCGAATCCTGATATCATCTGCAATGCCGGATATGACTCCGTAATTTATGACCCTGCGCCACAGCCTGCAGGAAAGAAAGGAAGGCCTGCCAGGCATGGGAACCGTCTTTCTCCTGATAATGATTTTACTCTGTCCGATGAAAAGGTTGGGGAATATTACATTGGTGCACGCAGGGTTCTTACATATCTTTTTGGCCAGAGGGAAGTCTATGCTTATGTGACAGCGTCAGAAAAGATGAAGGGATCCCGGCGCCTGTTTTTCAGCACCATTTTCCCGCATCAGCTGCAGATATTTTGTGCATGGCAGGAGAAGGCGCCCCTGAACCAGACCGGAAGCAGCCGTATGGAGTTTATCCCTATGCTGTGCTATTGTTTTCGCTGGAATATTGAGGTCAGCTATTATGAGCAGAAGACATTCCGGTCATTATGCAGCTATATGGTGCGCAGTCAGAAATGGATAGAAATGCCGGTCAACCTGATTAATGTCGCATACTGTGCAATGAAGATACTGTCTTATCAGGAAGAAGAGTTTTCAAAATATCGCGGCGAAAGCGTACAGGAGTTTCGTTTTGCCCTTAGTATGCAGATACGTCAGCAGATATTTTATGCCGATTTGCTGCGAAATATCGAAACAGGCATAAAATCAAGTGCCTATATAAAAGTCTTACAACGGCTGGTTAAACAGCATTGTGGTTGTATTAATAAGTTGTACACCACTTTACAACTTTTATAAATGATAGCCCTTTTGCTGGACAAGGTATTTCAGGGTTCTTATAAAAACTGACGATTTTATCATACTTTCGCTCTTTTTCACGAAAATGGTTAAAAATACCTCCTGCCTTATCCGCTCACTGAGCGCAAACCTGAAATCCTGTACGCTTTCACTGCGGTACTTTGAAAATATCTCATACTGATATGGCAGCAGCTTCATTGCACAGTACGCTATGTTGATAAGATTGACCAGCATTTCTATTCCTTTCCGGCTGCGTACCATGTAGCTGCATAATGACCAGAAGGTTTTCTGTTCATAATAGCTAACTTCTATATTCCATCGGAACGAGTATAAGAACAGGGGGATATACTGCATCCATGAACTCCCTGTATGGTTTAACGGCGCTTTTTCCTGCCATGCGCAGAAAATCTGCAGCTGCTCCGGAAATATAGTACTGAAGAACAGGCGTCTGGAGCCGCCCTCCCTTTGCGTGGCTGTCACATAGGCAAGGACTTCCCTTGTGCCGAAAATATTTGTCAGCACGCGGCGGACACCCGTGTAATAACCGCCTGCTTTTTCTTTTGAAAGTGTAAAATCTTCCTCAATGGCAAGGCGGCGTCCATGTTTTGCAGGCCTGCCCCTCCTGCCTGTCGGCTGCGGGGCAGGGGCATAAAGGACAGAATCGCACCTTGCATTCCCAATCAGGTCAAGATTTGGGTATTCATCAACAACAGAAACCAAAGGACTTTTTGTGTACCAGCTGTCACACAGGATAATGACATTTTTCTTTTCCTTTAATTCAGGCATGGCCTGACGGATCATGGACGCGGCAAGTTCCAGTTTGGACTCTTTTTTCTGCCACATCCGGTAAGAAAGCGACACAGACTGGTAAACGATTTTGTTCTTATCCCATACAGGCACGCAGAGCATGACGCTTACAAAGCAGTGTCCGTTCAGGTAGTTAGATCTATTATGTGCGGCATGGTCGAAGAGTTTTGAGATACCCTCAAATTTCTTCCCGAATTTAGGAACCATAGTGTCATCAATGCACAGGAAAACCGGCTGTGACCCAAGGTACTTGGGAACAAGCTTCAATGCCATGGCAGCTGTGACATTCATAAATCTGGAATAATCCACTTTGGCGTAGGAACAGGCATAGTAAAAGGCATTGAGGGATTTCTCTGTAATCTTTGACAGGAAATGCCTGTAAAGGAAACGGATGGAGCCCGCTGATTCCAGTGCCAGTACAGAAATCAGAAGAAGGATTAATGTTTGGGCAGTGGGAGCAGAGCAGGTTTCAAAATAATTTTAAAAATATTTATAAAGTCTACCAATTAAAGTTTTTTCATTGTATAATAAGTTTGTCGTACAGGGGCACTTTCCTTTGTAATGTTTTGGTCAAATTCATTATACAACAGAAAACCCTGTGCGGCATTTTTTATTAAAAAAGTTGTAAACTGGTGTATTATATGCAAAAATCAAAAAAAGGAGACAACTTTCCTGAAGGAATAACTCCCTCCCAATTTTCCTCTTTTTAGAAATTCTGTCAATCTTACATGCATTATACAAGATAAAAGAAAATTTCTATTTTCATTTGCGGCTTCTCTGCCTTAATTTCCTATACGCCATTCCCCCAAAAAGTACGCCATTTATACGCCATGTACACCATCAAAAGGGCAAAAAGTACACCATTAGTACACCATTTTATCCCAAAAATACGAGAATTTACGGGAAACTGCATGACTTTTTCCACCGTCCGCCAATCCCTGAATCCCTTGATTTTACTAAGCTTTCAGGCATCTATCGCAGGTTTCCTTTACAGGTCATACGGCGTCACTTGGTATACGTAGTAAGACAGTAAAAATACATCTGTACAGGCACCCGAACCCCCTATGTTTACGGCATTCTTGCACTTTAGTCCGTGAAAGTACACCATATATACGCCAATACGCCATAAATTGTCTGTCAGATTACGCAAAACAAGGCAGGTACACCGTTATAAAACAATAGCTGGTTTTCTATTCAAAATGAATTACTGAAAAATCAATTTCAAAATCTTCATAAATTCCAGCCTTTACTTTATCCGTAAATGAGTACTCCTCAAAAGTATCATGTTCAAAATTATAGACTGTAACCTGTGGTTTCATGGGATCAACAATCCAGTACTCCCTGACTCCCGCAGTACGGTATTTAAACAGCTTCTTATTATAGTCCATCTGACGGCTTGAAGCCGAAACGATTTCAATAATCCAATCTGGTGCGCCCTTGCAGCCCTCGTCTGTAAGTTTGTTCTTATCGCAAATCACAGAAATATCAGGCTCAAGGTAGATTTCATTATCAGCATTTAAATATACTGCAAATGGTGATGGATATACTTCGCAATCACCGTTTTTGTCTTGAATATAATTAAAAATACTATTTGATAATGTCATAACAAGTTTTTGATGGACTCTATTAGGCGCTGCCATCATATACAGTTCGCCGTCAATCAGTTCTGCCCTCTGTCCCTCAGGCAAATTCTGGATGTCTTCAATGGTATGATATTCCAGTTGCTTTGCTATTGCTTCACTCATTTAATCGCCTTCCTTTTTCATTTTATTATATAGTGCATTTATCGGGGTTGCAAGTTAATTTGTATTTTGACGGACAAAATCAGCTTATTCCTGTTTTCAGGACTGCTTTTATCCGCAAAAAAGCCGCCTCGGAGATTTATTTCCAAAGCAGCTTTCCTTTTACATTGCATACAGATTTTCTGTATACCGCACTTTATTTTCCTGACTCTCCAGTTTTTCAATCTCGCTCTGTTTGAACTCTTCCGTAACATGCGTATACAGGTTCATTGTCATCTGGAGCGTGGCATGCCCCATATAAGCCTGTACCGTCTTCGGGCTGATTCCTGCCTCAAAACACCTTGTTGCAAACGTATGTCGGAAACAGTGTCCTGAAAACTTCTCCATCTGCTCCAACGGATCTTTCATTGAATTGATTGTTTCCACAATCCTCGCAATTGCGTCACCATAAGTAGTTGCATTCAATGGCGTGCCTAAGGTACTCAGGAACAGCAAGTCCTCAAATCCTTTTATCGGAGCAGCATTATGCCTGCCCAGTATCACCTTTCTTTGTTTCATCTGCTTCTCCAATGCCGTTTGGCACCTTGCGGTAATCGGGACCTTCCTGTTGCTGGCTTTTGTTTTTGGCGGGCCCGAATGATATGTCTTACCGCTGTCCCCTTCAAACTGTTGGTATACCAGCGTTTTGTTTACGCTGATTTCTCTTTTTTTCAGGTCTATATCTTTCGGCGTCAGTGCATACAGTTCCCCTGGACGCAGCCCTGTTTCCACCGCAACCACAAACAGGTTGAAATAAAACGTCCCCGCAGCGCACTCAAAAAATTCAACCTGCTCTTCTTTTGTAAGCACCCTGATTTCCTTTTTCTCATCCCTTAACAACCTGATTCCCTTCACTGGATTTCGATTTACATAACTGTCCATCAGTGCCTTATCAAATATATCAAGAAGCATAATTCTCACCCTGTTTTTTGTTTCATAGCCAAATCCCTGCCTGTCAAGGCTGTTGATCAATGCCCTTACCATCAGCGCCGTAATATCCAGCAGTTTTCTTTTCCCCAACGTCGGGGAAATATGCTTCCTGTAAACCATTTTATATCCCTGTTTGGTATTTTCACGGATTATTTTATATTTGTATTCATTAATCCATATATCAAAAAAGTCATCCAATGTTGTCCCATCGTCAACAATATTCATTTTTTTCCTGTTTTCATAGACGGCAGTATTATACTTATCCCTCAATTCCTGCAAATCCATACTGTACAATGTCTTCCTTGTTCCAAATCTGTTTTCAAATCTGGCATAATACTGTCCGTTTTTTCTCTGCCCAAATCCTGGGCCGAGTTCCCTGCCGTTTAAATCCTTTCCCATGCTGACATGCCTCCTTCCCTATGCCAAGTATAGCGCGATCCGCTCCATTTGGGAGCACCCTGTTTTCATCCCCGCTTTACTTTTTTCTGTTCATCTGTCAGATCGAATAGTGTCCGTTCAGATACTTTTCAAAGGCTTCCCTTTTCACTAATCGCCTGTTCCCGATGAACAATGCGAAGGGGCATCCCTGCTCAGCCAGCAGGCTCCTGATTTTTCCCTCACCGATGCCGCTGTAGGCTACCGCCTCATCTACGGTCAGTGTAATCTTCTTCCATATCGGAACCTCATATCCTTCCATAAGCAATATCTCCTTTATCAGAAAATTTGCCCTAATACAGAAAATAGAGACTTCCTCCTGCGTAATGTTAAAATTCAGATATATGCTGCCTGCTGACTCTGTATAACCAACAGGTTTTCTTTTTTTATATCCATGAATTGCCGAAACATACCCTGCTTTTATAGCGGACATGGCATATCATTTATAAGTTCTGTCCTTCAATCTGACACAAGCCGCTTCTGCAAGGAAGAACATCTCACAATACACAGCCGCCAATTATAATCCATATTCTTATTCCATTTTGCATACAGACGCGGGATGCCTGTTTTCCTATATTTTTCATTAAAATATTTCGCATGTTCCTTCGGCTCATATTCGTCGTATAACAATACCAAATGCTTATTGCAAGTTTCCTGTTCCGAGCCTTCCAATACGGCATAATGATATGTCTGCTCTAACATCTTATAAATACAGTCCCTGCGGTTTTTCTCACTTCCAAACGTAATGGAAGTCCTGCATATCGAAGATGTTTTCTCTATCCATTTATTATCATAATAGGCATCGTTTATTTTCCCTACAGCCCCTGCCAAGCCATTATCAGCCAGCATTCTCTTAAGCTCCTGTGTTTTTAATCCGTATAAATCCACACAGAATCCCTTCACGTTGTAATTCCCCAATTCAGCCATCTTATTGATAAAAGATTTCTGTCCTGCGGAATCCGTATACATCTCTACAAAGTGCCACTCCCCGCTGACCTTTACCCAAAGAGGAGCCTTCAGCCTTTTATTTTCTATCTCTGGATACATTTCATGGTATCTTGCATCCCTTCTTACTTCTTCAAAAGCATATTTCTTTCCATCGCTGCAGCGGATATATCCATACTGTTCTATGACATGAAAAACCAGCTTTGACAATCCCCAATCTTTCTGCATATATTCCATGAGCCATTCCTTTGTCACAAGTTCCTGCACTCTGAGTTTTCTGTCTGCAACAACCCCTTTTGCAATCTTTTTTCCCTTCCGAACTCCCTTATTTCCCCTGTATTCATTAAAATTAATCACTTTGCACATACTCATAATCTCCTTTCATTTTCCAATGCATAATCAAACAGCCAAAGCTGCCATAAGCTTCAATCCCTTTCTTTTTTGCAATTATATTCTCTACTGCCTAACTTTTGGCAGAGCAGGTATTTCCAAAGCTCCTGCAAACCCTTTATGAAATTGTCAAAGTTCCGTATTTCTGTGCCTTTGTAGATGCACAGCCCTATGCCACAATGCCAGTAATGTGCCCTGTAGCAGCAAAAAAATGGTTAGGACAATAAAAAAGTTTCCATCAGCAAAATACTTTTATGGTAATCACTGGATTTTGGGCACAATACACCCGTGCCATCCAGCAATTGAAATAAATAATATTCTGCCAACCGAAACAATAATGTCCTAACCACTATATGATTTGGCTGCTATTAAATTCTGCTCGACTCTGTGGAGCGTATATTTAATTTATCAGATTCTTTTAAGCCTGTCAATAAAGTTTGAAAAATTTTTTAATTAAAAATGAGAACCTCCTGTTAAGGAAGTTCCCAGACTGTCAAAAAAGGACAGCATCCTAAACAGGAGATGCCGTTCTTTTTTTGAAAATAAGGGCTAACCGTATGCTGACTAGTCTTCACCGTATTCAATATCACACCCAATAAAATCCCTTCCCAAAATCTTGCATGCCTCAAACACGGAAAATCCGCCTGATGCGGGATCAAGCACTGCATCACCGTCCGCCGTAGTTGCCGCAATCAGCCTTCTCTGCAATTCAATCGGCTTGCTGTGCGGATGCACTTTCGTCACTTTTTCCTCCCAAACATCGGGAATGGCGTGGTCTGTCCAACAGGCTTTCGCTTTTACTGGTTTTTTCTGTGCCACGATAAGGTATTCCGATTTCCTTCTCGTCCGATACCCCATCCCAATCTTCCCCTTGTCCCACACAATCATGTCTACAAGGTTTAAATCCGTATCTTCAAGCCATTCCGTGATACCCTGACATAAATGGAATTTATCCACCCATAAAAACAGATGTCCGCTTGCTTTAAGCGTTCTGCTGATTTCCTTAATAAATCTCTCAATGGTATCATCATCCATCTGTGCAAGGCTGCTTCTTGCCTTTCCCCTCTGCTTACCTTCATTTCCATACTTCAATTTATCCAGCACCCCGCGGTATTGGGGATCAAAAAATGCTGCCGCAATGGAACCATCATTAATGTTTTCCAATAAATCCATTCCATCTGCAAGGTTTTTCTTATTCATTCTATATTTACTGTCTTTCAGTACTTCCATAACAGACAACTCCCTTCTTATCATCCGCAATTGCGTATATTTTTTCCACGCTTATATTCTATTGTTCCTGAAACGGAACATAACGGAAAACGGTATGATCAAAGGACACTATAAAAAAACTCCTCCCCAAACGGAAAAGAGTTTTTTATTTTTACTGCACGATATGCACAATGCTGTCATCCGCTCCTGTTGTTTTAATGGTATAACCAAGTTCAATCGCATCACCGATATAGCGGTCCTGCATTGTATTCGGATAATCAAATGGAGTTGCCGTTACAACTGGCGTCCAGATTGTGATACTGTGTTCGCCATTAGAACTTACATCACGGCTTCCTTCTACGATGCCAGGTGAACGTTTATCAGGCGCAAGCTGATTTGTATAAAACTTCATTTTCTGCAGATTGCTTGCAATTCCATTTTCATGGCTTACACACATTGTATAGGTAATCGTTGTAACTGCAAAGTCTTCGCTATATTGGATATCCCTTTCAAATATAACAGGCGTATCGTAAATGCCTGAATAACTGTACACCGTATCAGGATTATCACTCATAAATACATACAGATCATTGAATATATTAGAGCCTGTTACAAGGTTTACTGCCAATCTGTCCAAGATACTGTTGCTGCTGATATAAGCTCTTTCAGTGTCTTTGTAGAACGGGGCAATCCTTCCGTCTTTACCTGTCAGGGAACTGATATTGGCAAACTGTCTGCCTTTTTCAGTTGCACTTGTGAGGTAGTTCTTCTGTACCCTGTTTGAAGTACCGACGATATCATTTTGTCCGTCATCCTGTCCAAAGTATCTTGACAGATACTGTGTCAAATAGCTGTTCTCATATTTCAGCGTTACCTTAAGTTCAAAGCCCTGTCCTGCTGATACAATAGCAAACTTATTTTGGTTTACCATGTCAATCCAGGCATCTGACAGGTTGCCGTTTGCATCATAATCTTCAATATAATCCGCTCCCTGATGTTCAAGTTCTTTCTTGTACTTGGAAGTGTAATTACTCTTGAACAGTACCTGACTGATGTAATAGCTTTCTGTCTGTGTCTTATTGGAATTTCTGAATTCACCAACAGCAGACTGAACGTTATTTCCATTGTAACTGTAATTTGTCTTTGAATACTTGAAGAACATGATTGACCTTCTTCTATCAGGGAATGTTACTTTGTTATTCCTGTTGTCAGGATTGTATTCAAAGTCATATTGTAAATAGTTCTTTGTATGACTGTCAACAACTGTCTTTGTTTCACCATTACTCAACCTGATGTTGAATGATGTAATTGGCGCCATATGATGCAGCACGTTGTCATCCTGATTATATTGGTCAGGCACATTATTTGAACCGCTTATATTCTGAGGCTGCATTTCCTTTACATTAGGATTCATAGCAGGCCAAATGTCAGAAATTGCTGTTTTTTCATTGGATGGATAATATACATCTTTTGCAGTAGCCGTTACTCTTCTGCTTGTTCCGCTTCCTGTAATGCTTGTACCTGTATAATAATCTTCATAGATTAACCTGTCATGGTTAGGATAAATCTTAAAAGTCATTGTTTCCTTTGGAAGGCTTGTCACAGTAGCCAAAACAGTAGGAATCTCCCTTTGGATATAAGTGGTTCCTGTCTTGATATGGTCTACCACTGTCGTTGTTCCGTATGATGCAGGTGTCTGTGAAGCACCAGTTGACCCCCAGGAAATCAAGTTATTTACATCGAACTCATAAACATCGGAAGTTGTATCATAAGGCGTTATAGTTGTTTCGTTTCCAAAAGAAGCATTGTTTGCAAATCTTTGTTTATCTGCAAATATGGTTGCTTTGGGGTTTTCTACGTCTATCGTGTAATACAGGTTGTAGTTCATGTCATGATTGTCCCTGCCTCTTTGCTGACAGATATGCTCCGTGATACCCGCGCCTGTATTCTGTACAAAATTGGAAACTTTAATATCCACATCAGACTGCCATACTTTATTTCTTATGGCATATGTCATTGACTCATTATTTTGTGTGTAAATAGTGTGCGACGGGATTAAATGATCCGACTGTGTGCCACTTGGATCCGTGTATTCGGAACTGAAATATCCGACTCCGCCAACATTGTTATGCTCCTCAAAATCATAGAACCAGTTTGTGTAATCTGTCGGCTGCATTTTATCCCCTGCGTAATTATAGCCCTCATCATAATATACCTTTGTATAATTTTTGTCTTCCCCCACATGAATATATGCAGTGCCGAATGCAAGGGCGGAAGTAAATACTTCGGGTTCCGTGTCATAAACCCATATAATCTGCATTTTGTCATCCTGCTTTGTAATTTTAAACCCAGTCAGTTCAGAAGAACCGTTTGACGTGGCTATTTTTTCTCCGAGTCCGTCGTAATTATCGGCAGATTTGTTTGAATGCCAGTCATCATACTGGTCTGTCGTCAATGCGTCTAAATATACATTATCATTCCAATTCTCTCCGCTGTCATAAGTATATGTCCCGTTCAGGGTGTAAGCCGTTTCACCTGTTGTATAAACACCCCTGATCGTAATCGGTGTTTTATCAATTACCAGTTTTGCATGTGGTACATTAATGAAGCTCTTGGAAAATCTGTCTCCCGAAAGTCCGCTTCTAAGACCATAAATCGGTGTTGCATTCTGCGGAGACTGCATTCTTGCCAAATAATTGTACTGGTAATATGGTTTATTCTCCAAGGAAAATTCAATCCTGAAACCTTTTGACGCGCCTGTATAGGAGTAGATATATTTTAAATGGAACTTTTCACCGACTCTTAAATGGCTGCAGTGCCTTACGATTTCGCCGTTTGGCATCGTATATGTCAAATCGTTCCATTCATCATTGTCCGCAATCAGCAGGATTTCCGTATCTGTTTCAGCAGGAAATTCATGCGAAACCGTTTCCACCTTTATGTATGCATATGTAGGATCGATTATTTTCTGTCCTGTCGCATACTCTACCAAATCCTGCCAGTCAATATAGGTTCCTGTGATTTCCTTATCAGCCGTAGTATAATGCTCTTTTCCGCATGCCCATTCTACTGTACATGATGATGACGGCGAGCCATTCCAATAGTTTTTTGTCCTGTTTTCTTCATACGGGCAGTAATATGAATGGTAGCAGTGTGCCTTATGGTCATGTCTTGTATAATGTCCGTCATGATGATTGCCATCATCATCCGTATACCCGTCTTTCCACCCTGCATTTTTTTCGCCTTTGCAGGGTGCCGTGCTTTTTCCATTAGTGCAGTACCAGTTACATGCAGGTGAATAATCATGACTGTGGTTATATACGGGACCGTAAAACCTGTCTTCATCATTTCCCGTAGTCCTTGAATCCTCGGTGTCCTGATATTGAAATGTTTTATCTTTCAGATCCTTTTTCATTGCAGTATATTTGAATGTTGCTGATGTACCTTCAAGTGACCATCTTAAAAACATCGGCATTTTGAATATGCCGTCTTTTGGTTCAAGCCTGCTTGCCCTTGGAAGGCTTGTCAGTGTGCCTGAAATAGCATTTGGACTGCTGATTGTGAGTGTTCCGTCACCGTTGTCGGTGCATGTTACATTTGGAATTTCAAAGTCAAAGTATCTGAGTACACCGTTTGCATCTGATACTGTAGTGGTATAGAGCTTTTGTTCCTCGTCCCAATAAAGCCTGATTGGTTCGGCACTGCTGATATCATCAATGGAAAATGCAAAGCTTGGTATCATTCTCATGTTTGTTGTCTTCCATACAACCTGACGATAGAGCTTCATCGCCTCATACTGTTCATTCGGATCAATGGTCGTTCTGACGTAACCGTCACAGGATCCTGAATATGTCGATGTTCCGTGACCGCCATATTTTCCGTTTGAATCTTCATATACAAGTCTTAAATATTTTCCGTTTCCACCGACTGTCGTTACAAATCCATATTCAACTGCCCAATCCAGCGCCTGTTTTGCCTGATATTTTGCTTCCCCACTGTATCCCTCGGCATCAGAGTCCTCATTGCAGTAATAATTTAATATTGCAAAGGCATATGCCTGTGACATGTCAACACCTGCTTCTGCATAGGTTATTTCTTTTACTTTTGTCTTATATTGGGCAACACCTTTGGCAGGAAGCGCTCCCTCATGCCCCGTTAACTTATATCTTACTTCTGAGAACCATTTTGTAATGCCTCCCGAACCTGTGTACCTGTTCTGAACTGCATCGTCTTCATCATCCTCTTTAAATTCCGTAAAAGCTTCATTCCATGCCTCAGATGAAGGGGCTCCGTCTGTTCCCGTCTGTGTATCGGCATCCGTGTGGTCGCCATTCAGCTCCCAGCTTCCCCATCCCCTGAAATACTCAAAATCATTATTTCCATCCAGTTGGCTTAGCAGATACCTGATATTGCTCGCTATGGTTCCCTCATGTCCATCTATTGTGGCATACACCATTTGCAAATCAGATACGTAGCTTCTGAAAGGATAACCTCTCTGTATGCAGTATATATATTCCCATTTTCCATCAATATATGCCCTTGCCAGCATTCCCGTATGGTCATGGAATATAAGCCCTTCAAGGCTGGTATCGTATTCTGCTGCATGTGCCGTCATCGGATTTGCCATAATGCCGATACATGCAAACGCTAAAAATACTGTTTTTAAATATGTAAAAATATTGTTTTTCTTTTTCATGGTATTCTTAAAAGACAGCCCATATAATTGCTGCCGTAAACAACGCAAATCATATATTACCCTGTCTTTTTTCTTTTCCTCCTCCCTGAATTTTAATCTTTACTTTTTATTATAAATAAACTGTTTTGCATTATTATAAAATCAGGAATAAAGGCTGCGTATTTGTAAAATTCTGTATATAAACATATCCTATATATTATTTAAAGGAAACGATAAATACCATGTCCCAAACAAGTCTTGACGGATAAAATTTCAATCTTTTATAAGTAAAAAACCTTTGTTACAAAAAAAGACCTTAGAATCAATCTAAAGTCTTTTTTACTTCAATTGCTTAATCAGCCCATTCTGTAATATAAACAGCATTTTCATCTGAACCCGTTACTTCAAGATAATAATTATCCCATGCTACACCATCGCCATTGCCCATTTTAGCAGATTCTAAATTTGTAGCAGCGGTCCATTCAGGCTGACCTTTTTCAAGATATATCCATCCCGTTCCCCAACTTCCGCCGTTTTTTAAGTCAGGATTCCATTTAATCCCGTTAGCCTCCATAATCGAACGATATACCGTAATTGCTTCCTCAGGTGTATACTTTTTATTTTCCTGCGATGCAGGATATTCTTTTTCGGTATCTTCCTCTTTTGGCATATCTGTTACAGGTACATTTTTTCCTTTAGTTGGAACTTCAACAGCAGGATTGTCAGGCGCATCATCATTCTGTGCAAAAACAGCTTCTTTATTCTCTGCTTTTTCCATAACTGCAATTCTTTCAAAATCATCCGCTTTCACTAAATAAGTGCTCTTTGCAAAGGCAACCACAACCCATTCGCCATTCCTACTGATTGTACGAACACTGATGTCAGGTTTTGTATATCCTGCATAAGTTCCCCAATAAGAATATATGTCAATGCTTTCCGTCAGGATACAAACTTCATGGAACTCGTCAAACTGTGAAATATCCAGTTCATCACCATCCGTATCAAAGCTGTCAATCTCAAACAAATCAACAGCCTCCTGATAAATGCATTTTTCATCATCCACAGTTTCCTTTAATGGAATAACCGTTTCTCTGTTTTTTGTATTTTCTGTTTCAATACTCACATTCTGTACATCTTTAATATTAATGTCCTCTTCTATGATCCCGCAGCCACTCAACGATACTGCGAGCATCAAAAACGCCGATACATGCCTCTTTTTCATAACCAATCACTCCTTCCCGAATGAAATTTGGGAAAAAAGCAGATGACTGATTTATACCAGCATCCGCTTTCCCCCGTGTACAATTGTATATGTCATTTCATATCAGTATTTTTTATTTTCTTGTCTTCAAGTCCTTGTAATATACCCTGACCCATATGTCCCTGTCATTATACTTCGATTCCATTCCTTCAATATAAAATTTGGCATATGCCCTAAGCAAACGGTCATCATCCCCACCAATTGTGCTTTCTGTCAGATTATCAAGATAGTCCCAATCCGTCTGCGATATGCTAAGTTCCACAAAGTCCATATCAGGTTCAGGCGCATCTAGCAGTTCATAGCCGTTTTCCGCATTTGAGAAATATTCTTCCAAATAGGAAATCACATCCTCCTGCGTAATGAGCTTTGTTTCCACGCCTGTATCATTCTTTACATCCTCCTGTTTAATAAGAAGATAATGAAAGTCATTATCATTTGCAAATTCAAAGCAGTACCAGTCATCATTATAATTAAAGATGTCAAGAGCAACATTGGGTTTTGTATATCCAACCATGATGCCTTCAGGTGTATAGACATCCAGTGAATTATGCAGTTCCAAACTCGAACCGCCTGGAATAAGTGCATCCATGTCGATTTTCTCTGTAGAGGCTGTCCAGTCAATACTGTCTTTTTCCACCGCAAAGAAATATTCATGCTCTACATAAACCCTCTCATTTTCAGCTTCACCAACAGTTTCCGTTTCCATAATGGTTTGGTCATCCGATTCTGTGTCTGCATCCTCCTGTGCCACGATAACTGTTTCCTCCTGTATTGGCACCTCCGCATCCGTTGCACTTACCTTTGTTCCGCATCCTGTTGAGGATGTCACCAGCATTCCCGCTGCCAGAATAATAATAAATCTTTTTACCGTTTTTCTCTTCATACTGTCATTTCTCCTTTCAAAATTTCATTTTGCACCCTTTTTATAGGTAAGACATCTAATTATATACAGAAACTTGAAAAACATAATTAAAAGGATTTTAAAGCAACTATTTATATGTTCAATATATTGCCCCTGTTTGATTATAACGTAAACACACATTCCCGTCAACGCCGAAGAAAATTAGTCGGATTTTATCTTCCATATTAAAAACTCCCCTGTCATTTCAGATAGAAGAGTTTACTGCTGCCGCTTTTTGAGTCAGTGGAAGTACTCTATCATCCAATTAACACGATAAACAGGACAACCATCGCAAGCAGTCCAAGTGGTATGTTAAAAAGCATTACCGTGTAGCTTACAAGCAAGACGATGCGAAACTCGGGCGTCCACCCGAACAGTATAATAGGCAGATACGGTATCAGGCACACCGCAATCGTCATGATGCTTGGTTTGGGGGCTTTTATCCGTCCCGTTTTATTCACAGGTGTATTTCTTGCCACTGCCCTTTGGTATTCTGCGGCA
Organism: uncultured Lachnospiraceae bacterium; assembly: GCA_910577115.1. Classification (GTDB taxonomy): domain Bacteria; phylum Bacillota; class Clostridia; order Lachnospirales; family Lachnospiraceae; genus COE1. Next base: position 14,814 of record CAJTMC010000039.1, read on the forward strand.
ACTTCATTGTTGTAGCGTACATATCTGGAAAATACCTTTTCCGTTTCCTCCAGCCTTTCCATCATACGCCGTCTGCTTTTTACCTTGAACTCCTGCTCCCCGATATTATGTTCATTTAACAGGTTTCCAAGTCTGTCCTGTATACCCTTGGGGACTGTCTGCGTACCCTGTATGGAACTTACAAATGTATAAAATTCTGATACGCGGATGACACTGCTCCTGCTTTCATTGCTGATTGCAACTTTATTATTCGCAATGAATATTACTGGAATGACGGGGATATGGCAGCCTTCTCCGAATTCCTGCCGCAGCAGCCGTTCCACCGCAAGGCAGTGTCTTGTATTCTGTTCCACTGGCGATTTATCAATTCTTTTCAGGATATTTCCATTATGAATGTCTTCAATCACCCATCTTCCATCATTTGTGATGTGCAGCCTTTGGTTCTCATTCCCGTAATTCTTTATCTCCGCCACGATAAGCCCTTTATCCGTAATGATATAGGCATCCACTTCCGATGTATTTCCCTGCGAATCAGCCGATGCAAGGACAATATTCCGCAAAACCCTGTATTTCCCCTCATATAGCCTCAACTGTTCATTTACATATTCCTCGCCTGCAATTCCCTTTTGCAGGATTGCAAGCTCTTTGTCCGCATCGTCAATCAGCGACCATGCATGTGAATGTATTCTCTGTAGAAACTCTTCCGTCGGAAAATCTATCCCGCTGTTTTCAATATAATCCCCTGCCTGTTCCAATAAAGAATTTGGACCACCATCCCTCTTTACGCCGCTGCGCCTTCCTACCTTCATGCTGCTCTTATCCTGATAATATCCGCCTTCTATAGGAAGTGTCCATATCCTGTCAAACATGGCATTCCTTCGGGCAGTAAGTTCTTCCTTTTCTTTTTGCAGGAAATCAACCGCATCCTCATTTTTCATTGCTATCTCTTCATAACAGTAACCTTCACCTGTTACGGACAACTGCAGCTCTGCCAGATTGGTTCCGCGGATAATCCCATATTCCGAAGCCTTTTGGGCGCAGAATGCCTCCATCTCATCCGCAAGAACCTTTTTGGTATCAGGAAGCATGGCTTTCCGCCGTCTTTCCTTCATTATTTCAGACACCGTATGCCTGATTCCCAGTAAACCATATGAAATATTCATTGTTTCCTCCATTCGTATATAGCCTTTATATATGTTCAATATATTATCCATATTATCACACCATAGGAGGCATTTCAACAAAAATATAAGCAATATCTTGCTAATATCAATTACTTACATATATTTAATATTTTGCACTCATAATAAAATAAAAACAGCGGAGGGATTTCTATGATTAATTATGATAACTGTTGGGAAACCATGTCAAAAAGAGGAATCACGAAATATGCCCTGATATACCATTATGGCATGAGCAGCAACACTCTGCGCCGTATGGCGCACGGGGAGCCGATTACAACATCCACCATCAATGAGCTGTGCCTGATTCTGCACTGCAGGCCAGAGGATATCCTGTCTTTTGAGGTTACGGCGGAGGAAAAGATATATAACGAAAAACGTGAAGCAGAAATTTCAATAAAAAAGAAAAAAAGAACCTAGAATGACAGGTTCTAAGTTCTTTCTTTCAGTGCTTTGTTCATTTATATGTTACGGTAGATGTACCACAGTTTTTGAAAATGTCCAATCTGTTTGTTGCCAGTATCCATTTATTACGGGATACATATATTGTTGCCAAATTCTTAGCATCTTGGAACATATAAGTCATATTTGTTACATTGCCTGTATTAAAACTACTCAAGTCTAAGCTTGTTAATGAATTACAGTTTTGGAACATATAAGTCATATTTGTTACACTGCTTGTATCAAAACTGCTTAGTTCCAAGTTTGTTAACGACGTACAGCCTCGGAACATATAACCCATATTTGTCACTTTGTTTGTATCAAAACTGCTCAAGTCCAGACTTGTTAATGAATTGCAAAAATCGAACATATTCATCATGCTTGTTACATTACTTGTATCCATATTGCCTAAATCAAGGTTTGTTAGTAAATTACAGCCTGATAACATACCAGACATAATTGTTACGTTCTTTGTATCAAAACTGCTCAAGTCCAGACTTGTTAATGACTTACAGAACTGGAACATCCCCCCCATATTTGTAACATTGCCTGTATCAAAGCTGCTCAGATCCATACCTACTAATGAATTACAATAGCAAAACATACAATTCATATTTGTAACATTGCTTGTATCAAAGCTGCTTAAATCCAAACAAGTCAATGAACTGCAGCCTCGGAACATGTCACGCATATTTGTAACATTGCTCGTATCAAAGCTGCTCAAATCCAAATCTGTTAATGAACTGCAGTTCAGGAACATATCACGCATACTTGTAACATTGCTTGTATCAATACTTTTACTAAATATTATGGACTTGATATTTTGGCAGTTTTCCCAATTAACACCATTAAACATATAGTAAGTGGACACAGCCGAATCATTCCCATTGCTTGCAATCTCTGTTTTATATGTTTTTCCATTAACCACATAATTTGCATATACGATTACATCTGTTTCAGAACCTTTATAATAATTAAGCGTAATCACATTATTTTCATTATTCAAAGTGTAATTCCAATTGATATATGCACTTGCTGGCGCAGTATCATATGGATCTGATTTTGGTTTCCCGCAGATTGTACATGTTCCATCCTCATAATTATGGATATGGTCAGGATCAATTGCTCCACACTCACATTTTCCGTCTGTATAATTATGCTCATGCCCTGCATTAGGATCAGCCTCTCCACACTCTGTACAAATACCATCTACATAGTTATGGGTGTGGCTTGCATTTGTTTCAAGATTTATCGTTACATGGAATATTCCTTTCCATGTACCCGCCGTCAGATTGGAGGCACTGATAAAATTATTTTTCTCTTCATGGCTGTTGGCTGCCTCCTCCGAATTCCAGTAAAACTTATTTTGTGTTACTGTTGCAACCACATCTGCCTTTTTACTGTCAGAAGCCTGCTCTTTCATATAAAAATCAACATTTTCCGTTTCAGTTATGGCGTCCACGGGAACAACATGGACCCTTTCATTTTGTTTAATCTCCCCCGTTACTGTAATGGAGTAATTTGCCTGTTTGTTTCGATCAAGTACTATTGTTTTGGGAATAATAACACTGTAGCTGGACGCCTGTTCATAAATTACTTCAATCTCTTCCATACTGCTCTCATCTGCAGTCCATCCCCCCCCCCCGCTATCCATAGGGGTTTCCGTTACAATCGCATCTATTGCATAGGCAGCTAACGCGTTGCTCATAATTGTTGCGCAAGCTAAAGCTGCACACATTGTTTTCATTATACTCTTTTTTATATTCATAATTATCTTTTCTCCTTTCTTTTTTGGCATATGGATTCATATTATTTGAATTGCCAAATATTATATTCTATCATGCCGATATATTTTTATAACTCTCATTTGCTTTATTTATCTGTTTTGTTTATATTCTTCTATGTTTCCGCACATCAAAAAAACATATGGAAAAACCATATGTTTTTTTGTCTGCTTTTAATTCCGAATCCCCTCTGAAACACTGCTTTTCATTGGCTGGATTTTATTTTCTGCTGACGGTGTTTCCTCTTTTTCAATCAAGACCTCCGTATCTTCTTTGGATGTTTCCGTTTCATCCTCCAATAAATCCGCATTTCCTTCCTGCGGAGCTGTACCATCTTCATTTGGAACAGTCTCTGAATTATCCCCGTCTTCTGTTATATCATCCTCATTCGATTCTTCCGTTGAAGTTTCCGTACTATCCCCAGAACTTTCTTCCGTATATCCATCTTCCACGGAATAATCCTGATACTCCGTATCAAAAAGAGCTGCAGAAGCATCTTCATATCCGCAATCATTACAAATGCCGCTGCTCATATGATGTTCCTCTTTAAGTCCGCATCTTGAGCATCTGTGATACTGGTCGGAATAATCAATGCTGACCTTTGGTAATGACAGTGTTAAAGTAGCCGTAGTATTTATGCCTGAACCATTTGTATATCCGTTTGCAAATCCTATATACTTATATGTGGTTCCTGCTTTGCAGGTCATGCTGAAGGATCCCGACGAAGAGCCTTCTGCATTTATTGTTTCAGTCCATGGGTTCTCCTGCAGATAAACATCCTCAGACAATACTGATGCATATCCATAAGACGGACCTTCTGCCTTATAGCTTATCCTGTAAGTATAAGTACCCTCAAAATCGTAAGGCAGCGTTATCCCTATTCTCACTATACTGTATGAGTGCTGCGAAGAAGCCTTTGACACATTATAAGTACATTTCAAGGTGTATCCAGAATCCTTTTCCGTCTGAGACCAGTATGAACCATAAATCATATAATGCCATCCAACGCAATTACTCAGAATGTCTGGCTTGAAGTCATGTCCATAAGCATGAAGTATTTCTGAGTAATTATCCGTGCAGTCTTCCAGGAAGCTGTCACCGTTGCACGTATATACAGCTAATCCATCCGTAGTGCAGGTAGGTTCTGTTGTTACCACTCTGGTATAATTATGTATATGCCTTACCTGCCTGCCACAGTCATCACAGTATCCGTCATCATCTGTATCCCCGTTTTTATGGTTATCTGGATTGACGGGAAGGATATCTGTATAGGTGAATCCACAGTCGTCACATACATATACCACATAGCCTTCCTCCACACAGTTCGCGTCAACCCGCTCCGCTTCCCTGAATGTGTCAGCATGGCTTTCTTCAATATTGCACCTGCTGCATTTATGCACTTCCTTACCGCTGAAAACGGAATATGGCATCATCGGAGTTTTAAATGTCACGCTGCCTGTATATGTTGACCATGTGTTCAGATTAACGGAAGCAGATGCCCCAAATCGTATCGCATTGTTTCCTGGATGCAGTTCCACGTTCAATGTACCGCTTGTCGTACCTGCCGATGTGGAAGCATACGCAAGGCTGTAATTCAGGTAACTCTTGGATTTCCCGCTTGTTATTGTCGCCCCATCCTCGTAGTCATAATAGTTCGTACACGTCACATCCATACGATAACCCGTTTTCGTAAAACTGCCGCTGCTAATTTTATAACTGATTGGAAGCGTATAAGTTCCCGCAAAGTTATCAGGAAGCTTTATATATAGTGTTCCCGTAGTGCCGTTTGATTTGTTTTTTGCGGTGCCGATTGTTCCAGTGTAACCGTAGCTGCTCTCAACAAACTTATAGCTGCTGTCCGCACCGTTGGCCGCAGTTTCAAATGTCGGATTGAGTTCTACCACATAAGGTTTCCAGTCATGGCCAATTCCTTCAAAATATATGCTGCTTGTCTGTCCGCATGTGTCAAACAGTTTATGTTCCATATCATAATAATCATCGACACAGACCAAATCCGCATAGCCTCCCGTACATTCCGCCACTGCTGTCTGTGCCTCATCGAACTTACATCTGTGCCTGAACTGCAGTCCGCATTTCTCACAGAAATAATATTCATCCTTTTCAGGATCAGTACATACGGAATAATGGTTTTCATATGTTTGGCAGTGCGGGCAGTAATGCTGCGTCTTGTCCAGGCATGAATTTAAGGAAGGAAACTCTCCCCTTATCATCCATCTGCGGTAGCCGCTGCCGTTCGTACTGTTTGAGCTGCATCTCGCCGAAACGGCTATTACATTATTCCCTGCCTTAAGCATGATTTCCCTGCTTCCCGAACTGCTTCCCGAGCTGGAACTGCTTGAACTGCTACGTGATGTGCTGAAGCTTCCGCACTGGACAGAGCCTGATGTATACCCGCTGTACTGATAAGAATAATCATATGTATATGGGATTTCCGTTGGGTACCATTCGGGTACTGCTATCGTAAGATTATTGCTTGCACTCTGCGTTTTTCCTGCACTGCTGGTCAGTGCATCAGCAGTTTTCGTGGAAGGCAGTTCTGATACTTCAAACCATAACGGTTTCCAATCATGGTGGTCGGGATCAGGTTCCCCGCAGTTTTCACAGGTTCCGTCAACATAACTGTGCCCTGTCGCGGGTATTTTTTCCGTATGACTGTCTCCACAGTTTTCACAGGTATACGTCTTTTCGCCTTCTTCTGTACAGGTTGGCTCTTTTGTTACCGTTTCCGTATAACTGTGCCCTGTTGCAGGTATTTTTTCCGTATAGCTGTCCCCGCAGTCACAGGTATACGTCTTTTCACCTTCCTCCGTACAGGTCGGCTCTTTTGTTACCGTTTCCGTATACTGATGTTCATGGTGGGGATCTTTTTCCCCGCAATGCTCACATTTTCCGTCAACATAGCTGTGCCCTGTTGCAGGTATCTTTTCCGTATAACTGTCCCCACAGTCACAGGTATATGTTTTCTCGCCTTCCTCCGTACAGGTCGGCTCCTTTGTTATGCTTTCCGTATACTGGTGCTTATGATTGGGATCATCAAGCAGGTTGATTGCAATCTCAAATGTCCCCTTCCATGTGCCTGCGGAAAGTCTGCCCGCACTGATACTTCCCGTTTCCCTATGGGCATTTGATACCTCCTCATAATTCCAGTAAACCTTATCCTGTGTAATCGTTGCCGCCACGTCGGGTTTTCCAGTTCCCGATGTCTACTCCTTCATATAAAAATCCAGTTCTTCCGTAGCCCCGATGCCGTCCACAGGGGCTGCATACACACGCTTGGAGCAGGGAATGTCGCCCATAACCGTAAGGGAATATTCGCCATACATGCTTTCATCCAGTGTAATGGTCTTTGGCACAATGACGGAATAATTTGAAGCACTACTTTTAATGGTGTTTTCCTGTCCATAGTTGTCCTTTGCGGCATTTTCCACCGCATCTGCCGTCAGGAAATTCCCTGGCAGCATTGCCACACACAAAATATATGATATCAGCTTTGCTTTATATTTGTTTATATTCATGTTTTTCTTTTCTCCTTTCTGCCGCTGCTCCTTAATAATCCAAACAGTGATGCCGTAAGCATTGCACCGTAAAACAGGATATGGCTTTCATCCCCTGTCTGCACATTGGAAACACCCGTACCTGCTTTTGGGGGACTGGTTGAATCAATTTTTGCAAAATCGAACAGCTCACTGCCTTCTACCTTCACTCTATATGTTACAGTTTTCCCGCCGCTTTTTACCGTTATATCCGCCATTCCTTTCTTTAATCCAGTTATCACCAATTTGCCGTTTTTTACGGTTACAGATATGGCATCAGGATCTGAAACTTCAACTTCAATAGGATTTCCGCCTGTATCAACGGGAACCTCGATAGTTTCCCCAACTTTAACAGTACCACCCGTGCCAGGCAGTACAATCTTATTGTTATTACTGGGGTTTTTCTTAATCACAAATTTCCCGCTTCCCGTCACAGTTTCATAATTATCTTTCATGATTTTGTAGTAAACCATATATGTACCTGGCTCTGTATATTCGGGGTTTTCTGTTGAATAATTTATGCCATCCGTGCTATACAGAATCTTGCAGCCCTCCGTCTTGACGGTTATTTTAATGCCGTGTTTTCCGCCATCATAATAAACAGGGCTGTCATCTGTTTCATATTCAATTTTTGCTTCCGTGATTTTCACAGCAGCAGAACCTGTGGCTGTTGTATATCCATCCTTTTCTACTTTATAATAAGTTACATATGTACCAACATTCTTGTATTCAGGTTTCTTTGTCGAATAAGTTTTCCCATCTGTGCTATACAGTATGGTTACACCCTCCGTCTTACAATCAACAGTGATTCCATGTGATTTACCGTCATAGATTCCTTCATAACCATAAGCAGTAACATCCAGTTCTGGATACTTAGGGATCTCTTCCGAGAAATCATAAGTTGCCTTGTAGATTACCTGACATTCAGCATTGGTTTCCTCTGTACTTGTATCCACTGTCTGTGAGTTAGTGACCTCCGCATGTACAGGCAGTGCTGCAAAATTACACAATACAAGTGGGAGCAGTGCCGATACTCCCACAACTTTCTTCTTTTTCATTTCTACCTCCTTCTCGTCTGCGAAACATTCATATAAAATGTATTTATATATCATTTCATTCTTTGCTTTTTGTCTTTTTATCGTATACAGTTCCATGAAAAATATAATTTATGCAATATTCTTTCCGTGGACTGTTTCCTTATAGTTTAAAAGGAAGATAGGAATTTATAATTATAAACTGTATAACTTCATGGTTTTCGTAAAAAGGTTTCCACACAAAAAATAAGACCTGCATACACAAGCCTTATCTTTATCAATATAAAACATTTTGTTATTAAAAGTTTATTCTTTCCAAAAATTAATCCGCATTTGCAAGTGCGATATTGAAGTTAAATGTTCCCTTCCAGTTACCTGCTGTAATAGTAGGCGCTGCTACCCTGCCATCCTTGGAAGTATCCGCAGTAACCTCTGCGCTTGTCCAGTCAACAACAGCCTGTGTTACGTCGGCCTGAACATCTGCTTTCTTAGTTCCTATTGTTGCCTGATCCTTCATATAGAAGTTGATTCCGCCAATATCTGCAAGTGCATCCTGCGGTGCTACTGTTACCTTCTTGTCAGAAGAAATATCACCGTACACTCTGACTGCATAATCAGAATCCTTGGAAACTGCATCCAGTACGATAGTCTTTGGGATGACTACGGAGTAGGAAGATGCCTGTGTATAGAGAACTTCTGTATCTCTAGTAGTTCCAGACTCTCCAACTTCTTCCTGTGAAACAGGATCATAATTTGTTGTTGCTGCACATACAGGAAGAACGCTTCCCATCATCATTGTTCCAGCCATGACTGCTGTTAAAATTTTATTCTTATTCATTTCTATTTTTCCTTTCATTTCTCGTTTTGAGATATTTTTAATATTAATAGCCATCCTTGCTGACTCGTTTCAACGTGGTTAAAGGATAGCTGACGGCCGTAGCCCCTGCTAACCACAGCAGGCAAAAGTTATATAATCTTTCTCATTATAAATAGGAATTCAAAAGTTATTCATAAAAATATGAACAATCATTCTGATTTTTCGATTAAACAGTATCAGTCTATCTGTATGTTTAAAATATATCACTACTTTATGCACTATCAAAAAATAATTCATGCTTATTCAAAGTTCTATAATCTACAGAATTTCTTCCGCTTAAAATATTCCAACAGCATGAAGAGGAAATCGCAATGAATTACTATGTTCACAATTTGGAAACTGTAAATGCAAGGATTTTTAAAAAGAAACACTTACAGTTTGATTATATCGAACCTGTTCCTTTTGAGAAAATGCAGAACAGCAACGCCCTTTCTGTAATAGGCTGTATGAAACTCAAAGGAATCGAAAAAGAAACGGCTACTGATACAGTCGTTATCTCTAGCAGCATAACAGATCATTATTTTATGCTCATGCCACCAAAAAAATGAAACACCTTAACAGGAAGCATCTAATCGGCTATGTCATGGTATCAGCAGATAATTATGTTGCTGTCTACGAGCATAGTATACTGATGCCACTCCTATTGTCCATTGTATTTCTAGCAATATTCTATGCCATTATATTTTAAAAGCAGGGGATTTCCCTGCTTTTGTAATAAGTTAAGCCATTTAAAATAAAAAACAACGGACTAATCTAAACCATTACTTTTATTCAAAATAAGTGTTCTCAATTTTCGTTCCTCTCTAAAAACTCACACTTTAACACTTTCAAAAGTTTAAAAATATCTACTTTTTTAAAAGTCACTCGTAAAATTTCTATAAAATTTTTACATCCTCGCTCTTACATGATCTGCAACAAGCATTTTTATTAATATTTTGAAATATGCTTCCACAATTATTGCATTTAAACCAAGCACGCATATTATCTTTAGGATCGATGCATAACTCCAGCATATCCTCTGCATAAGATGTAAGAGCATATGCTGTTTCTATCCTATATGCATCAAATTCATCTACATGCTCTTTATCATGCTTATCAAGTGAATATTTATCTTCATTTTTATATTTATTCAGTTTAAATGTAATAATCAAATTTAATTGTTGTAAAATATTCAATGCCTTTTCAAAAATTTCATTTGTTACTTCTATATCATCATTCAAGACAGGAACAAAATACTGATAGAAAACATAAGATATATCCTCATCTTGCTCTATTTCTAGAGGCTCCACCTCGTCAGATAGCACCTGCAAAGCTTTACAATTTGTGCTTGCAAACCTACTAAATGCGATTCCCAAACAATCTCCGTCTGATTCATAATCAAATATACTTTGTAGTATCTCTGCCTCAATCCATGTAAGCTGTTGAAGTGTATAAACGTATGACGGCTGAACATATTGCTGGATGTCTTCATTGCTTGCATTTCCTAGCAACTCAGAAAACATATTTTCCAAAGTCTTTTCCCGTTCACTACCAAATAGATATTTTATATGTTCAAGTAGAGGACCTGCCACTAATGGTGATGGTTCCTTTCTCTTATCCTTTGGCACCTTGTTTAATGCTGCTGTAATAAACGTTTTATATTTCTTTTCCAATTCTTCCGCTGTCATACCTAAAAAACTAAACGGTAATGCTACAAACTTTAATATATATTCACCTGTTTTGCCAAGTTGAGTAAATGAAGGTTTAAATAAATCTGTATACACCTCATTTACTGGTAATTCATCCGCAATTTTCTTTATGATCTTCTCCCCATCCATCTTACTTCTCCTCATGTAATAGTTATTAAAGATTTCTTTCCCGTAACACATTTAAAACAACTGATTTTATTATTTTCTTATTTTAATTATAAAATAAATATATCAATATATCAAATTAAAACTATACAATTACGACAAATTGATTGATCTAAGAAAAGGATATCAACTGCTAATCCAGTAATTCCAATCCCTTTTTTTATAAAGTCTGACCTTATGGCTCTACGTTAGGAAACGGGTCTCGCCAATCTATGCTTTCCCCGCGCGCGGACAAAGCATGGGCAGATTGTCTCACCGTTCCCGTTGCGCTGCGCTCCACTGTCAGGGAAATTTATTTCCTTTGGGAAATAAATTTGTCCGCAGGCGGACAACCCTGACCACGGCCATAAAAAACATAAAAATCGTCCACTGGACAATTTTCATGTTTTTTATTTGAGATTCGCTCGACCCGTTCGGGAACTTAGGTGAAGTTTAATCTTATAATTTATTGCTTCATCTGTCATAATGATTTCACCTGTGTCCAAAACGAAACTCCTTACATTAATCACAAAAAGGGACTGAACCAATCATCAATCCCTTTTTCTTACGCCAAAAAAACATTTTTATTGCTTCAGGTCCGTACAGTCTTCTTCCCACTGCCAGAACCCATAATATCATTCACCATCTTCATGGATATATTCTTTTGTTTTGCGAACTTTCTAATGGATGCTTCTGGAATTCCCTCCTGTTTCATAAATTCTATTGCCAATATCGCTTCTGACTTTGTTACTTCTTTTGTATTTTCCTCTTTCGCCTGTTCCAGTTCTATTTTCCATCTGGGCATATACTCTGTGTCTAACATATCCTCCACTCCTTTCCATATCTGCACATAGTCTTTCAGCATATTAATTAAGGTTAATGCTTCCTCATCCCTTATCTTTCCATCATTATATGCCTTTTTCAAAATTTCTATCATTCTGCCATATACGGAATTAATTTCATCCGTATATGCTTCAATATGCTTTTTTGTTGTAACCCGTCTGACATGCCTTAAAATTTCATATGGCAGAAACAGAAACAATTCATTCCGTTCAATTTTATCAAGGTCATAATCATACAGACGGATAACGGGAACATTATAAACATGACTTCCATTTTGAAAGTTTACTGTCATTTCCAGCTCTTTTGGTATCCTTTCTTTCGGAACAATATAGAAAACACACGACTTCGGGAAATTAAATTCCGTGAAATTACTTGTTCTTTTCGCATCTGTCAATGCTATATGGAAATCATACTCAAACATACGGAAAGCCATCGTCCTGTCATCCGAATACTGGCACTCAAAATGATATGCCATGTTTTCTATCAGAAGAGAGATATCAGACATAATCCTGCTCCTGTCTTTGTTATATCCTTCCGTATTCATACTGGTTATCGGCACATCCCGACCATACTGTTTTTTGAATACCATGTTAATCAGCGGAACAAATAATGCGGGGTGTTCCTGCAACATTGTTTTAAAAACCCTGTCCCAGACCTTATCCTGCGGCTGTCTTCCTGTGTTTTCCTTAGTATTTTTCACCCCGTTCCCTCCTGCAATACTTTCTGTTCCTTTCATTCAGTATAACATTATGCCTCACTGTATGCAATTGGTTTTCTTGAAAAATGCCGTGAAGCGGTCCTATTTTATAACCCTGCTGAACTTAAATCCAGCATCCCTTAAATCCTTCTCCTGCATCCCTGTCAGTCTGCCTTCGCCATACTGCAGGATAACCTTGTTCACCTGTTCGCCGAGCGCATAATTTTTATACCTGTAATTTTTGCTGATGACGAACGGCTTCTTTGTCTTCCTGATGCATTCCCGCAAAAGCCCTACAAACCAGTCCCACTTGGCAAGCTCGATGTCCTCCCAGAACATCCCTATATCCTCAAGCATTTCAATCTGTTCGTCACTGAGGGAATATTGGGATATTCCAAGATACATATCCCTCTGTTTTTGTATCCACCTGCCAAGATCAAATCCGCCATGGACAATATGCCCCCTGTCCACAAACAGGTGCCCGTTTTCGTTGTAAAATTCCTTGGCATACTGATAGGCTTCATCCCATCCGACTGCCCTTTTCGGCTTAATCCACTGGATGCCCATCTCTTCCAGCCGTTTCTTCTGATACTGGGAAAGCTCGCCTCTTTTGTAAAGCGCTTTCTGATGGTGTACCCATTGGAACATGCTCATCCCGTTGCTGAATTTCTGTGTGTTCGGCATTGACAGGGTTCCATGCTTCTTGTAATACCCCTGCGCTTCCTGCGCCCTGTCCATCCATTTTTCAAGGTCTTTTTTGGGTGAATCAAAGAACTGCTTTTTCAGCCCCAACAGGAACCTTATGCTGTCATCGGACAGTCTGCCCTGCCGAAACTGTTCCGACAGCGCATCCCATATCTTTCCAAGCTCGAATCCCCCTTCCGTCACGAAATCCACTGGGATGTCCACAAACTTCTTTGCCTCCCTGTAGCCCTTGTTCATCACATAGAACGCAGTTTCACAGGCTAACCTGTTCCTGTGTTCCTTATTGTTAATATCAAACTGCATACGCAATCCAGCCTCCTTCTTCTGTTTTTTTTGTAATTGTCTGCAAAATGACATGGTATTTTATATTGTGTTATTTTATGTCATTTTGTGTTATTTTGTGTTATTCTCCGTACATTTTATTTTATATTATGTTATTTATTTTTATCCGCGCCATCTGCAGCCACCCTTAAAGCGAAAACCCATCCAGCAGGTCCCTGTATTTCTTTCTGTTTTCGGGAGAAAATTCGAGGACATTCTCTTTGATTCCTTCCGCCTTGCGTCTGTCGGGATACTGTGAATCCAGCATCATTCCGCTCAGCGTTTTATTCAGTTGTCTTATGGTCTTTTCCTGCTGCTTGTTTTTCACGGTCAGTTCTTCAATCTGCGATTTGTATTTCTGTTCCAGCTCCTGTATGGTCCTTTCTTCGTTCTTATAACTGTCCGCCTTTGCCACAAGCTCCAGCAGCCTTTCGATATAAGTTTTTAAAAGTTCAGGCTTATTCCCATATTTCGCCATGACATCATCTGCTGACGGGAGCACAATCCTCCCTGATGGCTGTGGCGCCTTGTTGCTCCTGTTTTTGTTGTAACTCCTGATAATATCGCCCTTCCTGTATTTCCAAATATGCTTCGGCACCCCTGTCTCCCTCTCCAGTCCAGGGTAGCTGACTGTCCTGTCGGGATATTTTTCAATATATTCATTCAGTTTTTCATCCAGATATTCATCCGTGTATATCTGCGGTCTTCCGTTCATTCTCTTTCCTCCCATAAATGCCGATAGGCGTTGATTAGTATTTTTTTGTTTAAACTGACTCCGATTTTCTTTCCCATTTCCTCAAATTTTTTATTATCCGTGTAATCCTGCATGAGCAGCTTCAGTTCCATCCGCAGCGCCTCCATGTCTTTTTCATTTTCTTCTTTCAATGCATCATAATATTCTTTACTCAAATTCCTGTCGGGAATAAAATGGGGACAGAAAATGCATTCCGTGCAGACGCATTCATAAGGGAAATCCCTGCTCCTGCATCTGCCCTTCCCGTCATAGACTAATGGCAGACCATAATAGGAAGCCCCTAACAGTTTTTTCTGTATCACAAAATCCCCACTGTCATAATCTTTAAAATCAAGGTTGTTCCCCGTTCTTTTTATCATTTCTTTTAACATATGTGATTTTGCAGTCGCAAAGGTATCCACATGGTTATAGTACCCCATCTGTGTATTCAGTTTACGGTGTCCCGCAAGTTCCATGATATAAAGGGGGTTATATCCCATCATCATTAAATTGATGATGGCAAGATGGCGCACGTCCCCCATCTTTACCTCTTCGATATCGTTTCCATCTTTTTTCTGCCCCAGTGGAACCATATGATAACCATATTCCTGTTCGATAACCTCTTTTTTGAAATGATTATAAATGGTCTGCATCGTGACATGGGTAATCCTTTCTACATCTTCGTCCTTTGGTCTTATCCCTGCAGTTTCTTTTAATATTCTGATGGAAAACAGATATCCTGCCTCATCTGCGTCCAAAATTTTATTGATATAGTCTATGTAATCCCTGATCAGGCAGAAAATGTCCTCCCTGATCTCAAAATCTTTGATAACAGGAGTCGAATACTGCTTCCGCTTATATTTATTCTTTACTCTTTCGATATGGATATAGTATTTTCCGCTTTTCTCATAGATGCAGTCCTTCGGAAGCTGGTATACCTCGCATGGGCGCAGCGGTATCACGCTGGATATCTTCCACCATATCAGCACTGGATAATACCTTGCTTTTTCTTCCATATTTGTCCTCTGTATGAAGTCGTTGATGATATAGTCAAAAAGCAGGATGCTCTCGTAGCAGGGAAGTTCCCTTGATTTTGACGAATAAACCTGCGGGACGCCTCTTATCACATCAGCATATGCTTCCGCGTCTTTGCCGCCAATAAACTCAAGGAATTCGCCTAATGCAGGCAGATACATTCTCCTGCTCCTGTCATATTTCCCGATTCTCTCCCTGTATGTGGGAATCATGTCAGCGTTCAGGTAATCCGTCACAGGCAGTTCTTTCATGATTCTTTTTACATTGACGCTTGTGGAATGGACATCCGCTTTCTCCACATCCAGTTTTATCAGCGCAAAATGTTTCAGCCTGTTATTCCATGCAGCGCCCCTGTCCATATCGAATTTTACATAAAACTTTCTCCCGTTATTTCCCCTTAACACCCATTCCTCGTCATCATAGCGTTCATTTACAAGAATCCCTTCGGACCGCAGGTCATGAAACATCTCCCTGTACTTTTCATCCGAAAGATTATCCGCTGCTTTATAACGCATCAGCAGATATTCCTGCCTGCCGTTTTCCATATATTCCGTAATGTCCATTCCATCCGTTACTGCTCCCATTCTTCCACCCCTTTCTTTTGGTCCTGCAGCTCTTCCAGTTTCCTGCCGATCGCTTTATAATCCGCAAAGGAAGATACAAACCCTTCCCCAAACTCTTCTTTTGCTTCCTTTAAGATCGTCAGCAGCTTAAACAACTGGAAGGCATATCTTTCTTTGTCCCTGTCGGTTCCCTGCCCACCGATCAGCCTGTCTAACATTCCAGACGCTTCCTGCCCAATCACATGCAGGGCATGGATGGAGGGAACAGCATATCCGCACAGCCCGCAGTCCTGTGATGTCGGATACGGGCAGGACGACCTTATACAGTAGATGTCCTCTTTCTTCCCCTGATTCTTCCCGTTTTTCAGCCCTGCGCACAGCTCCCTTAAACTGTCCCCATCATATTCCATGATTTCTGCCACAATCTCCGACCTCTTTTTCTGCTCCTGCAATAAATATCCAGAATATCCTTCCAGTCTGGCAGGCGTGATCTCTTCCCTGATGGCTCCGATCAGTTCCTCGCTGTGGGTTTTAGGTTTTTCGTCCATCACCGTCAGGATTTCATGGTAGAGCCATCCAAACAGGCCAAGTTCCCCCATCTTTGCGGGCAGGGAGAGCAACTCCCTTTCATCGAAAGAACTCTTCAAATAGGTTACTGTCATATCAGAGAAACCATTTCTATCCGCCATATGCGAGCGCATATAGGAAGCTATACTTACTGCCTGCCCCGAATGTTCCGTATGGGAAGCAGTCTCGTTTGCAAAAGAAAGGATCGTCCTTACTGCCTTCAGGTTGGAAAAGCCTTTTATCTCAGGACCAAGCTGTTTTGCCATTACTTTATAATTCAGCCAGAACTTCCCGAACAGGCATGTATCACCCGCAGCTCGCCTGTGCTTTTCACAGATAACAAATCCTATCGCAGTAGCAACCGCAAAACTGTTCAGGATGATAAAGTGCCTTTTTGCCCCTGTCTTCCGCACCCTCTCCTGCTCTATGAAGTTTTTTGCGGCATTGATGACCTTCCATGCCATGGATATGGTAAATTCATTCTGTTCAAACCATTCCAGTGTATATTTTTCAATGCCCTGTATCTGCAGGGCAGGCATACTTAAAATGTCTTCCACCCTCCATGCGAGGGAACACTGCAGCAGGCAGTACAGCCAGTATTTAGCATACAGAGGACTTTCAAATGCCTTTTCAATATGCAGGTCTATGTCAAAGATGAAATTCACATATATTTCCCACTCGTCTTCCGTATAGAAATCTTCTTCTGTTTTTACCTTCGCTTCCCTTTTCAAGGATAATCTTATATCAAAAGCACAGTCCTCCCGTCTGTCGGCAACAGATTTTAGGAATAGGCACAATTCTGCATATTCTCTCTGCCCAATACTGGCGCTTTTCATCAGCCCACATATCTCTTCATTTTTATACAGATAAATTTCTTTATTTAATACATTTGACAGGTATTTCCGCAGGGAAATCAGTGTCTTGACTTTCTGCATCTGATTTTTTGTCTTTTCTATCTGCTGTCCTGCAAATTCGTCAAAAGCCTCTGCTGTCTTTCCAAACATTTTTTGTCCATTATCAAGGTTTTTAATCTCTTTCCTATATCTTTCATAAGGATTCCCTTCTCCTTTTACATCATAAAAAAGATGATAATCTTCTATCAATTCTTCCAGATGCTCATATGGGATCATATATTCAGAAAATCCAAACAGATTGACTGCTTCCACTGGGTATTCTTTCTTTAGCTGGCTTTTAATCTTACCGAAATTATGTAGCTTCGCTTCCATTCCATATTTCTGTCTGAACGCTTGCCTGAATCCAGCGATGGTAAAATAATTTGTGATATAGAAATCCTCCCTGCCGCCTTCCAGATAGTAATATTTATCCTTGTATTTCCTGATATGGTAATGTTCCAAGTCGGCAAGCACATCCTCCACGTCGCTGATTGGGTAATAAGTTCCACTTTCCAGACAGTAATGCGGAAGAATAGAATCAAGCATTTTCCTTAAATACTGGTTGACTGTGGAAGCATGGAATTTCTTTGCCACCTCCTGCCATGTATAGCTGTCCTGCCTTGCATGGTAATCATATAGGATTGGCTCTGCGTCCTGCAACGCAATGGAGATGGAACCGTCAATAATCTGGCTCTTTATCTGGTGTCTTTGTACGGCATAGCGGACAGTTTTTGCAGGCACGCCATATTCCTGTTCAATCTCCCGCGCCGTGGCCATTCTGCTCATGCGCCTTCCCCCTTATAAAAGGCGTCAAAAGTCTCCTGCACCTTCTTCTCCACTGACTTGTTATCGTTTAAATATGGCAGTGAGGAAGACAGGCTGGAATCCCCTCTCATGACTGCGAGTTCGCTGAGGTTGTTTACACTCCGCGCGGTAATATTGGAATAAGTCCCCCTGCCAATATGGGTGGACCATTTATAGGATTCCAAAAACAGGGCATACATCTGTGCCTCCATGTCTGGACAGGCATACAGCCTTTTGATAAATTCCCTTCTCACGCGGCTGAATCTCTTCCAGTATGTATTTTCTGTCATTGGGTTCCCATTTTTATCTATAAATACTGCTGATATGTTTTCTTTCCTGTAACGTTTTATATGTGCCTCATATGCCTCCTCTAATTTATTTCCAAATATGGGGATCACTATCTGTTTCCTGTTCCTTTTTGCTTTAGCAATGAACGCGCTGGACAGGTCTGGCCTCAGATCCTTATCCCCCAGTTCTAATGACAGGAGCATTTTGCCATTTTCCTTGATGACCCTGATGCTGCTGTATTCCACGGAAACCACCTCGCCTGCCCTGAGTCCTCCTGCAAACTGGAAGAACACCCCAAGGTAAATATCAGGCGCGATATCCCTTGCCGTATCGAAGAACATCGGAAGGTACGCCGTATCAATCTCATGGATGGCATCCACTTTTGTCTTTGGTTCTGTCTTATATCTTCCTTTAAAAATGTTTTCCGTGTATGTTTTATATCTGGAATGAGGACTTTCTTTAAGGTCTTTAATGCCAGCCATTCCCTTATCCCTGCAGAAATGATAGAATTTCGTGAGGTATTCCGCATACTGTATCTTCCCGCCCTTTTGACATGGCAGGGCAGACAGGAAATCGATCCCATTCTGGAATGTCAGCTCCGCTATTGATGTGATTGGTGAATCCATCTCAAAAAAGAGGTAATTTAAAAATCTTACAATCAGGCTGGCTATCATGGATACCGTGGATGCTTTTCTGCTCTGGTATTCTAAGAGGAACGCCGTGAACGGCGTTGGGATGGAGATCCCTGCATCCTTGATCCTGATGTCGATGGACACAAGCTGCCTAACGCTCCCATCTTTATTGACTGATTTATATATCTGTCTGGAAAATATATAATTATCTGTATTCATGATTTATCTTCTCCTTTTTCATTCATTATGTGATTATATATAGATGGATAGAAAATACAAAAGAAATATATAAATTTTTCATTAATTACCTATGTCCTGATATGGTTATATAAAAGCATATTTATTATTTTCTTTTAGTACAAATCTTGGTAGAAATACCTTCAATCCCGTTGTTTACCAGCATTTCTGCAATATCTGCATTTTCTTCTGCTTTTCTTCCGTGTTTTCTACTGCGCATCATGCAGGATTCCGCCTAGTCTGAAATAGTTTTCTGTCCGTCTGTATCCTATCTGCATACATTCTATTTGTTCTTAAAATGTATTATTTCCGTAAACGTCAAATCTCTCGCCTTGGCTAGTTAGCATATTTGTGCGATATTCTAAAAGACACGAAAAAACTAGTAGTTTTTTAGAGGAGGCACAAACTGTCATGGATCAATCTACACATGATGTACGACGCACAAACTGGCTAAACATTATTCATCAATGCCAAAACAGACCATCTGACACGTCGGTCAAGCAATGGCTCGCGGAGAATGATATCAAAGAAAAAGCTTATTACTACTGGCTTCGAAAGTTTCGGAAAGAAGCCTATGACCAAATGCAGTTACCCACGGCTGCCGCTAAAACTGAAGTTGCATTTGCAGAAATTACCATGCCGCTTCTGCCTGCAGGATCAGACGCCACGGCTGTAAATGCTTCAGATGCCCCAC
>CAJTMC010000040.1 GCA_910577115.1 uncultured Lachnospiraceae bacterium
GCTGTGTATAGGTTCCTCAAAAAAGACTGGTAAATGAAAGTCCAAAATAGGGCGGCGGTGATTATCCGCCGCCTTGTCTGTTATCTCTCCATATCCTGCTTTCTGAGGGGCTGTTGTTCTCGCTGTTCCTGCCGCAAGATACTGTAAACGCTCTTTCTGATTTTCTCTGATTCTTTTACTTCCTCTTTCAATGTAAGATACCGCTGATTGAGTGTTTTCCTCTCGGCGGTCAGCTTGATGTATTCTTCTTTCCATGTCTTTGTCGGGATTGTGGTCTTGCCGTTCATCACGCCTCTGAGATAATCTTTCGCCGTTGTGAACAGGATTTGCTCGGCTTCGGTCAGCGGCTTCTTTCCCTTGTACTTGAAATAAATGTCGGCTTGCTCTAAGTGCTTTTTAGAGTACCTAACCGCCGTTCAACAGGTTTGCGCTTGTCTCGAATATCCAGTTGTTCGCCTATCATGGACTTAAATTTTTCATCAAGCCCCACCATATCCATGATGTTGTTAGTTTGCAGAAAATTCGACATTTTGGCTGCATCTTTGAGATTATACAGCGATTGGGAATATCCCGGATTTCCTACATCCCAAATCACCGTTTTTACCCAGATTAGTTGAATCTAAGGGTGTATCCAGCTGGGCGGAAAATTACCCATCGTCAAACCTTCTTCTTATAATTTTTTATTATCGGAAGTTCTTATTGAGATAAGTGTACCATATATTTCTACTTTTCCCAACATAATATTTCCATATCACCCAAAATAACACACCTACAAAAATATTATTTGTTGTCACAATTATTTTTCATTTCTGAATATCCTCTTAAAGCAGTTTATATTGCGAACAATTTCTAAAATCTTAGATACTATGGTACAAACAGCATCAGGGCGCATAGATTTTTGTCCATGCGCTCTGATTTTATAAGGAACAAATATATGATAGTACGCTTAATTATTCAGATACCCTTGCTTTTCTTCCTCCTTCGACCATATCCGCTCATATCGCCCGCCGATGTTCTCAAATACGTCCTGCCATGTCGCAAACTCTTGTATATCACGAATACTGTCCTTATTCTCCTGAAGCCATGCCGTCACTGCCTGATAGGTATCTTCCAAATACATAACACTCCAGTTCTTTTTCGCATCCGCATTGTCGTGGTACGACATTCCGTCAAATCCCATCGAAAGAAAGCCGTCCTTTGTATGCTGCGCAAGTCCTTTTATCTCCAAGTCCGCCCAAATATACGCTTCCTCCATGCTGTCAATCAAATTCGGGTAACGGTTCAGATACGTCTGCGCAAGCGCCTCATAAGCCTGCCTGTCCTTCTCGCTCTCCAAAAGCACCTTGCCTCCGCGTCCCTCTTCACCGTCACGCACCAAATACCGGATACCCGTATCTGAATGCCGCTTTAGCGTAAATCCTTGCAGTTCCTCCGTCTCCAGCGCATCAACTCCCATAACGTTCTGTAATGCCTGTTCCAACTCACTGTTCAATGGCAGAGCATCATAACTCATGCTCCCATGCTCCGAAATCAAATAACGCCTGCCCGTTGCGCTGTCGCGCCGCACCTTAATATCCGCATAGTCAAACACACCAATCCGCTCACCGTCTTCATTATATAAGTCAAAGCAGCCCGCCTCATTGTCCGGCACAAAGCGGTAATGCGCGGTTTTGTATTCCTCATATTCCGACGCGCTACGTTCCGGCACGCCCGTTTCCGGCGCAGTTGGATTTGGCAAATCACTCTCCGAAACCGGATATTCCCCTGTAAGCGCCGCCAATTGCTCCGCTGTCAAAGAGTTTTCAAGCGCCTCTATCTCTTCATCTGACAAAACTTTGACAAACTCCAGTCCCTTCTTTTCAAAGTACTTCTCCCAAGCCGAATAATCCTCTATATCCTTCCCGACAATATAGCCTTCCGCCATCGCATTCATGATTTCCATATACATATTTCCATCAGTCCCCGAATAGTGGACAGCCCAGCTTTTTGACGGATCGGCATCGTCCATGTACTCCATTCCGTTACATGCAATCGACAAAATGCCGTTTTCCGTTCGAACCGAAAATCCTGCCACTTCTGACTGTGCAAAGCCCATCGCCACACCGTCCGTTTTTACAAGATTGGGATACTTCTTTTTATAAATATCCGCCAGCTCCTGCAGCTTTTCCAACTGCTGTTCATCACGAATCATAAGCCAAGAACCATTCCCCTCGTTTCCCTTGACTTGCAGGCACTCAATCCCCGTAAATGCGTCAACCGTAATTGTATATTTGTCATTTAAAGACACCGGCAAAATACTGTCCGCGCTTTCCACATTCAGGAACTGCGATAACGCACTCCTTAACTTAGCATCAGCGGGTATCGCGTCCATCAGTCCGCCAATCGGACCGTCCGCCATCAGATAATATTGATTCGTATTTTTATCTGTCTGTAGCGTTGTGTTACTCGGATCAAACATAAACGTTTTGTCAAACTGCTTGTCGTATATGCGCCAATATCCTTCGATTTCGTCGGACTTTTCAATCAAATACCGGTCATTTTCGACCTCTCGAAGCGTCCCTTTTGCCTGCATCTTGAGATTGTATGTCCTACTCTTTGGACCTGCATTTTTCATTCTTTCAAATGCGTGATACGGAGAAAGCGTGTTTCCCGTCTTTGCAGGCGAATATGCATTGTCTTGCAGGCTATCTGTTTTCTGCGAAAGCGTTTCGGATTGCTTTTGCTGTCTTTTTTGCGATACTGCCATTTTTCCGTAAATGCTTTGAAAATGATTTATTTGAACATTCATACTTGTGCCCATGTCACCTCCACGCAAACCTTCCGTTTTTCACGATACTGCATTGTATTTTATTTTTTGAATTGCTTCCTGCCAATGTTGGCTGTCAAAATAATTCCCTCCACCGCGCATATTCTGAAGCAGGCTCTGAATCATGTCATAGGTTAATGACGATGTATCGACAGACAACTCTTTTCCGTCCTTTGATTTCACCGCAATGCCATTCGTTCCCACATAAGCAACCGTATTGTCGTCAAGATACTGTATCATACCCGTCATTTCCGCAAATTTTTTTAACCAGGATTCTCCTGTTTCCTGACACATTTCCTTAAACTTTTCCGCATCTTTTCCTACCATATAAGGGTGCTTTCCGTCGCGGACATACCATGAAAAACCTGTTTCGGAATCCGTATATTGCGGGTCTGTCAATGCCCATTCCGCCAGCGTTCTGCCCTCATACCATGTTTGCAGACCTTCTTCCGCTGAGATTGTTACCTGCTCTTTGTCATCGGAAACACCGTTATCTATACTGCTTGAACATTTTTTCATTTCCTCCAAAGGCAGCTTTTTGCCTTGATTTCTCTGCACCTGCTGTTCTACGGACTGCATCAGCTCTTCCTTTGTATAAACCTTTCCAACAAAAGACGGCAGATTTGCCGATTCTGCTTCAATCAGCTCCCGATTAAATCGAAGAGTTCCCTCGCTATCTGTTTTGCATAATTTTTGGGGGAAATTTTGCCGATAAGCAGCCGACGTTGTATTAAAATAGTTATTTACTGTAATATGCATTACCTCCTGCCTCCCCCTGTCTTATTTCGTCAAAAAGTCCCAAAACGGCTTATAACGCAAGTATCCTTCAATATTTCCTGCCACATACTGTGTCTGCATCGCATCTGCCAACTGGTTTACCCAATTCCTCTGCTGAAACAAATCCTGATAGCTTGTTTCGTCCATTCCATGCTGATTCATCGCTGATGACGTGAACGCAGACTGCGCATTGGGGCATTTTCCAGTCGCTGTCAAATGGCTGGAATACGCAAACATATCAATATAATCGCTGTTTCGCGGGTCAACCTTCGACACGTCCACCATGCGCTCCGTCGCGTTTCCGTCCTCGTCCCAAATCTTCACTTTATATACAGGATTTGCCGCGTCAAAATCCTTCGGCTTATAAACCGTCACCGAATGATCCGCGCCGCACATCGCGCCGATTGCCTCCCCGTCCTGCTCATTGGAAATATGAAGAACAAAACCGCCGCCTGCGTTCTGCGTTTTCTGCGCCTCTGCGAATGTATGTTCTGTATCCTTTGTTCCGCTTAATTTCTTCTTCTCTATCCCCATCTTGTATCCCGCTTTGGGAAAATACGCTGTCATCATGTTTGTATTAATATTCATACTCATTTTTATCCTCCATTTCTGCCAACAGTTTCGCTATCTGTCAGCACCTTCTAACTTCCTTATCATAAACCGGTTTACTTCCTGTCCATAAAGTCCCAAAATGCCTGCATACTCTGTCGATAATACGCCGCTGTTTTTTGCTGCTTCAGCAGTGTCATATCGCTAATCTGTTTTTCAAACAACCCCATAAAATCCGCCCTGTCATGCAGTCCCATCATTCCCGTTTCCATTGGAAGAGAGGACAGTCCTCCGTTTTTGTCCACGTCCAAATACGCCTCTAGCGCGTGCATTTCCACTACCGATGCGTGCTGCGGATTAATGTCGTTGATATGTATCGTCTGCTCAAACTCCTTCCCGTTCTCGTCAACGCCTTTCGCGACAACCGTCGGATCTTCGTCTGTCGAATTTGGGGCATACTTGATATAGAACGACAGCCCTGTACCGTTCCCGCCCGAATACAACATGTCGTCTGTCTTTAAATAAACAATAGACGTATGCGGCGCCGCCGCTGCCGTATTGTTCAATATACCCGAAAATGCCGTTTCTGCCTCGTTTTTCCTTGCCTGTCTTGTATTCCCATATCCCATCACCGGATAACCTGCCGCACCAATTCCGTTAATTCCCACTTTTTAAGCTCCTTTCTAAAATGTGCGAATTTGTGCTTTTTGTATAACGTATATCCTTGTTTTTGCTGGCAGCTCCTCTGTCAGTCAGAGCCGCCTATGCCCTCTTGCAATAAGTCCGGACATATGTTGGGTAAACCATATCGTTTTACACGCTGGAAACCCCGCCATTTTCCAAATAACGCTTATACGCCTTCACAAACTCTCCAAATTTCTTCTTTGCAACATAGACCTTATCGCCGCTCGTAAGGATTGCGCTGCCTTCGCCATATTCCGCAATATACGCCATATTCACAATATATGCCCGATGACACCGGTAAAAGCCTTCTCCGAGCTGCTCCATAAGCTCTTCCATTGTCGCATAAATTTCTATGTTTTGCTGTGCTCCCATAGTGTGTATTTCCACTTTTTTCGCCCTGCTCTCAACATACAGAATATCCGCCTGATCGAGCATGAGCTTTTTCGTCCTGATAAACAGCTTCCTCCTTTCGTCCTTTTTGTCGGTTTTTTCTGTCATTCTTTTGTCGCCGCCGACAATCCCGTCCAAAGCTTATCACCTCCCCCATATGGACTGTTGTTTATTATATCGGTTAAAAAAAAAATTTTTTCAGACAAATGGAACGAAACGACTATTTTTCAGGAATGAAAGGAAAAACAAAAAGAGGCAAACCTTTTTGTTCCTATGGTTTTACCTCTTTTGACAAAAAACAGATATAATAGAAAATCAAGAATTCATATGTTTTACGCAAATAAAAATAACAATTGCCGTTGCAATTAAAAACTCGGAAAAAATCACTGATGCATTCCATATCTCAAAGTAATAATGCCCGATAAAATATGTTGCAAAAAATAGCAAATACACACCCGCTGCATACAAAGCACAATGCAGCCTTTGCGAACGCCTTCTCTCCCGAATCAGCATCTGCTCCTGCTGCTTTGCTAAGAGTTCCGTTTTTACGGTAAGCTCGTTTATCTCTGACGGTTTCAGCAAATAATCCGTCGTGACATCAAAGATATTGCTCAACGCGACAATCTTATCCAGCTCCGGTACCGCCTGTCCTGACTCCCATTTCGATACGGACTGCCTTGAAACGTCCAATCGTTCCGCCAACTGCTCCTGTGTCAAATCCCTGTTTTTTCTTAGCGTTAATAGTTTCTCTGAAAAATCCATTTTGTACCCTCCTTGTAATATCTGATACATAGATGATAGCAAAATTCATGGTTGCATACTAGCAAGCGGACTGTATATTTGGGCAACCTCCCGTTGCAACTGCTTTAAGATGTCCTTCTTGTCATTAACTCTTAATTAAAGTGTGTTATTTTACAACGGATTCCTTTTCAAGAACCGCAAAACTCCTTTTGGAGTACAGCGAAACCGCCATGGTCAAAATCGCCGCGCCTGCGATAATTCCTATTTCGTGTGTTAAAAAAATATGTTATGTGCCTGTCGATTGTCTACCTTTGCCTGTCTCTTCAATATAGAAATTAAAGAATCAAAATTTTCCGATGTAAGCCATCGGAAAGAGAAACGCCTGTATTATAGTTAGAATGAAACAAAAAGCTTGGTTGTGGATTTGTTACGCGATAGAACGCCGTTTTATCGGATTTAGGTATAAATGCAAATCCGCTTGTAGCAAGGCTCTTTGGGCTTATATTGCGTAACATGATGGCATAAAAAAGCGGCGTTCCTGTTCTCCCTGTATTGAGATCGAGAAACGCCGCGTATGCGTCGTATTCCGTTTTCATTTATTCTTTCTCAATGCTGTGTACTGATGTTTGGGCTTGCACGGTTCCGGACGGCTTATAAAGGCTCTTTCCCTTAAAAGTAGTAAATTCAGCTTGAAATCCTGCTTGTATGCCCGTAAATCAATACTTTTTTGAAATAATAAACCATTTTAGAATACAATTTTTCCACAATTTACAATCTTCTTTTCAACTTTAGCCACAATCATAGAGTCTTCAACCACAATATTATCAATCACAGGCTGACCGTCATGTTCACCAACAATCTCAAACGCACTAAGATCAATCCCTTCTGCCTTTAACCCAAACTCCGCACCGCTACACGTTATATTTTTTAAAGTAATATTTCTAAAATGCGGAATGTCCTCTGCTTTCACCACAGTTGATTTCTGCTCCGACTCGCGGTAATCAAGCACATATCCCATTGTAAAAATAATCGCTTCCTTCTCTATATCCATCATCTGAATACCGTCAAGCGTAATGTCCTCAACCACACCGCCTCTGCCAATCGCTGACTTAAAGCGTATCCCGACATCTGTTCCGATAAAGGTGCAATTCTTAACTTCCACATTTCTCACACCGCGCGACATTTCGCTTCCGACCACAAAACCGCCATGTCCATGGTAAACTGTACAATCGCTAATCCGCACATACTCCGTCGGCACTTTGATTTCCCTTGCCTTCTCGCCCTTACCGGACTTCATGCAGATTGCATCATCACCCACATCAAACGTAGTGCCCGTAATTTCCGCATACTGACAGGATTCCAAGTCAAGCCCGTCCCCATTCTGCGCATAGTAAGGGTTTCTGATATTCGCATTCTTAATCGTCACATTCTGGCAAAAACAAGGATGTAAGTTCCACGCAGGAGAATTCTGCAGGGTTACATTTTCTATCAAAATATGATCGCACTTATAAAAACGCACCATAACCGGACGGAAGAAATCCCAGTATTTCTGCGCCGTATCAAGATTTTCAAGCTCCGGCGATTTCTGCTTGCTCATATTCCAACCGTCAAAGCTTGACTTCGTTGGCAGCCATATCTGACCGTCCTTTTCTGTCACAGTGTACTCTGATTTTTTAAGCAATGCGTCCCACTGCCGCTGTGTCATTTTAAACTGCTTAATCGGACGCCAAAGCTGACCGTTTCCGTCAATGGTTCCCGTTCCCGTAATCGCTATGTTTGACGCATTTTCCGCCGTAATCGGAGACTTTGCACGAATACACTCCATGCCCTCAAAATCCGACATATAAAGAGGATACTCCTCCTCCTTTTTATCAAACACTAAAACAGCGCCATTTTCCAAATGCAAATCAATATTGGATTGAAGTTCTATCGGGCCTGTCAGCCAAATTCCCGCAGGAATGACAACTTTTCCGCCGCCCTCTGCACTCGCCGCTGAAATCGCTGCATGAATCTCTTTCGTGTTTGATTTCGTGCCTCCATTCACAGCCCCAAAATCCTTGATGTTATATTCCCTGTCAGGAATTTTAGGTAACTCAACCGCAAAATCTTTCATTTTATAATATGCTCCTTTCTTATATCATTTTGTGCTTTTCGCATGTATTTCTCAAGCCTTATTTTCCGCAAATTTTCTAACTTCATCGTATCATTTTTTCCCCATAAACACAAGCTGATTTCCCTTTAACAAAATCAATATTATAGCACTTTAATAATATAATACTGCCACTTTTTACAACGAATATAAATTCACCGATAAATCTATATAGCACTTTAAAAGATTGATACTGCTACCCTGACCGAAGTTACCTTTAACAATACCCATTTCGTGGGCTTATTTGTGATTGATAACAGAAAAGCAGCTATTTTAGCAATATGTAAAGCAACTCCTCCCAAGCCGCAGCGTATCTCCATGCTCCAGCGGCACCGGCGTATTGATTGCAATCATTTCCCCATTGCGCACCGTTCCATTTGTAGAATTCAAATCACAAACACACACCTTCCCTTCATGTTCCTCAAACCGCGCGTGCATTTTACTGACCGCATTGTCATTAATAATAAAATCCGAAACCCCGCCAAGTTTTCCCACCGTTAAGGGCAGGCAGCCAAGCGGAACATTGACCTCACGCCCGTTTACCCTGCCGCGAAGAACACGCTCCTCTACCACTCCACTTCCAAGGCAAACCGTTTCACTTGAATACGGTAAAGAAACGCCTCCCCCATAATGAACCGCACAAGGCGCTTCCTGTTTTCTTTCTTTAATAGTTAAATCATTAACAATGTCTCTGCTTATGGACTCCTCATACACACAGTCCTCACGATCCTCATTCAATTCCGCAATCTCCTTATTTTGCCTCACAGTCTTCACATAACACGCAAAGAACAACACTGCCGCCACAAGTGCCATTGCCACAGCTCCATACATATAAAGCTCATTATCACCACTCAGCTTATAACAGTTCAACACGCGCGCGCCAACAATAATGGCTCCTGCACAAAGCGCCACAAACACAGAAAAAATGCCTCCTACAAGCTCCTTCACACTGCCTTTTTTATGTTGTATCTCCCCTTCATCTTCTACATCACACTCCTCTTGATTTTTTAACACAAAACTGCTGCCGTTCTGATTTAACTTATTATAATTCCACTCCTTGCTATTTATTTCCACAGCATCCTCTTCCGCCGCAAAGCAAAATTCTGCTGCATTTTCCCTATGATGCCCTGTCTTATCACAGTCCTCCCTACCCGCTGTATCTGCCACTGTACATTCCATAAACTTTCGTATCTCACCAAGCACATAATTTGGATTTCTGGTATACCGATACACCTGATATCCAAGCATCACTGCCTGCTCATCTGTATGGTCAATATGCGCCAAAAGCTCGTCAACAAACTCCATAAAAGAGTATCTTACATCACCCGTATAATTCGGATAACACACAAAATAAGGCTCCATGCTTTCCACATTCACATAAATAAACTCCGATTTCATCACAATCTGCTCACCATTCAGCAAAAACTCCTCAAGCCTGTCAAACAAATTTACACAGCCTAAAAGCACAGCACGCAGCTCACGATACTTCATCTCGCTCTTTTCAATCAACCGGTCTAATGACTGCAGGGAATTAATTTCATAATAATATCTGCTCTCCCCGTTTACCTGCCTGTGCGTTACCGGCAAAAGGCCCTGTATTTTATTCTCCAAAAGCATTCTCACACGATAATCCCGACTATTATCCTTTGCAGTCCCAAAAAAGTCACATTGATAAAGTACCATATAATTATGATTCATACTCCGCTCATAACTCACCAATGGAAGATCCGCTTTCATGTTCCTTCCTCTCCTCCTTTTTCATCTTCATTTTAAGTCCGTTTTTGCCGCAGGCTCTTTACTCTCTCTATTCATCTCGTTTATTAGTTGATTTATCACCCTGCAGCCCCGAATCGTTCTCGTCTGCCTGCATCGCCTTGCCTTGCTGCTGATATCAAGTGTCAAATCAATCTCTGACACATACTCACAAAGCCACCCCATAAGCGGCATATTTACCACACAATGATAATCAACTGTCACAAAATCCGCAGAAACTGACACATCATACTGAAAATCATGCATTGCAAACAGCTTTTCCTCCACAATCCTTCCTGCTGCCTCATACGCCTCCTCATATGCCTCCTGCGCACTTTTTATATGATTTCCCGTTCCACGCAGCGCCGCTTCATATGCGCTCTGCTCCAGCACACATCTGTCATAGCTATAAAATCCAAGAAATATCATCATCACCGTAAACAAAAGCACCATTGGAAAAAGAAGCGATGCCTCCACCGTAAGATACCCGTTCTCTCTCTTTCCCATATCAATCACTTTACCCTGCCGCCGTCATACACATCACATATCCTGCAAAAAGCGCAGGAATAAACGGCAGCCTCGTATTTCTGTTTCCTGTTCTCAAAATTAATATTAT
Organism: uncultured Lachnospiraceae bacterium; assembly: GCA_910577115.1. Classification (GTDB taxonomy): domain Bacteria; phylum Bacillota; class Clostridia; order Lachnospirales; family Lachnospiraceae; genus COE1. The sequence goes on from CAJTMC010000040.1 coordinate 10,465, forward strand.
TACTGACACAAGTGTCATAATTATTGACGCCATGCACACCGCAAAAAGGCACCTTCGAAATCCCAGCATCAAACCGATTGCCGCAATTACAAGTCCGTCGCCCCTTCCTATCTGCTCCCTGCTTATCATAGACAAACCAATTGCACACAGCCCAATCAAAACGCCTCCCACAGCTTCCCATATTCCAAATCCCTTATTCATAAACACATTTATCAACGCTCCCACTAAACCCGCAACTGCCAGCGCCAAAATGAGCCCTCTGCTAATTGTTTTACTCTTTAAATCCATAACTCCTGCCACAAAAAGCAGCACACCAATTACCACTGCAATTATAATATACATATCAAACCTCCATTCCTATACAACTTTGTTTCCATAAAACTACCTCAATATTTTCTAAAAATACATACTAATCCTCTATTTTTATGGAACCTGCAAATTTACTCCCTCCGCACTCCTGATAACCAAACTATCCGCATTTACTACACGCACCACGCCCACCGACCTGTGATATCGGCACTGCAAGAATGGTACGCTTCAGCTTACTGCACCGGAGCGACGAATGATATCTCGTTCCATAATCCGTAACATATACCGTACTTCTCTGTTCTCCTCCGCACTCCTCACAAGGATAATACTTCGCACCCCCCTCGTTTCGCTCATGCTCCAAAAATGACATATCCACAGGCACTATGGAAAGCTTTAAATAAGTACAAGCCCTCGACCTGTGATAAACTGTACCGTCAGGCGTAATAAACACAATCTCCTCATCCGCACTGCCGTTCAATGCCGCAGCCGCATGGTCATACCCCGTCCATGCGCGCGTAAAGGTGCGGTTATACATTTTAAATTCACCAAATCCCACCACTGCCACAGGCGGCTTTATTGTATATGCCGATATCAAATCAATACAATCGTCCTCCTCCAAGACAGATGACCAATACCAGCCAATCTGTGATGCGCCGCCCTTAATCGGCGAATGCTCCAAGTACTTCTTTCCAAGAATATTCTTCACACGATTTGCCGCATACACATGCGTAAGACCAAGCGACTCCGCCTTTCCGGTATCACCGTCAGAAAGCGCTTTATACTCATACGCGCACACCGCCATTTCCTTTGCCGTCATATGCATTGCCGCACTCATATTACTCTGCAGCCTGTATATCTCCAATATGGATATAATATTCAAAAAAGCAAACAGGAAAAATGGGAGTACAAACGCAGCCTCCACTGTCATGCTCGCCCGCAGCCTTTCAGAGAGGCAAAGGGACGCCCTTTTTCGTGCAGAAGTCTTTAAAAACACAATTATAAAATATTCCACATGGTTCAACGCTTTTCTTATAGAGAACATACCTTCCCTCCTTTTTCTTATCCTGATTCTTCTGCCTTGAAAGGACATCACTTCACCTCCCTGTTTCTTGTTTATTCATAGCACATCATTTTTTCAAACACAAAATCATGTCCCGCCGCGTCCGCAAACCCAAAATTGACTTTCATATAATCAATACATTGATCTATCCTGAAATATCTGTTACCTTCTGTCTCCCTGATATCCATTTCAACAATATCAAGACTTCTTGCTACCTTTTTCTGCTGATTCATAAGCCCTAAAAGCACTCTCAAATACGCCTGATAAGACAGGCCTTCCTCTTTCTTTCCGCTGCCAAAAAAATTGCCTGACAGCACTCCCGAAAGGGAAAGACTCCACTGTCCTTCTTTCTTAATAAGCGGTACTTTTCCTCCGTCCAAAAGATTTTTCATATCTGCCACCGACTCCGCAAGCGCCCACACACCTAAAAGAATATTCTTCAATACCGGTGTAAGCTCCGGACAGGCAATCAGACAGCAAAGAATCTCTGCCACCGCTTCTGCCTGTGCCTTCATACCGGAATTACTGTAAATTGCGATCAGATTTCCTGCTGACCGCACTGCAAAAAGTGTCGCAAGACATGCGGAAAGATTCGACGCGTCACTGCTCAATCCATATAAAATATATTCAATCTGATACTTCAGTACACTGTCTTCTTTCTGATTGCGATAGTTTCCGCATACTTTCATTAAATATTCGCCATAAATCAGTTCATCTGCAAGACCACCTGCTCCAAACGCGCCTTCATGAAGCCCTACACCCGAATTCACCTTACCTGCGCGAACACGCCCCGAATAATAATCGTTTGTACGGACACTTGCCTGTGACAACTTTTCACTGCTTGGTATCACCAGCTTTAAAAATGTTCCACTGATCAGCTTATCTACCAGCTTCGATACCTTTGTATAGGAATTTCCGTCAGAAGTCTCCGTATCAAGCTCAATTATTTCCTTTTCCTCAAGCGCTTTCTCAAATTCTTCTTTCTGCTTTTTCAGCTCCGACGCGACATCGCGGGTATCCATTTCGTTCTTTTTTACGGTCTCAATATGGTCCTTGACCGTGTTAATAATATCGCCGCCATACACTGCCTTCATATATGCAACAGCTTGCGCTTTCCAAACTGCTCCATAGTTGTCACTCGCATAAGATACTTCGCGGATTTCCAAATAGGGATTTGTGAGCTTTAAATATGTAGTTGCTCCATAAACATCTATACCCTTATCCGGATCCATATTCTTTGCCAGATAATCCGATAAATGCTTTTCTGTCATGCCGATTCCGCCGCTTGTACTTCCATAAGAGGAATCAATAAAAAACAGCTCATATTGGTCTAAAATTTCACGATGATATTCCGCAAACACAGAATCCAGTCCCAAGTCTGCAGCCAGCTCTGCCTGCGTCCTTGCGGCGCCTATCGCTGCGCCCTCTATGAGAGCTAAAAACAGCGATAGGACAATGCCAAACACAAGGGACAGATATACAGTCAGATATGCAGTTTCTTTCCTTTGCATTTCTATCCTTCCGCACATATTAAATCTTATTTGCGTTTGTGGAAACCTTCTTTAATATTGTTTCAACGACCTTTTTAATACTGTCCTTAAAGATTGCCACCAAAGCAATCAGCACCACAATAATTAACACAATTTCCACTGTTCCCATTCCTTCTTCTTCCTTTATAAAGCTCTTAAAATTTTTCATAATAATCCTCCGTATTTTCATAAATAAATTTTTATGTTAAAAGTAACCCTGAAACGCCGGTACCATAATGACAACCATAATCATACCTAAAATCATCATCATCGGCATCAGCAGTTTTGTTCCGGCTTTCTCGCCAAGCCGCCTTGCAGTATGCTTCCTTTCTTCGAAAGCATATACCGCCTCCTCCCGCAGAAGCACCGCAAGATTTGTCGCACCCTTTCTGACATTCTGAGAAAGCATCGTTGCAAGTCTGTTGTAGCATTGCACCTTACACCGTCGTCCAAATCGTTCATATGCTTTTGTCTGTGCGACTCCGCTCTCCATTTCGTATATTGTCAGAAGCATTTCCTCATAAGCATATCGCTTTCTGCCCGTTTCCTGCTTTTTTATACGATAATCTTTCGCTACCCTCTGCCACGCATTCGGCACTGTCATACCTGCTCCGATTAAAAGTGCAAGGGAACTGACAATCTCAGGATAATCCAGTTTCAGCTGCTCATTTCTGTCTGCAACCTGCTTTTTTAAATCCCTGTCCATGCCAAAATAGATTACAACTGCAAGCAGCGGTGTCGCAAATAAAAAGAGAATCCCCATATTGTTTTTTTTGTAGCTCCAGCTTATCTTTTCCGCATATATTTCTGACGGAAGTGTCATAAATTTCTCATTTCTTGTCTCACTTTGCACTTCCTCAAGTACTTTTGCAATCAGCTCTTCCTGTGACGGCTGAATTGCTCTTGAATAAACCATACCGTTTAATACATGATGCGCCTCAAAGGATTCACAGCTTATGACCGCCGTAAGTTCCACAAGCTTAGGCGTAGCAAGAATATTTTGTATCAGTCTTCCATTGCTATCTACATAGATTCCGTCTGTTTGCCACTCTACCGTAAACGGAAATCCTTCAAGGCTTTCTACGAGCCTAAAATCATACGCAATCTTATCCCAAGATGCATTTTCTCCCATTACGGCTTTTTCCAGCAGCGGTAAAAATTCCTCTAAAAGCGCATTCAATTCGCTCTCCTCATACAACCGCTCCTGTACAGATAACGCAACCTCGTATGTGCAAAAACCGTCTTCTGCAATAAGATTGACATCTTTTTCACCATCACCATACACATTTCTTGCAATACAGTTATCAACAATCCTTGTCTGCGTTCCTTCTTTTATCCACAATAAGACAGACAAAATAAGTCCTCCAGCCACAATGACACTGCATAACGACAGCTTTTTTACAACATACTCCTTTTGCCGGTTCTGCGTATCTCCGGTAGGCTCCAGCGCTTGCAGCGCTTCCCGTACAGAACTGTCACGCAGAATTCTATCAGGTTTTTTCGACATATTTTCAAGCCTTTTATAAAGAAACTCCGCAAATTTTTTACTTCTGTTTTTACTCATTGGCTATACCTCGATCCTTAAAATTCTGTCCGAAATCTTACATGCAAGCCCATACACAATTAGTGCTGCCGTCATAATTGCCTGCCCCATAATATTGTGATAAAGCCCTTCAAAATAACCCTTTGATGTGACGGAAATATAGGTTATGATAAAAAACGGAATATAACGCATAATTGTCTGCTCAAGCCTTTTTTCACTCATAATCGTATTAATCTCAATTCGAACCGCCTGCTTATCACTTATCATTTCCGCAGTATTTGCTATAATCGCCTGCATATTACCGCCGCCTCTCTTTGCAATTTGAAAAATATCTGCAAAATCCCTGATATCCTGAACACCGCTTCGTTTTGCTAAGTTTAAAAGTGCATCCTCAAGCTGTTCATTATTCGCAAGCTTTCTAAGTAATATCTTAAGCTCGTATGCCATAAGGGATTCTGCTCCGTATAAAATAACAATCTCCTTATATGCCTCCTGAAACGCATTTTCAAAGCTGTATCCCGTCTGAAGATTGGAAGACACACTTAATATGACATCACGAAATTCCGCCTCCAGTTTTTGTTTTCTCTTTTGACATAGCTGTTTTTCTTTTTCCTTTAGCGCAATAACAGCAAATGGCACTAATACTAAAAAGGCAAATACACTGTCATAAAACAGATATGCCATCATTCCGATTAACACACTCTCTAAAATGACGTAAATAATTAGCTCTTTTTTGGAAAAGCAATATACCGCGTAATCTAACATCGGCGGATGTCTCCCCCTTCCAACTCCCATTTTGTTTGTTTTATTTTTCACAATATTCCTCCCCTGATGCTAACAGCTTTTCCATATGGATAAGTTTGCCAACCTTGACAAGATTTCCAATGATCTTCCCTTTTTCTTCACCGCACTCCTCAAACTGATAAATGGGCTTTGTCACAATTTCATCATTCTCAAATCCGATAATTTCCGTAATTTCAAGCACCCTGCGGGATTTGTCACGCAGCCTGCCCAAATGAACAATCAGATCCACCCCTGATGCAATCTGCCTTCGCACAGCCGCAAGTGGTAAATCCATACCCATAAGCACCATTGTCTCAAGTCTTGCAAGCATATCCTTTGAAGAATTTGCATGACCTGTAGATAGACTTCCGTCGTGCCCTGTATTAAGCGCCTGCAGCATATCAATCGCCTCACTTCCTCTTACTTCGCCGACAATAATTCTGTCAGGCCGCATACGAAGTGATGATTTAATCAAATCCCTGATTGTAATTGCCTTTGCTCCTTCCGCATTTGCATTTCTCGTCTCAAGCTGCACAAGATTTGGAATTTCCTGCATCTGTAATTCTGCCGAATCTTCTATTGTAATAATCCGTTCACTTTTGGGAATATCATGCGATAATGCATTTAGAAATGTTGTTTTTCCCGAACCTGTTCCGCCGCTGATAAAAATATTGTATCCCGCCCTGACAAGCCTTGAAAGCTCCTGTGCCGCTTCTTCCGTAATAGAACCATACCCTATCAAATCCTTCATCAAAATTGGTTTATCCGGAAAGCGCCTGATTGTTACAATCGGTCCATTCAGTGCCACCGGAGCAAGCACAATATTCACGCGCGCACCGTTTTCAAGCCTTGCATCTACAATCGGCGACGCCTCGTTGACAGTTCTGTTACACTTTGCCACAATCTGCTGTATGACATCCTCGAGTTTTTCCCTTGTATCAAACTGCTTGTCCCACTGATAAATACATCCCGCTTTTTCAACAAAAATATTATCCGTACCATTTATCATAATTTCTGTAATATCATCAGAATCCACAAGCTCCTGTATCACATCCATTTTTCGAATAGAATGAAACACACTTTTTCCAAGCTCCTGCCTCTGTATTAAAGTTAGTCCGCAGCTGCGCCCAAGTCCCACGATTTGATTATCAATCATATCCTGTATCTCATCATCAGGAACCTCTCGCGATAGATCAATGCATTCTCTTACATTGCCGCATATGCGTTGTTTCCACTCCTCAAATTTTCTGCTGCTATCCATTTTGTCTCAAAATTCCTTTCATATGTGCTCCAATTGGTGAAAGCGAAAGTTGTCCTAAATTTGATATTGAATTCTCCCAACCTGTTATGAAATCAAACGGTATCCATCTTTCAAGCGCCGCATCAAACTCCCTGATCTTCATAAGCTGCTCAAACTGTGCATACATTGCCTTAGAAAAAGCATCTTCTGCACATAAAAGATAAACGGCATCGCTTCTCTCAAGAAAGTGATAAAAACCTTCACAGCTCTCCGTCAAATCCACCACAATATCGGAATATCCGCTGTTGTACAAAAGAATATCAAGACACCTTTTCCATTCGTCCTCCGCAATATGAACCAAATCCGCAAAATCAAGCGCCGGCGGCAAATAGTCCACATTATGCATCGTTCGCTTAATCCCTTCCAGTTTATACATTAACTTATCCGGACGCTTCAAAGCAAAATACATAAAGTCTGTCATATCGGATTCATACCTGACTCCCAGCAATTTCTCAAATCCCGAAAACGGCTGCATACTGATATAAAGCACTTTACGCCCCATATCCGAATATATTTGTGCTGCCGTCAACGCTGCCACACTCTGCGCTCTATGTCTGTCTGGAGAATAAAAAGTAACAAGCCTCGCAGGCGTCCGGCATTTGTTTTCTACACTGGTGCACTCTTCGTCTAAAGCAAACGAATCCAGTACCTGACGCATCAACTGCTCCATTGACTGATACTTAGATACAACGCTGTATCCTGTAATTCCTGCAAGACCGTCCTCCTGTAAAATAAAAATTTTCTGTGCCGCAATATTTATGACATCTGTGTCATAAATCCCTTCTCCGACAAGTAAAATGTCAAAACACTCCTCCTTTGAGATTGTCACTGCCTGCCTTACGGAATCAAACACAACAACCTCAAAACCCGCGGGATTTTTCTTAGAAAGATATGCCTGTAACATTGTCAGATAATCTTTATCCTTGTCGCATATCGCCAGCCTTCTTTTGTTCATGTTATAAACACACTCCTTAATATTAATAAACACCCATACACATCATAATCAAACTTATAAACGCAGGTACCGACAGTCTGATTACACAGTTTTTATTCGTTTTATCCACCCGATAAGAGTCTATACTTCCTGTCAACGCAGCTTTTTTTAAATATCCTCCAAGATAAAGGACCCGTTCTCTGCTTTCCCGAAACAACAACATTTTTATGACGGAAATTACTGCTGCCAACGCAAATGTAACTAGCAGATATTGTATAAAGCACCCACCTTTCATAAAACAGCTTGTCATCATCAGCAGTTTTACATCACCTGCGCCCAATCCACCCATAAGATAAAAAGGATAAAATACTGCAAAGATGATTACCATTGTCGCACACGATGCAAATAACCCGACGGCAGAATATGACACACATGTCATAATAAAGCCTGACGCAATTCCTGCAAGAATACATAGATTTGGTATCTTGTAAAACCGCAAATCCATATAGACAGCAGCACAAAATACACCGATAAGAATTATCATATCCTTACGTTCCTTCCCTATTAAATTAAATTATATTTGTCTGTGAAAATTTGTCGGAAACCGACGGAATATTTATGTGTTTTATGTCAACTTTCGCTGACAGTTATTGACTATATCACAAGAAAGAAATATTGTCCACCCTTATTTGCAAATTTGTAAATTTTTACCAATAAAGGCGAACAATATTTTCTGATTTTTATGTATTTTCATGGCAATTTTTTTGCATAAATTAAATGTATAAAATCTATACTATAAATAAAATGATGTTTGTCAACGCACATGCATTTCATTATGAAAGGACAGCCTTTATGAAAACATATTTCAGCCTCAAAAAGATACTTAATACTTCCGGCGCCAGTCAGACAGCCGCTGACTCCGTACCGTCTGCGCTGACTCCGCGTGAACTTCTACTCTCCGATATCGAAAAGACACAGCACGCCCTTGAAATTGCCTATTCAGGCTTTGACAATGTAACAGATCCCGATTTAATAGACTGTTATATTTATGAAATCGATTCTGCTTTAAAGCGTTACCGCTTTCTGCTCCAGCAAGCGGAGCGCATGCAGCTTTATGAGCAGTATACCGCCTGTGATTCGTTCGACGCTTATGATGATTATGAGGACGACACACTCCCGACTATTCCGGCTATGCCATATAACCTCTCCTTGCATCATAATTGACAAGGCTTTCGTTTACATCTGTTTTTCCATACGTAAAACCGGCGTAAACATCCTGAATATTGTCCATAAGAGGCTCTGACGTGTCCTCCTTGCTTATGGTATAATACGCGTCATGGAGCTTTGTAAAGATCATTTTTAATACATCAAGATTGTCTGTCTTATTTCCGAAAATGTCATTTGCAAGCTCCCTGTCTGCAAAACAATAAATCGCAAATAAATTCTTGGAAAGCTCATACTCAAAGTTCAGGCTTGTGCGCATCTGGCCGATGCACTCTCTCGCAAGCTCAAGATTGCGCACAAACTCCTGCCGATTCTCTACCTCATACGCTTTTAACGCGTCCTCTAAGTATACTAAAAGCATTTCGTACACAATCACTACAAGCTGTGTGCGATTTGCCTGTGTAATCCGTCTGGTAAAAATTTGTTTATTTTCCTTTGTCATTCTAATCCCCCATACTGCCAATGCCAAAACAAATTATTTTTATTGCAATAACTGCAATACCTGCTGCGGTCTTTCATTCGCCTGCGCAAGCATTGATGTTGACGCCTGTACAAGCACCTGAACAGTTGAATATTCTGTCATTTCCGTAGCCATATCAACGTCCATAATGCGCGAATATGCCGCTGTCATGTTTTCCTCTGTCGTATCAAGGTTTGTAATAATGTGCTCAAGACGGTTTGCATATGCACCGATTTTTGCACGCACGCTTGACAGATAATTGATTGCCTTTCCGACTGTGTTGATTGCCGCAGTTGCCTTATCTTCTGTTGTAATATCAAGATTATCCACGCCTAAATATATTGTATTTAAATCCGGAATTTCAATTGCAAGAATCTGACCCTCGTTTGCGCCGACCTGAATCTGCATTGCACCCATTCCTGTGACATTGAGCTGGATACAATCCTCTTTTGTATTACCGCCGATTGTATACGTTGTCTTTGTGGTTTCCTTCGTCTGATAGAGATAATCCTCCATTGTATAATCTCTCTTATCTCCGGCAGAAATAGTCGGATCAGAATTAATATTATCCGCTTCCTGATGCAGCACTAAATTGATATTCTTTGTGCCGCTTGTACCGTCTGCATTTGTACATTCATAAGTAATCTGCATTTCACCTGTCGCAATGTCACAGGTCATGTCTGTTATCTTAACATTGGTCTCGTTATTTCCCTTAAAATACTCTTCAAGACCTTCGGCAATACTTCTATAATCCTCTTCGTCAACGGCATTGGGACCTTTTTCTCCTCCCACCTTTAAGAGATTAATATTATATCTGACGTCTTTAGCCGTATCCACCGCAACAGAAACATTTCTGTAAATGTTTGTACTGAATGTTGTTGTTGCCACCGCCGTTGATGCAAGACTGCTGTATGACGTTGTTGCGGCCACCTCATCTCTTGCATTCACAGCAATTTTTATCTCGAAATCACCCTGCGACTTAATGACAATATTTTTATCATCAATTGTCACAAGTGCGTCATCAGGGAATGCCTTGAAACCGCTTATATCCTCATAATTAGACAGCTGGTCACTCTTAATCAATGCATTTTTCACATTATCAGCGCTGCTTATCTCATAAGAATCTTCACTTTCTATATCCTTGACAGGCTTTTTCCCGTTTGCGTCTACCTCACCTGTATAAGTTGTAACCGTATCTTCATAATGGTAATACTCCATCTGCCCGATTACATATGTACCGCTTGTAACGCCATCTGTATAAGACATTACCTTTACGTTTTCCGAATTTGTATATGCCTTATAGGCATATGTTCCGTCAAGAAGATTTTGTGCATTAAATTGCGTCGTATCGGCGATTCTGTCAAGCTCCGCAACCAGCTCATTAATTTCAAGCTGTATCTGCTTTCTGTCATCATCGGAATTTGTGCCGTTTGCTGATTGAATGGCAAGCTCGTTCATTCTCTGAAGAATATCGTGCATCTCTGCCATAGCGCCGTCAACAGTATTTACTATGGAAAGACCATCGTTTGAGTTCTGATTCGCCCGCATTAAGCACTTAATTTGTGAATCCATTTTTCTTGCGATTGCAAGTCCTGCCGCGTTGTCAGACGCTTTATTGATTTTAAGACCGCTTGAAAGTCTTAACGTCGATTTTGAAAGTCTTGTATCATTGTTTGCCAATGCATTTTGTGCTACTACAGATGAAACATTAAAATTTATTCTCATATTTAACCTCCACTATGTTCTTATCCCTTTAATGCCGTTAAAAAAGCCTTTGCTGTCTGGTATAGCATGGCGGTTGACGCCATAGCAGTTGATTTCTTGCCGTCAGCCCCTTGAATTTGTCTGTCCTGACCAAATTTGCCCAAATCAAGCGAATTTGACTGTACAAGATGAATGCTGACTTTCTTCTCATTCTCTCCGGAAAGTTCCCGCTTTACCGCTTGCTCAAGCTCCTCAAGTTCTGCCTTTCCCGCTTTATTTTCATACACCACCATGCCGGAAATGCCCCTGTCCGTCACATCAAATTCTGCCGCTACCTTTCCAAACTTCTCTGTCTCAAATGTTACGGATACCTTGCCTGCTTCGGCTGCATTGTGATAAATTTTCAGATTCACAGAAGTAATCTCGCCCTTTATATTCATAGGCACTTCATAGTTTTCTTCCCTTGCAAGGTTTCCTGCAAGCGTCAAACCTTTATACAATGACTGTGCGGCCTTTATATCAATGCGTGACGTGCCATTCCTGTAAATCATTTTCTCGACAGCCTTCTCTGCCTCGTTGATGATTTCCTTGTATGCCTCCGTTGCACGTTCTTTGTTAGTAAGCGCATTTGTGAATTGTTCCGATTTTTCTAAAATGCTGTTCTCTACATCGTTTTCACCGGCAGAAACATCGCTTTCTGACTCCGCTGGTGTATCTTCCTCTGTCTTTGCAGAATCTGACTGATCAACAATCTGGCGGAAAAGAGAACCTCTGTCAAGCATAAGCATCTCGGCTGCCTGTATGTTGTCTACGCTAATCGGCTGGCCATATGAGATCAGTGACTCAATCACCTGCTCGTCAATTTTTTGTACTTCGTTTAGACTTTCCTGAAAATTCTTTATGTTCTCCTGCTTCCACGCTTCCTGCTGCTCCTGACTTTCTGACATTTGTGTCATTTTTATGCTGTCAGCAAACTGTTCAATCGTTGTTGTTTCTGACAATTCCACATCTTTAAGCTTCTCCACATCCGTCTTATCTGCAAGTTCTGTATTGATTTCACCGGAAAGTCTTGCATAATACTGTTCCTGCTCACGCTGCTGTGCGCTGTCAGAGCCTTCCTTTTGAAAACCGCTCATAATCTGGGCATCAATTGCTTTACCCTTTGTAATAAGATCTTCAAGCGCTCCAAAATCATCGTCCACACGAACATCCATATTTTTGTCCGCAGAAGTTCTTATCGCTGATAGCATATTTTTAAAATTCATCTGAGCGCCGGTAGCCACTACGTTTCCAATCACTGCTCCGTCTGACCGTTCAATCTGTCTGAAAAGCCTGTAAATTCCGATATACGCTTCTCTTTCCGTATCGGAAATATTCCCTGATCTGTCCAGCTTTTGTAAAAATGTTGAATACTTTTCCGCATCTTCGACCAAATCGTTGCTCTTATTATTTAAGTACTCGTCAAGCTCCTCCAATGTCATTTCCAGCGGATTTTTCTGCTCTCTTATCATTTGAAGTGTTGTAGCAGGCGTCATTCGATTGATCACACCGTTGATTCTGCTGTCTGCTTCCTTGACAGCATTGATATTATCCTCCGTAATCTCCATGCTGTTATAGCCAAGTATTCTGACAGATCTCCTGTTTGCCTCGCTCGTCTCCAGTCCCATGTCTTCCAGAATATCGTCCACATTCCGAAATGCCTTGCTGATTTTATCACCCAAATCTTTTCTCGGCGCAGTCATCAACGTTTCATATGCCTGTGATGCATGCTGTTGTTGATTCTGATTTTGATTTTGCCCTTTATTTTCGTCCTGAAGCTCATTTTGAAGCGCAGTTCCCTCTTCATGCACGCGATTTAATGTATACGACTGTGCACTCATCACCATCTTTCCGATGAATGCCGCAGGAATACCTGAGATTTCTTTTGTTTTGGTGATTACTTCCTCAAATAAAAGCGCTCTCTGTGTATTTTCTTCTGTGCTCTCACCCCTGAATAATGCAGCTCTTATTGATTCTTCTGCTGCCTTTAAAGCATCAACAAGCTTTGAAAGCTCTGTCGTATCAATTGAAATACCTGCCTTCAAAAGATGTCTGTTTGCCTCTTCGCTCATCATAAGACGGATTTCTTCAAGCTGCCTTTTTGCTTCTATTTCCCGAAGAGATGCCTCATCCACAGGAGCTTCTTCTAAACTCTGTACAGATGGCTGCGCCGCATCAATCTGTTTTTGTGCTTCGGACAGATTCTTGAGGTTCATCGCATCGCCGGATTCCGCAACCGCATGAACTGCATCATCGGAAATAGTTTCCACTGTCTCTACAAGCTCTTTTGCCTGCTCTGCTATGGACGTTTCACCTGTCATCAGTGCCTTTTCAGGTGATTTTCCGTTTTCCATCGCAGTGACGCATATTTCTTCTAATTTCTGCTGGTCTATCGGAAGCTCTAAATGCTTTAAATCTGACACAAGTGTCAGGTTTTTCACATTCAATTCGATTCCGGATTCCACAAGCCACTTCGCATTTTCCATTGCTTCGCGTTTTGTCTTTTCATCGGTGTCTAATCCCGCCTGACTTACCACTGACGCAAGCTGTTTTTCAAGGTTTTCCCAGTTGATGCTGTCCGCCTTTTTCGCATAATAGCTTCCGCTGCCTGCAACTGCATCACTATAGTACCCCTGTGCCTGCTGCATATTGCCTGTGCTTGAAAACTGTGCTTTATATATATTTTCTATTGTAGGCGCTTTATGATTTACAACCATATACTTAATTGCTTCATCTGAAATTTCCGTAATTCCTGAAGCTTCCATAATGGCATGTACCAGCGCTTCAACATTTTCATTTGTGACAGGCATGTCACTTTCGGTAAGCATTTTTGACAAATCATTCGCAAGTGTCTCGGCATTTATTCTGCTTCCCGTAATTTCCTCTAGCTTATCAACATCTAAATCGTCATTATAGCCCTGGACTTCCACTCCTGCCTGTGCGAGCGTCACCTTAATTTTATCTACGATATTTACATATGTTTCCACATCAACGCTTCCGGGGGTAAAACCTTCCTCCTGCATTTTCTGGTAATCTTCCCCTGAAACACAATTAGACATCACTACCATAAAGTCTTTTTGGACACTAACGTCAGTATTAGCCGCCTGCTGCATAATATCATCCGCGGTCAATCCATGACCATAAGCCTCGTTATCCATAACTCTATCTGCGATGTCTAGTTGCACTCCACTACTGCGCACTTCCTCTGTGGCAGTCTGTGGTTTATATGTAGTTGTCGTAGTATTTTCGGCGCCTGCCAGTCCGGTAGTGGAAATCTGTGAATCTAAAGTAATATTCATACAAACTCCCTGTACCTTCCGCATAAACCATTTTATGTTACTATACTATTTTCTAATAAATATGTCGGTGCTTTTTGTGAAAAACTTTAGAGGAGCAGGAAAAGAATATCTTAAGAGAAAATTGATGTAAATATTATTGCGAATAATTAATAGTTTATGGTAAAATAATTAAAATTTTCTTAAAAAACGTAGTGTATATTTTTAATACTTTCTATACATTTATTCTGTAAAAATAAGGAGAATGCCAAATGAAAAAATTTCACTTTACATCAAGCAAAAAAACAGAAGGTCATGAAACGCGATTTTATTTTCAAATGTATACAATAGTATTTGTTATCTGTGCTCTTTTTATATGTTCTTGGTTTTATCTTACAGGAAGAACTTTCATATCAAAGGGAGACGGAATTCTTCAGCATTATCCGGCTCTTGTGTATTATGCAAAATATTTAAGAACCATTCTTCGAAACCTGATTTTAGATCATCAACTGATTATTCCAAATTGGGATTTTTCTATAGGCGAAGGCTCTGATATTTTGGCAACACTTCATTATTATGTGATTGGAGATCCTTTTACTTTTTTCTCTGTATTCATTCCAACACGCTACATGCATCTTTACTATGCATTTATCATTTTGTTGCGTTTGTATTTATCCGGAATTGCATTCTCCTGCCTGTGCTTTCAAACAGGACAGCAAAACCAGTATGGAATCCTGGCTGGCAGTCTGTCTTACGTTTTTTGTTATTGGGCAATGCATAATATGGTTTCGCACCCATATTTTTTAAATCCACTTCTTTATATGCCTATGCTCCTCATTGGTATTGAAAAAATATTCAGAAGTGAACGTCCTTATTTATTTATTTTTTCTGTGTTTCTTTCTGCTGTCAGTAATTTTTATTTTTTTTATATGTTAGCATTAATAACTACAATTTATGTTATGGTAAGAATTTTTACTTTCTACCACTACAATTTTAAATATGCTGTATTACAGATATTAAGAATAGGACTTGCCGCTATTATAGGAGTAGCAATGGGAGCCGTTATTTTTCTGCCTATTTTTTTTATTTTTATAAATGATACCCGAATGTCTTCGGAAAGCGCAATTCATCTTTTTTATCCGTTGTCCTACTATAGTTCACTTCCGGCGCGTTTTTTGACTTCCGGTTCAAGTTACTGGATGTGCATGGGATTTGCTGCCCCAGTATTACCTGCAATATTTCTATTATTCTATAAAAATAAAGATAACAAACTGCTCAAAATATTATTTTTGATTTGTGTTCTTGTTGCACTTTGTCCGTTTTTGGGACATGTTTTCAATGGATTTTCTTATGTTACAAACCGATGGTCATGGGGCTTTGCTTTGCTTTGTACCTATATCCTCACCGCAATGTGGCCATCTCTGATGCAATTAAAGCAAAAGGAAGCTGTTTTTTTGGTTTTATCTGCCCTGACTTATTTTATAATTTGTATGGTATTGGAGTATTCCAGAACAATTAGCATATTTACTTCCATTATATTTATTCTTTTCTTTTTATTTCTCCTATTTCCATTGGGAAAAGATGTTGTTATCTCTTCTGCCGGAAAACAAAAGGCCACTTTATTTATTATTATAGCTAGTATTTTCTGTAACAGTTTTTGGGTGTACTCTACAAGTGGTGATGATTATGCATCAAATGGTATAGAAGCACACCAAATAAAAGATAAATATTCATGTATTGATGCAGTGGCGGTAAAGCAAGTCGCAGATGCGGAAGGCAGAAATGATTTTTGGAGATATTCCGGAGGAAATACTTTATATCGCAATGGAGGATTTCAAGCAGGACAATCCTCAACGTCTTATTATTGGACACTATCAAATCCTTATGTATCAAAGTTTCGAGAAGAACTGGAAATAAATGAAGGACGCTCTTTTAATTACCGCGGATATGATACCAGAACCTCCTTGATCGCTTTGGCATCTGTCCTTTATTTTGTCATTCCTGAAGGAAAAAATACTTCTGTACCATATGGATTTACCCATGTTGACACTATAGATGTAAGTCGTAAATGTTTACAATCATCTGTATCTTCTATAAAAGAAGTATTACAGACAGAAGCACAAAATTACTCTGTTTACCGAAATGATATACCGCTTTCTCTCACTTACACCTATGACAATGTGCTTTCGGAAGAAACTTGGAACATTCTTTCTGCATCAGAAAAGCAGGAAGCAATGCTTCAAGGTGTATTTTTAAAAGACTATATTCCTGTTTCCGATTGTAAAATATCGGATTTAAATCTAACCTCACAAAATATTGATTATACAATAAAAACAGACACCCCTGATATATCCATACAGAACAATTCATTTGTTGTCACTGCTGCAAATTCATCTGTTACCTTAGAGTTTGATGGAATTCCTAACAGCGAAACCTATTTTTCAATAAGCAATCTTTCCTTTATAGGAAAGCCAAAATATGATTTATATTTTGGTAGCGAAAAAGACGATCCACTCAATTTGTACAACAAAGTACTTTGGAAAACCTTAAGATATTCTGACAGAGAAGCCATATGCAAAGAAAAATTATATTGGGAACCACGTCTTCGTACAGAATTAAATTTAACAGCATCTACAGGGATAAACAATAATTTAACATATGATACAGAAGAATATTCATGGTACAATAATCGACATGACTTTATTATGAATATGGGTTATTCCAGCGATAAAATTAACAGAATAACAATATCATTTTCTGATATAGGAACATATTCCTTTGATTCCATAGAAGTCATTTGCCAGCCAATGGAGAACTATGTTTCTCAAATTATGGAATTGAGAAAAAATGTTTTAGAAAATGTCACTATTGGAACAGACTCTATTACAGGAACTATTACATTGGATAACCCTAAAATACTATGTTTTTCCATTCCCTATTCCATAGGATGGAAGGCGAAGGTAGATGGCACAGAAATTCCCATATATCAAGCTAACATGATGTATATGGGAATTCCATTAGATACAGGAGAACACGATATATCTTTGGAATACGCTACTCCATTTAAGAAAGAAGGAATTTATGTTTCTTGTGGATCGCTATTAATACTAATTATTTATGTGATTTTATCAGAACGAAGGGAAAGGTATTCAAAGAAAAAATAATAATGCAAAAAAGGGCTGTCGGTTAATGTCGATTTTTAAGCGCCTCATACTAAAATAAGAATCTCTCTTAGACCCCAATGCTTTTGAGCATTTGGTTTTCTTTGAGAGATTCTTATTTGCCTGTCATAAAGCATATTTTAGGGCGCAAAACCCCTTAGTCTTATTTTTTTAACACCCCTTTTCTCTACGCGGTTACGGTCACTGCTCACATAACCATGTATGATGAAATAATTTACCACAGCTATCTGGACATTGTATGCCGGCTTCAATTGTCCGTTTAACATATGGTCTTCTTTCATTCTCATAACGGCAGCTTCCATGTCTGTCTTGGAATAACTGTTTCTGTCTTTTCCCATGATCTCAAAACATTCTTTATATCCCGGCAGGCGTTTCCCACACTCTTGAAAGATGGTTGTCGTTAGCCATCTTTTTTCTTTATATAAAAGTTTTGGGAAGTTAATGACGGAAATAAGTCATTAGCTTCCCTGTTATGGACTATCTATTTCCCGACAGCCCCTTTTTATAATCTTATATTATATTAAAATGTATAAACCACTGCCGTAAGTGGAGGAAGTTTGAATGTTATATACTGCTCTCTGTTATCACATAGACCTTTTCTTGCCTTAAGCGACTTCGGAATCTTGTTTCCGTTTCCGCCGTACTTTACCTCATCAGAATTAATCACTAATTTATACTGTGTATTCACCGGCACGCCAACTCTGTATTTTGGATATTCTACCGGTGTCATGTTGATTACAAAAAGCATGTGCTGCTTACCGTTCTTTGACTTTCTAACAAAGCTGTAAATACTTCTGTCTTTGTCATCAGCATTCATCCACTCAAAGCCGCTCCAGTCATTATCAATCTCATACAAGCATGGACTTTCTTTATACAATTTAAGTAAAGCGCCCATAAAATCATGCATACCCTTATTCAAAGGCTTTGCAAGCAAATTCCAGTCAAGCTCTCTTGCCTCGCTCCATTCGCGCTCCTGTGCAAAATCCTGTCCCATGAACAAAAGCTTCTTACCCTCATGTCCAAACATAAATGTATAAAGATTTCTAAGGTTGGCATACTTATCAATCTCGAAGCCGGGCATTTTATTTACCATAGAGCATTTCAAATGCACTACTTCATCATGTGACAGTGGAAGAATATAATTCTCGGCATGGTTATAGCTCATTGCGAACGTTAGTTTGTAGTGATTGTCCCTTCTGAAATAAGGATCCAGCTTCATGTATTCGCAATAATCATGCATCCAGCCCATATTCCATTTAAACGAAAAGCCTAATCCGCCGTCCTCCGGTCTTGCCGTGACCTTCGGCCATGCAGTTGACTCCTCAGCGATTGTCATTACGCCAGGATGCTGTCCATGAATTACCGAATTTAAGTGCTTAAAGAACTCAATCGCATCAAGGTTCTCATTTCCGCCATATTTATTGGCTACCCATTCGCCGTCTCTCTTGCCATAATCAAGGTAAAGCATAGATGCCACCGCATCAACGCGGAGCCCGTCTATATGGAACTCATTAATCCAAAACAGCGCATTTGCAATCAGAAAATTCCGTACCTCGTTTTTGCTGTAATTAAAGATTTTTGTTCCCCAGTCAGGATGTTCACCAAGCCGCTTATCCGGATGCTCATAAAGGCATGTGCCGTCAAACTCGCACAAACCATGTGAATCTCTCGGAAAATGGGCAGGTACCCAATCCAAAATGACACCAATATTATTTCTATGCAAAAGATCTATCAGATATCTGAAATCGTCCGGATTACCATATCTTGAAGTCGGCGCATAATAACCCGTTACCTGATAGCCCCACGAACCGTCAAACGGAAATTCCGCGATACCCATGAGTTCCACATGTGTGTATGGCATTTCTTTTAAATACTCCATAATTCTGTCGGCAAACTGACGGTAGGTGTAAAAGCCGTCCTCTGTTCCGTCAGGATGTTTCATCCAAGAACCGATATGGCATTCATAGATTGACATCGGCTGTTGATTCATATCCTTTTTGTCACGTGCAGTCATCCACTTTTTATCGCCCCATTTGAAATGGTTCAAATCATAGATTCTTGAAGCATTCCCCGGACGCATTTCTGCATAGTTTGCATAAGGGTCTGCCTTGTAGAGCTTATTACCGTTTGGAAGTACAATCATGTATTTATACATCTGCCCTTCCTTAACACCTTCTATAAATGTCGTAAAAATACCAATTTCACCAATTTTTTCCATAGGCGCGGCACTTTCGTCCCAGTCATTAAACTCACCTATGACATAAATTTCTTTTGCATTTGGCGCCCAAACTGCAAAAAATACACCAGTCTTACTGCCTTTTTTACAAAAATGTGCACCCAGCTTTTTATAGATTTCGTAGTGTGTGCCTTGTCCAAATACATACTGGTCTGCCTCTGAAATAAATACTGTTGTTTCGGTATTCGCCATAAACCTGTACCCCCAATTTACAAAATATTCAGTATTCTTCTAGTCCCTACATAAAGTCTCTTTCCTTAAGAACGATCATATCCTCGCTGTCATATCTTCTGGCAAAAAGCACATCAACGAAATTCTTAATCTTGGATTTCTTTGATTTCCAAATTGCTTCGTCTATAATTTCTCTTACTTCATCCTTTGTCACCACATGATTTCCGCTCTGTATGTTTGCAATTCTGGTATAAAGGGCAAGTATTCCCAGCTCGTCAATAGAGTATTCCAACGCCAGCGCATAATTTCTGGCGTAAGCTACAAGCGCATTGTTGTCCATCTCCATCAAATCAATTCTGATATTGAAGTAATCGGCAATCATCGCCTGCTTTTCTAAAAGTCTCGTAATCTCTTTTTTTGTGTCTTCCATAATGACAACGATTCCGAGATTATCCTGATTGAGAAATGTTGCAAGCTTGTAAAGCTTTTCCTCAGTCATGCCATTTGCCTTCTCTATTATAATACCACCATTATTCAATTTCTCAAAGACATCTTTTAAATTTTTTTGATTTAATTTTTCACCGGTAACTTTTGCTACCTTTCCGGAAAAATTTGGATCTTCTGACTGGAATTCCCGAATCAGGTTTTTTGCCATTCTCACCGTATCAATTCCCGTATCTCCTGTAATAATTACATTTCCGGTAAATGCTGTAAGCGTCATGTTCTCAAGTGCAAAAAGAATTTGTTTTTTAATTTTCTTGGTAACGGCAAAATTTTCAAACAGTTTCTGCTCTTCAATTGTAAATTCCCGTATTTCCTCGCGCCTTGCACCAGTCGCTTCCCTCTTTGCAGTCTCCACGATTCGCTCAGAAAGAGAACTCAAATCAGCAGTATTCATCTTTATTTCCTGCGTTCTTAAAGCATCCTCTTTTGCAGTTTCTGCAATGCTCTCCGCATCTTCAGGGTCAAGCTCTCTGACTACTTTTGAATGGTCTGTCTTAGCAGCCTTTGCTTCATCGGAATCTGCTTCCTCAGTCTCATATTCATTGTAAGTCTCACTTGTTTCCTCATAATACCCGTTCGATTCATCGTAATATGCATTCGATTCGTCATTATAAGTTTCATCAAGCTCCCTGTACATTTCCTCTGATTCACTATAGTTCACACTTGATTCATTGTACATCTCGTCCGGCTCGAAATTGTCTTCACCGAATTCGTCATATAACGAATTTGATTCGAAATCTTCCCCTGTCTCAGGCAGCTCTTTGGCAATATCATTTACATTTTCTGTTTCCACAATTTCTCTTTGTATTTCATCTTGTGGAATAATACGTGTCGCACCAAGTTCTTTTGCCACCACTGCCTCTATCTCTGTAATAATCTGTTTATTTGAGCCGGGAGCTATATACGAAACATCATATTCATCTTCGTTCGTTTCACTTGTCTGCGTTTTCGGAATATCGCCTGTTATATCTGCTGCAAGGAAATTATCCTTTGCTCTTTCCTCTTCTTTTTCAAGTTCGCCAAGTACTCCGCTTTTCAATGAATTATCAAAGTTTGCAAAAATCTTGCCAGTCTGTGTAAGCACACGCTGTTTTATTGCCTCTTCATGCTTTTTGGCATTGTTAAGCTTTATGTTCTCCCACTCGGAGAGCACATCGTCGATATTCATCTGACCTGTCATTGGCTGAGAGGCCGGCTCATTGGCTTGTTCCATATTCATTAGATCTGAGGTATGATAAACATTTTCCGAATTTCTCTCCATACGCGCATGTTCCTCATTCACGCTGCGTTCTGTGGTATCACGCAGCACATCAATATCTGACTCTGCCTTGATTACCCGAGAATTATCATCAGGAACAATCACCTTTTTAATAGCGCCTGTGTCCGGTGCCGGCGCTGCTTCTGATACACCGTTTGTTATCATTGCAATTTTGCCTGTATCTTTTTCCACAGGCACAGAAAATTCTTCTTCGTTTAGAATTTCCTCATTTGCGTATTCTTCCTTCAAGGTTTCTTCATTCAATTTTTCTTCACTGGCAAAATGAACCTTAATAACATTATCGGAAAATACCTCTTCTGTAATTTTTTCGTGATCTGTACTATCATTATTTTTATCTTGTATTTCTGTTTCCAAAGTCTTGACTGCATTATCAGAAAGACTTTTCGGCACCAGTTCTTCTGCTGCTTCTTCGGTGGCATGAAGCGCTTCCCTCTCTGCCGCAAAAATATCATCGTTATCAGAAAACAGTTCCATCATACCTTCAGCAACCACCTTCTGAAGATTAATCGTATTGTACTGACTCATGTCTTCAGATGCCGCAGGCGGTTGTGGAAACTCCCGAATCACATTGGTATAACTGCTATTGATGCCATCTTCGTATATGATCGGTTTATTATTGTCATCAAATGTCTGCTCTGTGTAAAAATCCCCGTCAGTATAGTAATCATTTGGATACTCATTTTCGGCATAATTTCCGCTTTCTGCATAGCCATCATTTTCATAGCCACTTTCATTATAGCTATTGCTTTCATAGCCATTTTCATTATAGCTATTGCTTTCATAGCCATTTTCATTATAACCGTCATTTATATAACTGTTCTCTGCATATGCTGCTTCACCGACATACTCTCCATTTTGATTATAAACATCACTGGCATAGCTTTCTTCACCATAGCCATCATTTATATAGTTCTCCTCGCTATAACTGTTATTTGCATAATTCTCCTCGTTATAGCCATCATTTATATAGTTCTCTTCGTTATAGCTATCATTTACAAAACCATTTTCCGCATATGTATCTTCGCCAACGTATTCTCCATTTTCCTCATATCCGCTATCAGCATATGTATCTTCTGTATAGTTGTCATTTTCCTCATATGTCTGCTCGCTATAATTATTCTGCGCATTGCCCAGCATATTTTCATACTTTGCCTGCTGAACCTCTGTCAACGGAACATGCTTCTGTTTCAGCTCCATAGCTTTCATCACGTTCGGACCATCGCCAAACCACAAAATAATGTCGTCACATTCTTCAACACATTTTGTCGCATATCCGATTCTATGATATAAATCAGCAAGCTCAAGCGCCCATTCTTCCTGATAATCCTTTTTTTTCAGCTCCTCCAGCAGTGCGATGCGTTCCTCAAGGCTTGCCCCCTGCGCCTCCAAAATACGGTAGTGCAATATAATCACGCCAATATCCTTAGGCGCTATTTTCGCATACTGTTTATAATACTCAACTGCTGCCACCACATCTTCTAATTCTATGGAAATCTCACAGAGAGAATACACCACAGAACGGTTTGTTGGGTATTTATCATAGGCGAGCAGAAGAATTGCCCGACTGTCCTCATTTCTTCTGTTGATACTATATAAAGCTGCAATTTTTAAAAGCATCGAAATACTCTTGACCCGTCTCCAGTCAACAGTATCCGCTACATTTGCAGCTTCAGCGTATTGCTCCTTATCAATTAATTTTACGATTTCCTCCGAACGAATCTTGTATTCGATCTTGTCCACGTCCTATCACCCCTGACAATATAACCCTTAATAATTTATTCCCCAAAAATGACACAAGTGTCACTTTTTATCCTTTGGATTTCATACGATATCCATCTTAATTTAAATTTGCATAGTTTTTCACATTGTCAGTTTAGCATAACAGTTTCGTTATGTCAACGTATTATGTGCCATTTTTTAACAATATCCGCAAGCACAGCGAACTGTGAAAGTGTGAGCGCCTCGCCCCCTGAGTTTTGAAGTTCATATTTTGAAATGATCCGGCAATCTCTTGTGGTTGCTGGAAATTTTTTGTCAATATTATGTATTTTATATATAGCGTAATCTAATGGAATGTGGTATTA
>CAJTMC010000041.1 GCA_910577115.1 uncultured Lachnospiraceae bacterium
ACATCAAGCCTGACGCTTTTGGCATCCACATCTGACCGGATGCTCTTTTGCAGTTCCGGATATTCGATATGGTCTATCTCCAATTCCGGAAGAATTATTTGGAGCAGCTCTTTGCATAATTCCGAATCCTGCATCACTTTCCCAAACAGGAAATCGTTCTCAATTCCCAAGTCTTCCCATGCAATGTACTCTTTTATCTCTTTTTCCATTCCTAACTTCCTACTTTCTGTCAGTGTTTTACATGCCTGATAAGCTCAATATTATCTGCTTTTCCTTACAATTATACTACCATAGGAACCTTTGTATTTCAAGATTTTCACATTTTATGGATAGTACGGCGAATGAGGCAGTTTCAGGCTGTTTACTTTATTTTCAGTAATATTTTTTCCTTGATTTAACAGCATTAATGTGAGATAAGGCTGTCACTTCCCGCAAATACCTCTGTCATCATCAATACTCCCAACCGGAAACCGGCAATAAACCGTTCTGTTGCATAATTCATGTTTACACCATCACTTGTATCCTTTAAATTTTGAAATAACTCCTTTTCCGCGTCTCCGAGTTCAGCTTCCAATGCTTCCCTTAGTTTACCCATCCTTATCATAGCCTGCGAAGTTTCCGAATCATGGTCTATAGATCGCTTCATTAATTGAAGATTTCCATCTGCCAAAGCTTCTAATATTTTCTGTTTCATATTTTATCCTCATCTTTCTTGTACCTTTATTAATATAATTTTTTATCTTTTTCGTATAACTTAAGAATCGAAGAGGCATTCTTTTAGGAATGCCCCATCTCATTATAATAATTCCTACACTTTATGCATTTTTATGCCTTTTATTCTTTATATAATGACTTATTATTTATAAATGCTTTACGGCACTTAAATATTTCTGATGGCTCTGGATTATACGGTTTCCAATTCGTTATATTATCATTTGTACATTCTTCATTTTCCATACGTTCTTTTAATATCCTAATGCAAGGTAGTTTTGTATTAATTTGAAGTGTTGGTTCATAATTTGTAAAATGTTCATCATCATCTGAAGCATTTTCCCAACATGAAACAAACTTATCTGAACGAAAAACCGGATAGTCAGGTGATGGTCGTCCCAACGCACTGTCAGGGCGATTCATTTTATATATTATCTGCATCTTCCGTAATTTTTTTAGCAAATTACACATTAAATTATCAGCAACAGCAGAAGATAACGAGTCTTCTTCCAATAATATATTGATTTCCTCTTTAAATAAAGCCTGAAATCGTTCAGCCCTAATAATCAAGCAGGGATTTTCATCATATTGTTCATTTTCTCCCCTGCTACCTTTTAGAAGAGACTTTTTATAATCGTCTATCCATACAAAATCTTCATTTATATCAATGCAGAAATACTTTTGTTCATATTTCGCTCTCTCGCCTATATTGAAAAAACTATACAAAAATGGGTCTTCAATATAGCTCGCCTTTCTAATACTACATTTTAAGAATAAACGTTCAAATACTTTATAGACGATCATTTGCTCACCGCCCAGTAAGAAAAAGGTATCATCAGTAATTGTTTTGATACTATATATCGCATTCTTATGAAAACATTGCAGAAAATCTTCCGACATTCCAATATCCTTAAAATATTTTCCGACCAGTAATGTTGCCATCTCAAACATATGACTGTTTTCATTCAATCTTTCTGCACCGCCAAAACCGTTATATATTTTTTCACTATTTCTCAGTTGTTCCAGATTTCCTTTTATAAGTTCGGAAAAACTGCTTTCTTCCATAATTTTCAGGAGCCATTGAATATATCCGCAGCACACTCTTGTCAGCCACATTGGATTATCTCTTAAAATATATAATGCAGCAGAATTTCCTGATTCTGATAAAAACTTATCAATTTTTAAATATAGAATTCTTGTGTTTTGAGAGCCTTCTGTATCCATATATTCTCCAGTAATAACAGCACAGCAATCAAGCCATTTAGGAGTTGCATCCCCATTTAATGTTTCTGTCATTTGTCCCTGAAATACGCTTCGAATGCAATCATCTATAAGATTCCGCACACTGTTCTTCCGGTCTCGTACCCGCTCATTTTTAATGTCATCCAAAACAAATACACTCCCTGATGAACATGCCAAACATTGTAATGTCTGTTTTCTTTTCCCTGTTGCACATAAAATGAATTTCTGCCATTCCATATCGCCAAAAGTATAATTACCAACTGCTTTTGCAAGCTCCGTCTTGCCAGAACCGTATTCCCCGTCAACCCAAAGTGTAATTTTCATAAATGAAGGCTCTCCATTTAATTTAAAATATTTATTTGAAATTGCCATGATATTCATGAAAAACATTGGATAAAATACTCTTGGATTGCGGTTAAGTTGTTGAAACAATTTTTCAATGACTTCTTTATTTTTATCCACATTTTCAACAGCTTCTGGTGGAATATACATTTGTCCAACCCCTGAATATATTTCCTTATGAAATCCGTCTTTACTTATACTTCCATTGGTAAATACAAACATATGCCTATTCCTTATCTTTTGTAAACCATTGCAATTTGTCTGATACCATATATCTTCTTCAGAAAACTTCATATGTAATATTGTTTTCCGAAGCAAGTCATAAAAATTTTTCTCATCTTCAATGCAGACTGGCAGATTTTGCAAAAATTTCGTCTTATTTAGTTTCAATTGTGTTACCTCAATTGTATACACATCATCAGATGCCACTACTTCAAATTTGTATACAACCATTTGGGTATCTGACATAATAACTTTTTCAACATTTAGAATAAAGTTTGTCAATGGCTTGTTATCCAAAGTATACCCCCCATCCATTTCTGATAATTCTTGAATTACAAAGTGCTTCATATTGACCTCCTTCTACTGACAAGCAGCATAAATAATTGTGAAAGATTTACGTGTTACGACAGGTTTTTGATGAAAGCTTTCAAGATTTTATGGCTTATCCTCACTTACCTGTATGCAGGTACAAATAACTTTACTACCTTTAAATAATTATAAAACAGCTCCAGCCTAGGATTACACCATAAGATTTTCTGCATTTTTTTCACAAATAAATGGTTTTTTGGATATTTATACAAAAATATCGTTTTTCCCCACAGTAATGTACATAGTAAAAGTCGGAGAGAGCTTACACTTCTCCGACTTTATTTTTATAATCCATGATTGATTTTCTCTTATTTTTTGCTGCTTCTCTTATTTTGTATAATTCTTCAAAGTCATTCTTTGGTGGTGTTTGTAATAGCGAATAATAATACTCTTTTTTTTCTTCTTCCAATACCTTTTGACGGATAATTTCCAATTCTTCAAATGCTTTTTCAATCAGATATTTATAATCATCTTTAAACGCTTCTCTTAAGGCATGATTATTGATTTTCCTTACTACCTCTCCACACTTTTCCAAACATTTTTCTTTATTAATATCCGTTATGTCAGCTTGTATATCTTTCGGCTCCTCATATCTGTCAGAAATGTATTCATACATATCTTTCACATCTATTACATATAAATCATCATACAAATTTTCCGCACACTCATTTTTCCAGTCATTTATACCAGTATTAAAAATTTTTGCTCTCTCTTCTTTAGACAATCCAATTTCAATGCATACCTCATATCTATTGTCAAAATCTTCAGTGCTTCGCAGTCTTTCTATGGCATCCATAACATAATTCCACTTTAAACTCCATCTTAATATCAATTCATACTGTAACTGATATACTCTGCGCCTTGCATTTTTCTGTTTTTGGGCGCAATCAACGGAAACAAAAATCCTTTTTTCAAAGAAGTCAATACTGCCTACAACACAATTAATGTAGTAATTATTAACTATATCATATATTTTATTTATGTTGCCATAAGATTTGTTATCTTTCGCGAGCAATTCATCTCGTTCCGTTTTATATTCCTCCGAGTCTTCATCAAGCTTCAATAATTTTTCATAATCCTCTACTTTTTTATAAATGGGTAGCATTTCTGAAAGGCATTCTTCCAACCTGTTCTTTTCTTTTATTGTTATTAAATCACTCTTACCGATAATTGTAAAAAATTCTTCAATTACATCTATACTGCAATTAAATATATACCGCCCAATTCCATCATTAGCAGAATCTGACATAAACATTTTTATTTCATTATCACCAAATCCGATTTTTTTCAATATGTGTGTTAATTTACTACTAACTGCAGCTGCATCTTTCAGCTTAAAACGTTTTCCAATTTTCTGTGCAATAGTTTCTGTTGTTATCGCTACTTTATTTAAGTTTGTCGCCATTAAAACACCTCAATTTATTTTTTCAACAGGTATGGATTCTTGGGTTATATATATCCATTAAAACCATGAAAAAGTATTTTTCTTTTTTGTATCATAATCATAATATCTTTTTTTGCACCCCTTGTCTATACCGTCATTAATGATTTCTGCTACAAATCGTTCAACCTGTTTTAAAAATTTCCCCTTTTACTGGTATAGCTGGATTTAATTAATCCAGCCATACCCGCTATATATCATTTTTCTTTTTGCGATAAAGCTTCTATGATAACTGCCAACACTCCCACTACAATCTCTATTACCACTCTATTCATCTGCCAGATACCTTTCTTTACTAATTTATAAACCATCTTTCATCTCAATTTAAGCACACATCCTAACCTCATCCATTTCGGCATCATAATAATACAGGGAATACGAGAGAATCTCTTCTTCCAATACCTGCGTATCATTGACCTCCCTGATTATTTCCCTAATTTCGTCGCATCCCTCCATACCGTCCTCTGGCAGAAGCAGGACTTCATGAACGGATGACGGAATGATATAAAATCCCCCGCCCACCGCTTTCGAGAAATCCTTCAAAATATCCGGATACAGGACGCACGCCGCCCCGTCCGTCCTGTGCCTGTTGCTGAGCACATACACCGGAATGCCGCATTCCATGTCTGCCATCAGACCGCCACATTCAGATTTTTCATCCGTTTCTTCTCGCCGCATAATTTCACAAATCATTTCCTTCATGCTTTTAATCTCATAACCACACAGTCTTGGTGTGTTTTCCGCTGCTGCACTATATAGTTCCTCCTCAGATACGCCCCACAGCTTAGCGTGCGCATTATGTATAAGTATGGTCGCCATGCCAATCTCCTGATTTTCCACCATGCACTGAAACACGATGGACAAATCAAGAAATTCTATATGCGGAAGGTCTTTTAAAATCTCTCTGTTTTTATCCGTATTGACAAGCTTGTATACAATTCTCCTCCTGACATTCTCATATTCCAGAAAATATCTCATGTCTATTGTATGTCTTTTTTTCCTGCAGGCATCTGCCAC
Source organism: uncultured Lachnospiraceae bacterium (assembly GCA_910577115.1). Lineage (GTDB taxonomy): Bacteria > Bacillota > Clostridia > Lachnospirales > Lachnospiraceae > COE1. Next base: position 5,345 of record CAJTMC010000041.1, read on the forward strand.
ATAATCTGCTGCATCGGCAGGTGTTGCATTTCCTTTTTTATAGGTATCATAATGATTATTTATGTAAACTATAGGTGATACCAATTCATTGTCTTTTGTTACACACAGTCCTGTATAGGTCACACCATTATTCTTATCCACCTTGCGTACACTGACGCTATAGCCATTTCCAAGCTTTTCCTTTACATCTTCTTTCACAATTTCTGCAAAGCTGTCTATTTTCATTTATTTTCCTCCTGTTATGCCGCCTCTGCCGGTTTTGTCTTGGACAGGGCAGCCATTACCTTATTATAAAGCTCCTGCGTCATTTCTTCCGGTTCCCTGATTTTGTATCTGTCCTGTACCGTTTTCATTGTTACACCTGTACGATGCAGTTCTGCATTCAGGGAATCCATCTGCGTTTTGGAAAGCGGGCTTTTTCCCTGCGTTTTCTCAGGTTCGCTCTTTGCTTTCAGCTCATATACATGTTTCCCCTTGCTGTTCACAATGACAAGCCCTGTTATCTCCCTGTCACTGTTGTATTCAATAGAAGCAACGGAAAAATTCTCGTTGCAGCAGAAACGGTCATTTCGCTTTTGGATATCTGTTTTTTCTACAGGTACCCAAATAAAGGGAGCCGTATAAAGCTCCCTTCCAATACCCCAGTTAAAACAAGCACGCTTAAAACTGTCTGATGCCTGCGACTTCTCCTTTTCGGCATGTCCCGTAGTCCCCACGTCCTGTTTTGCAATCCATTCCCCCGATTTTTCATCGCGGATTTCCACTGTGCAGTACAGATTCCCGTCTATACACTGATGACTCCTTTTCCACCCGAACGCCCCAAATGTTTCATCAAGGATTTTTTGGTCAACCCTTGCATCTTTATAAAGCAGGAGGCTCACCCCTTTTTCACTGACCGATGCCACGCGGCATTCAATCTCATCGGCTTTCAGCATCCTCACAACGCTTGCATTCTCTTCCATTAATACTACCCTCCCATTTTCCAAAAACATCCTTCATAATATTTTCAATTTCATCTTCCACATGACTTTCCATTTCCCCGTAATTACAATCGTCCTTATCAAGCCATAATTGATACAGTTCCTGCAAAATATTTTTACGCTGCAGAAGTACCGTCAGCACATGCTCTGACAGCTTTTCCGCTTTTTCAGCCAGAATCTCATAGAAATTTACGATTGTATCAATCTCATAGCACCTGCTGAAAATCTCAGCATTGGAGCAGCTTAATACGGAAGCTTTATATGCCTGATATTCCCCATAAATCCTGTCTAAAAAGTGCTCCTTTATGCCATATTCCATCATGATTATCCTCCCTTCTTCCTGTTCACATATCTGCGCCTGCTATGCCGCTTTTACCTGAAACCTGCGCGAAACCGTCTGCTTTGCATAATCCTGATAGATTTCCGGTTTTTCCAGTTTCATCCTCTGTGTGTCAAGTCTTGTAGTTTCCACGTTGCTCCATGATACCCTGTACCTGTCGCTGGATGCAAATTCGTTATCCTGCATATACAGCTTTACTTCCTGCTCAATGCAGCTTTGCTCTTTCTGCAGCCGGTCTATTTCCTCTATGATTTCAGACCTGCGGTTCAGTTTTTCATCAAAACCCGTCAGGCTGACAGAGCTTCCCTTTCTCGCCGATCCAAAGTACCTGTTGAGCAGCTTATCACACGCTTGGGAACCGTCGGGCGCAGGCATCACGCCTGTCATAACATGGTTTTCCCAAAAGTCCTTCTCCACTTCTATCAGACAGGTAATGAGTTCATCATTCCATACAAGCTTACGGTATACAAATTCCCTTCCAAGAATCACCGCTGCAATATACCATGTGCGTTTTCCGGTCACTGCCATGTAATGATAACACTGCATAATATAATGAAGCGGAATATCCCCGTTTTTCCATTTGTCCGCATTATACGCGCTTGCTGTCTTGCACTCCAGTCCCGCGTCCTCCCCGACAATCAGCCGGTCAACATCGGCTATCATAAACGGATGCTCCACGCTCCGGTACATATAATTGGAACGTCTTACTTTTAAGCCTGTCGCCTCCATAAACCTCTGCGCAACATACTCTTCAAGGTCATGCCCCTGTCGGACAGCTTCGTTGTCCAGTTCTTCCGTTTCTTCGCTTGTTTTGTCATGGAACAGCTTCATGGGGCTGCTGTACGGATTCAGTCCGCAGACCGTCCCCGCATCAGAGCCGCCTATGCCTGTTTTCCTAAGTGCAAGCCACTGCACATTACTCATTTTTGCTGTTGATGTTTTTTGATACATACAGTTTTCCTCCTATCTCAAATGGTTTTTCATATCCGGTCTTTATTTCCTCTATGCTGCACATAGAAGTTGATATGCTTTATCAATCATCGGGTTTCCGTCCATTGTGCGGATAAACAGGTTCTCATTATAATTTGCAGTCCTGCGCAACGGATTCGAGTGTGTTGCAAAATCCGATACAGCATTGATAAAACGGTATGCATTGCCTCCCACATCCTTTAAATCGGGCGCATCATAATATCTGCCCTGCATATCTTTACGCAGTTTTGCAATGTTCTTAGCTTGGGTTGCAGTCGCATCCTTTTCGATTGGCAGAAGCTGTTCTATACATTCCTTCACCTGTTGGTCGGTAATTTTCTGCCTGCGCAGACGCTCAAATTCCTTTCCAAGACTGTCCATGTATTTCTCTGCCATGAAAAGGGTATTCTCTGCCTCCTGAATCTTGTCTTTGATATTTCCGGTATGTATCATCGACCATGAACGTTTTGCCGTATCCAGCGCCAAATTCAAGGTATTGTTGCAGACAACCCTGACAGGCGTAAGCGCCACTTTGACCGCACCGCTGCCATCATGGGTATTGCTGAATACGAGATATGGTGAAATCCGTTCTCCTGAAATAATGTACTCCCTCGGAAGGCGTGCCAGTAACCATACCCTTTTTCCTTCCTGTAATGCCCCCGCAGTTTCATAACGGACTCCTGCACCCAGCAAGGCATCCGTAAATGCAAATGCCTCATGATTTTGGACAATCTTATAGCGGTCGGTCACAACGCCAAGCACTTTCCGGTCGCTGTCACGCACATTTGCCTTGTAACCGGAAATCACTTCTTTCGTTTCTGTGTAGATAGGCTCCTGTGTTACCGTCCAGTCCAAGCCTGCCAACTGCAGCGCCTCCGATGATGAAGGTGCTTCTTCCACCCTCGTTCCCAAACCATGCCAAGGTTTTTCCCTTGTGTAAAACATTGATTCCACATTTGCTGCCATAACTCAAATCCTCCTATTCTTGATTATTAACGCAAAAGTACCGGCAGGACAACCGCCGGTACTTTGCTTATGTTTATTATATATATTTATAATCGCTTGCTTTTCGATTTTAAGAGAATTTGTTATTACTACATTTCTGATAATGCAGTGCATTTATAAAATTTCTGCACTTCAGCGCAAAAACTTTACTTTTCAGCTTGTCAAGGGATTGGCGCATATCAGAGAAAGCCACCGGACGAACCCGACGGCTTTCTCTTGTAGCTTTCAGGAAAATGTACTTTATTCCAAGCTCTTTCCAACAATCTTATATTTCACTGTCTTCTCACCGCAGTAATTGCCTAAACCGCGCAATACAACTGTCCCGGTGCCCTTTTTGATGTTGTTTCCATATGCAGCTATTTCATAATCCCTTCCATATACAAGATTTTCCTATATTCCATTTACTTTTATGGATGCTCCTGTTACAGTGCTTTCCATAGATTTTATAGAAGCTCCTGTATATGGCTGGTCTGCTACCGTTATCTTTATTTTAAAGTATCAAATATGCACTCTGTCGCATCTACAATATACAACGGCATTACACAATTCATTTCCTTATCACTTTGCTCTAATTCATTATGTTCAACCATCTTATCAAATTGCTCCTTTAGTGCCTGCATCGTTTTTTCCTGTTCTTCTGAAATGCCACTCAAATAATCCTGAATGTCTTCGGTCTGCTCTGAAAGTGTTTTCTTAACCTTATTTGATAAATTGCGAAGTGCTCCCTTTATGACTTTTCTCTCAAAATTTTTCATTTTTTTCTTTTTTTCCTCGCCGGAATCCAATTTGAGAATGCGCAAACACTCCGAGTCATCAAGCGACATCCTTTTGGCTAACGGTTCTTTTATTCCGCCTTTAATTGTTTTGGAAATTCTGCTTCTGCTGTTCTTCAGCATTTTCAAATTTGCTCTATTATAATCTCCTCCCGGCGTATTCTCAATTAAGCTAATCATCTTGTCATAATATTCCTGAACCAATTGGACACATTCTTTTTCTATCCTTGTCGCCTCTTGAAAATAACCTTCAGAAAATGCCACCAAAATATCATTCAACCGATCTGTTGTATAAATATTAGCTTCTTTTTTATCATATGATTTTTCTGATGCGACTTTTTCTGCACATATATCTTGAATCCCACGTCCCAAATCCCCAATGAACTCAATACCTGTGACATCGCCTACTCCTTCAATAAATTCTCCTATTCCTCGTACTACTGCTTTTAATCCGTCACCTATCAAACTAAAAAAGCCCATACATTTCACCTCACTAATCTAAAATTTCATCAATGGCACCTAATACATCAAGTATATAATAAGCACTTACTATTTGCTCTTTTGCCGACTCCTGATAATTTTCTTCATCGACTGCCCCTAAGCTATCCCTGATTTTTTCACTCTGCCCTTGAAGCATATCAACCGCTCCAATCACTTCCGTTTCAACATCTACTAATTCAATTGCTTTTTTTAGTAAGCAAGGCAGTGCCAAATTTGTTTCAACATCTACTAATTCAATTCCTTTTCCTAATACTCTCCCTGTTCTTTTAGCAACTGAGCTCAACCAACCCATATATTTCCACCTCACTAATCTAAAATTTCATCAATGACACCTAATACATCAAGTATATAATAAGCACTTACCATTTGCTCTTTTACCGACTCCTGATAATTTTCTTCATCGACTGCCCCTAAGCTATCCCTGATTTTTTCACTCTGCCCTTGAAGCATATCAACCGCTCCAATCACTTCCGTTTCAACATCTTCATAAATATCAGACAGACTGCTATGAATTTCTTCACAGCATACATCCAGCGAATTTTTTACGGCTTCTGTTAAAAACGCACTCATTGCTGCTTCTTTTTTTGCACCGGGTATCATCTTGACAACATTTTTACACTCAGAATTATCGAGCGAAACCACCTTGGACAATGCACCATCTATCGTTCCGTTTATTCCAGCAGCTATTTTATCAATCTGCCTTTCAATCACTTTGGTACGGATATTATATTTCTTTATTTTTTCTGCATTATCGTCCAAAATTGTATGCAGCTCTTCCACATAATAATTTACTTCTTCTGAAACCGCTTTTTCTATTTCAACTGCCCTGCTGTGTACCTGTTCCCTAAAATCAGAAAAAATCTGTGTAATACGGTCAATGTTTTCTAACGAAGAATTATCGTTAATAGAATCTGTTTTCCCCGCTTCTTCAGCCGGCTTTTTAAAGATATTGAATAAAGCCTTGATTGCTTTTATTACTTTACCAACGACTCCCCCATCTCCGCCAACAGGCTGGAATGGGTTGCCGATTACATTTTTAACCATCCTCTCATCTCCCCATTACGCAAGATTTTTAATTGCTTTCTCTAATTCATCCGCTCTTTGTGTTGTTGCCATTTTTAAGTTTTTCAGTAGTGCTTCTAATTCTTTCTTATCATTCTCTGCCTCCTGATATTTTGCATGATACTCAGCCTGCTTCTTTTTGATTTCTTCAATTCCTCCCTGACTCGCTTCAATAATCTCTTCCTGTGCTGCCTTAACCTTTGCCATTGTTTCTTTTATGGAATCCTTGCATAATTCATAACTTCCTACGATATCATCAATTAACAGTTTCTTGTAATTCGCTACGATTTCCCTCTGTATTTTATTCCTAAGCAGAACAATATTTGTAAAATCAAGCATTTGCTGATACTGCTCATGAATATCACGAACCCTGAGTTTAATAAGAAGGGACTGCAAATCCCAAACTCTATCATCATCCTCGGGCAAATCATTATACTGCTTTAATAACGTATATAAATATGCAGAAACCGGAACAAGATTTTTTTGTGCCAGCTCCAAGCTGGCATATGCGCCTTTCCCTTTCAAATATTTTAACCATTCCTTCTGCTGCTCTATCCAATTTTCTCTTGGACGGTTTAGCGTATCAATCTGCGTTGCAATAATATATACCTTTGCCGGATTATATCTTGTATTTGCAAAAACACTGTAAATCGTTGCCATCTCCTGCCCCGTCAGCGCGTCAGATTTCACGCATACTAACACTGCATTCGCTCTGTCAATATAGTCTCTTGTTATATTGGACCTATATTCCACAACATCATCCAAGCCCGGCGTATCAACCAAGACAATGCCATCCGGAAGGTCAAATTCCTGTAAGCAGACCTCAACCTCCTTAACAAAATAATGACATTTGGATTTTGAAGAAGTCCATGCTTTAATTTCTGTCACAAGTTCGTCCTTTGTATCACATGTCATTATCTTATCCGATTGTCCTAACCATGTATTTTTTTCATCATCTGCACCTAATTTTTCATATTCTTCAAGAAATACCGTTGCTTTTGCATCATTAGCACTTTTCCATAATGCATTCCATTCACCGTTAGTGTAAAATGATACTTTCACTTGATTAACAGCCCCTTTTTTAAATTTTGTTAAAGAAGCAGTTTCCGGAGTCACTTTTGTAGATGCATACTCATATCCAAGAAGCGCATTGATCAGGGTTGACTTTCCAGCCTTGATTGCTCCTACGAGCGCTATATGAAATTCTGCATCGCCACACTGCTTTAAAAATGTATCAATATCCTTGAACATTTTTGATGTGACAAGGTCGCTTATTCCTTCTAACTGCAAGATATTATTTACTTTAACCATTTTTGATGCCAGTTTTTGTACCGTCGCATCCCATAGATACGCACTGTCAATTTCTTTGTTGTCCGCAATGCGCTTTAAAACAGATAACTTTGCCTCGTATTCCTTTCTTGCATCTTCACTTGTAAACTTGAAATCTACCATTTCTTCTTCCTCCACGTATTTATAGTTCGTTTTATATGTTCTATTACCTTTTTTCAAGCTTGTACCATGCTCCTGTACTATTTTTTTTCGTGAAAAACATAAATCAGCTAATTCCTTTAATTGCTCTCTCCCATCCATATATCCCAGTTGCATTCTCTTATGAATTGATTCATTGCTAAAATCCAGTGTCCCATCAATTAACCCTCCTAAATCTTCTGATGGATAAATCTCTATCAGAAGACCATTGAAGCTGCCTTTACATGCCCGATTACCAGACAGATGAATAACAATTATGACGTCCAAACCATTATTTTCAAGAGGTTTAACTGGAATATTGTCGCCATTGGCGCCTCCGTCAACATACCATTCACCATCAATATTGATGCTTTCAAAAATTACTGGTATTGCTGTTGATGCAAGTAACACACGTTTCTTAAGCTCAAGGTCATAGAAATCCGACCATGTAAAATAGCGATATTTGTTCTTGTCCCTATATCTGCATGTAACATAACATTTTCGGCAAGAATTATTTTCCTTAATCCTGCATAATGCTGTATCTATCAATTCACCTAATTTTTTTTGGGAGAAAAGGCAATCGCCCATATGATAATCATCAATTATCTTTTCATGCAATATGTCGCTGTCAGTAATACCTTCCCACAATTCTTCTGCCAGTTGATAATTACCCTGATAAAACAATACTGCATTCAAAGCACCTACAGATGTTCCTGAAACATCTGTTACATATTCATCAATGCCCAATTCCCGCATCGCCTTCCATACACCTATTTGATATGCTCCTTTTCCTCCTCCCCCTTCAAATACAGCTCCTATTTTCATGTTCCAATCCTTTCTGCTCCTATAATGTACGTTTCTTTTCCCTTTACGCAAAAAGATATTTTTTCCTGTAGCAGTCTCTTTTTTTGCATACCATTTATTTTTTCATACATAAAGACTGGTATCATTTTTTCCGATACAGCAAGCAATTCATCATGCAATCTAATAATATCTTTGACTGGTATTTTGTCATTTGCTGAAATATTCACATAAAAGAATTTGATTCCATTTAGGTCCCCTTGTTGTCCTAATTCTAATCCTTCATGTTTTAATAAATCTAATACACTCTGGTTCACTAGAATTGTTTTTGCAATTTCAAATTCATCAATGAGAGCATTGGCAAGCAAGAGCTTCATCATTGACTCTAATCCATCTATTTGGCATTTTAGATTTTGAAATTCATCTAACATCTCTTTTTCCATATAACTTCCACTTCCATTTCCTAAATTTGCAGAGTTTTGCTTCTCTTTTGATTTTTGCACACAATTAAAATTGATAATTTATTCCTCTTGTTACAATATATTATGTGCCGACAAGCCGTTATTACTATCTGTCAGATATAATACTATATTTTCACATTCATGTCAATTATTGCGGCAATTCGTTACCATAAGAAAAACGGAGGAATTGCCAATGAAACAGATTTATGCAGAAAATTATCGTCAAATCGGATTGAAAATCGCTTACTTCCGCAAGCTCCGCGGACTGACACAGGAAGAGCTTGCGGAGCAGACCGGACTGACACCGGCATTTATAGGGCATTTGGAAGCGCCCAACATCACAAAAGCACTTTCCCTAGACACCCTTTTTGATATTGCTGCCGTCCTTAATATCGCTCCCTATAAATTTCTTGCTTTTGAGGATATCTAGTAAAATTATAGCAATTGGGATAGACAGCATTTGTCTATGTTTGAAATTTATTGCTTTTTTATTTCCTTTTACGCTGTCGTCAAAAGGTTATCTTATCGTGTCAAAGATACTTCTCGGGATTTTCCAGTACCGCCCGAATTTCACTGCCGGTATCTGTTTTGCTTTTATCATTCGATAAACGGTTGATGTACTGACCTGTAATCTCTCACAAAATTCTTTTACTGTCATATATGATTTATCCATTTTTTCCCCTTTCCGGACTAAAACTGTCCTAAAAACATCCTTTCATTTTTTCACTCATAACCATTCAATATCATTCATGGTCTGTCATTATCTTCTTGTTAGTGTATTTTCTAAAAAATTATTTTTTAATTGCCATACATACATTTTGGTAAATCAATGCATTGTCTATACAAAAAATGAAAGAGGGAAATCAGACATGCTAAAAGTGATAAATGCCCTGACATTCTGAATTAATAAGCGGAGGAAGGAGGAAAGAGTCCTCTTTCCCTTATTCTATTAACAAGTACGCCAATTTTCTTTTTCAGAAAACGCAAAAGAACATAACATGTCTGTTAGCAGCTATATTATCACACAATGCACAGAAAATAAAAATGAACTTATCCAGCTCATACCTGATGCCGTAGAAACTTGGAATGTATTGAACGAGATTTTACATGCAATGAAATCTATGTCTGATGCACAGCTTATTGAAAAACTAAATAGTATTTTAAACGCATACAAACAAAAAAATATTCAAAATTAGGGAGATATTTGTAATGGCAGAAACAACTAACAGACCACAAACAACCGGAATCCTTTTAAACAAAGCTGGAAAAGGCAGTTATCATAATCAGGATGCGGTTAATAAATTAATCAAATATATTGCCCGCGAAAACGGGACTACTAAAGACGATTTAATCTGTTGCGGGACATTTGGCGCAACAGATTTCACAGATATTGATACAACTGTCAAGCAATTTGAATGCGTCCAACTGCTACATAAACGCAAGGGCAATTTCGGTCGATATATTGACCATGAAATCTTTTCGTTTTCCGAAGAAACCCAAACCGCCATATGCCAAAACAATATTTCCGTCGAAAATCTTGCACGAAAAATGGCTCAGGATTTTTACAATGACGGATTTCAGGTATATTATGGCGTACATAAACAAGATGATAGTGAAAAACATCTCCATGTGCATTTTGCGGTTAATACCGTAAACTTCCGGACAGGAAAAAAGAGACATGAAAACATGGGTGATACCAAAAAGCGTCAAGACAGGCTAAAGCGGATTGTACTGGAGGAAGTAAACAATGGGGAAAACTGTAAAAAATAAGAGGTTGATATGGCAGTGAGCCGAAGCCCACTGCTCTGATAAATCAGCACTTTTCCCTATGCCGCATATACCCATTTGAATAACTATCTGCAAATTACTCTCGCATGAAACCTATAGCAGCCCCAGCTTATGGAAACTCGTAAATCCCATGCTGCTAACTATGATATGGTCTAGCAGCGGTATCCCTATCAGCTCTCCGGCATCACGTATTTGAACAGTTAGTTGACTGTCCTGACGGGAAGGTGTCGTATCCCCTGACGGGTGCGTATGGACAAGTACCACACAGGATGCGCCTGTATAAACGGCTCTCATAAAAATGCCTCTTGCATCAAGCAGGCAGGCGTTTCCTGTGCCATGTCCTATCTCAAATACCCCGAGTACCTTCATTTTGCCGTTAAATGCTATTAAATAGGCAAATTCATCCGCCATCTCGTCTACGTGGAATAGTTCCTTTACCATTTCAGCTATCTGTGACGGTTCGGAAAGGTACTCTCCTTTATAAGACAGGCTTTCCTTCAACCTTAAGCTACAATGCTTTGTGTCTCTGTCTAAAACTAAATCATATGTATTAATATTCATATAGTTACCACTCCTTTGAAAAATTATCTTTTATATAAGGAACCATCATGTGCTTTATGTATTCTTGTTTTTGTATTTCTTCCCCCCTCTATAAACGACAATAAGAGCAGTGAACCGAAATCCACTGCCCTTAACATATGTCTTTTATTCCAGCTTAAAGTTCCAAACTGCCTACTTTCAAGAAATTTTTCTTAGTCATTATTTGAATTTATAATGCCTGCCACATCTTGTCCTTCATAAAAAATGCGGATAACTGTAACAGTGCATGAGCCTGTATCAACTGTATAATAAATAACATAATTATCAACAGGAACCTTGTGCATTTTCATACTCTGCCATGGCTCCCAATGAACAAGCGAATAGCGCATAGGCATAAAATCAAGTGAGCGTATTTCCTTTTTGATACGGCTTACTTGTCTTAAAGCTGTACTTGGGACACCAAGCTCATACGCAATATAAGAATAAATTTTTCTTAAATCATCTAATGCTTCAGAAGAATAAATTACCGCATATGCTTCACTCATATCCCAAACTCCCTAGCAAGTTCTGCGTCAACCTCATCTGCGGTGTATGTCCTGCATGTTTTCAAAGACTCTACTCCTTTAGCAAGTTCTGCATCTATTTCGGCACGACTCATTCCACCAATAGCAGTTGGTTTTGCAGATGGAAGATGGAGGTCAAGAGGCATTCCCTTTGTAAGAACAATTTGACTGTATAGCATTTGAATTGCACTTGAGGGAGAAATGCCAAGCTGTCCAAGAATATTTTCAGCACTTTCTTTTAATTTTGTATCAATGCGAGCATAAACTGCTGTTGTATTTGCCATAATATCACACTCCTTTTGTAATGATTATACACTTTTATGCTTGCAAACGCAAGAATACGCAAGCAAATGTCAAATTCTTTATTCAATTATAAAGCCCACTACCCTTATCACCTTTCTTTTATTCCAGCTTAAAGCTCCAAACTATTTTCTTTCAAGAGAAAATCGTAGATACTCATTGTTGTAATGCCAACCTCATCCCTAGTAACATTAACGACATCCTTCACAATAATAATCTTCTTAAAAGAATCATTTACCTGAATAAGAGAAGCCTTTTCCTGACGCTGTTTTTCTTCTGTTGGCATATGGAACGCTGATTGGATGTAATAACGCTTACTTCCTAAATTTGCTACAAAGTCAATCTCCAACTGCGTTCTTTTGGCTTTTCCATCTTTGTTTATGCCTCTCTTTTCCACAACTCCTACATCTACGGAATAGCCTCTGTTGCGCAGTTCATTGTATATGATATTCTCCATAATATGTGTCTCTTCAATCTGCCGGAATCCTAATCGGGCATTCCTTAATCCCACATCCTCAAAATAATATTTTACGGGTGTCCCAATATATTTCCTGCCTTTCACGTTGTATCGGTTTGCCTTGTTAATAACAAACGCATCTTCCAAATACTCTATATACTGCCTAATTGTATTTGCACTGATATTTGACTGTATTACGCTTTGAAAGGCTGCCTCAATTTTGGGTACATTGGTAAGGGAGCCAATCGCAGATGCTAAAACGTTCACTAAATCTTCCAGTTCCTGTGACTTCTCTATATGGTGGCGCTCAATAATATCCGTTAAATATGTTTCATCAAACAGCTTCGTTAAATACTGAATCTTCTGCTCTTCCGTTTTCATTGTCACAGTAAAAGGCAGTCCCCCATAAATCATATATTCCGCCCAGCCATGATACATGTCCCCTTCATAGGCTTGCATAAATTCTTTAAAAGTCAGCGGATAGACATGAACCTCATCACCTCTCCCCCGAAATTCCGTAATAACATCTTTTGACAAGAATTTTGAATTGCTGCCGATTACATAGATATCTGCATTATTTATATGAAGCAATGAGTTTAGCACCTCTTCAAATTCATTTAGCATCTGTACTTCATCCAACAGAACATAATACTGCTGCTTATCTGTAATGCATGACTCAATATAATCCAATATTGCATCCGGATCTCGATATTTCTTGTTTTTTCTCTGATCCAGCTCAATCGAAATAATATGTGATTCCGTAACCCCTTGCTCTACCAAATAATTTTTAAATATATTAAAAATTAAATAAGATTTTCCACATCTGCGAATGCCCGTTACTACTTTAATCATTCCGTTATGCATTCTATTCCTTAAATCATTCAAATATTTATCTCTTTTAATATCCATTGCCGTTCTCCTGTATTGAATATTTTTGACACATTTGACATATTTATTCAAATCTACAATGTTTCAAATAAAAGCGCAAGGCATATTTTTATATGAAAACACAAAAACGACATGTGTTATTCATTTTTTATCGTGAATACAACATGTCGCTTTATGCCTCATAAAATAAATCTTTTGATATAAGAAAATCAATATTTACATTTGTATCAGCTAATATTGTCATATCATTCTGCCCGCGCCTCCTCCAGTTCCTTATCAGGAACAAAATCATCAGATAAATAACACCTGATTTCTGTACGTGCAGCATCCAGTCTATGAAATGCACGAATTTTTTCATCCTCATTTCCATACTGATTCAAATAAGCCGTTGCTTCTTCCAAAGAGCAACCAACTTCCTCCTGAATCCTTTTCAAAATCGCAGCATCATCAAGTCCATGTTCTCGACCTATCTCAATAATCATCTTTGTCATACCTTGACACATTCCCAAACGTATTAGCCTCTCAGATTCTGTTTCAATTATTGTTCCACCCATGATATTTACCAGCCTCTCTTCGTTCTTATTTCCATTTGTTATATGCGTAATGATAGTGTTAACAAATCCTTTAGCCATATAACATTAAATCATTCAAAAATTTACCTCTTTTAATAACCATTACAGCTCTCCTGCCCCAATTACCAAAATATTTTTCTAAGATAACACCCGTATATTTATATATTTTTTCACAAAATATTGTTATATACTTTAATAATCGTTTCACTAACGGCTAAGCTAATAACCCCCATACCGTAACTGGTACAGGGATTATATTACTTTCCGAAAAACGTTCATTATAAACCTCTAACATCATGCTATACTAATAAAAATTTAGTTTATTATTCCTACAAGCTCGTCTGGACTGTAAACCTTTGTTTTCGCTGTTTTAAAGTCCTTAATGTTACACGTTATCAAGCAATCTGCATGTACTTTTCTCGCACATTCATCTTGTAGACAATCCTCAAAATCTTTAAATTGTACATTGTCTATTGCTTCTAAAACCTGTTCATGTGAGGCGCCTACAACTGTTAATATACTGCAAATGTCTCTCAACCACATTCTCTTTCCCTCATCCGGAATACGTAAGGAATACCATATAATAGATAGTGAGTGAAAGGCGATATATCCGTCTATTTTCCCTGTGAGCATAAATCCATAACCCTCTTTGAGGATTCCCGAAATTTATCTTCACAGTCTGTAATATAATTCAATATAACATTTGTGTCAATTAACGCAACCATACTTTTCTTCCATATTCTCCCTTCTGACTTGTTCATAGTCATAATCTTTTGGAAATGGATACTTCTGTTTCATTTCTTCCATGTGTAGAAATGCTTGTCTTTTTTCGGATAATGATTTCTCAGTCTCAAATATTTGCTCCGTTTTTTTCGTTACTACATTAAATTGTCTTATCATATCAATAAAGAATCTAATACTATCATCATCCGGCAGTGAATCAATCATAGCATACGCTTCCTGTCGCAAAGTCATATTATCCTACCTCCCGTTACTGGCAAATTTTTATTATATTATAATATGCATTTTGCCAAAATACAATCCAATCCTTAATAGAAGAAAAACAGCCGCGAAACAACTCATGTCTGGTCACACCTTTTTCTACTTTCCCTATTAATAACCAGCTCGTCCAAAACAAGCCCTCTGCAACCCTCAATCAGTGGCGGTTTCGAGGTACCGGAACCGTCACTCATTCGTGGTAAAAAGTCATTGAGGTTGATTTTGAAGCGGATTACGATTTGGTCATCCGTTACGTCAATCCTGTCAATCAGCCTGTTCACCAGCACGCGCTGCGTCTCCCTTCCCGCCTCCTTAAAGACCTGCTGCCATGTGGGAATCTGTGTGCGCAGCTCCTCCCACTCTCCCACAGTGACTGCCATCTGCTGTAACCGCTCTTTCTTTTCCTGTATCTGTGCCTCCTGCTCTTCCTTTTTTTCCTGCTGCCTGTGTATCACTGCGACAAGCTCCTCAAGCGATAACGCGTAAGCTCCTGTCATGGCTTCGGGAATGTGCTGCTCCATTGTCGTAATTCCTCGTACTGTTTTTTCCAGTTCTTTCTTTAAGCGTTTCAGCTCCGTTTCCTGCGCCTTTTTTTCCATACTTTGGTTCCGCTCTATTGTTTCAAAAACGTCTTCCTTTTCCTGTAAACGCCCGATATACTCCAACAGGCTGTCAAAGACGACCGTTTCCACCATATCCGCGCGGTATTGCGTGAAACCCTGATGCAGCGCACCCTCCCTCGCCCTTTGGCAGCGGTATACAGGTGTTTTGCTTGCCCGTGTTTCTCCCGTGCCTTTTATTTTCCAATAGCTGTACTTTGTGCCGTTTGTCATCTTTCCCCCGCAATAGCCGCAGTGAATGACATCAATCAGAGACAGCATACCATCATTGCGCCGGATAATATTGGCTTCCTGATGTTCCAATGTTTTGATGTATTTATCTGCCCTGCTTTTGCGCTTCTCCTGTACTCTTTCCCACATTGCGCTGTCAATAATCTGTATGTTTTCGTCAGGCTGGTTTGATATTATCCATTCATGGTCGCCCAATCTGCGGTATATCCCGTTTATCCGCTCGCGGCGTTTATATGCGACGTGCCCTGCATAGACCGGATTGGTCAATATGCTTGTAATCGTTCCGCTCTTCCATACATCGTTTGGCGCCATTGTCTGATAGTAGCTATCCTCATTCAAGGTCTTTGCGATTTTCGCGGAACCGAACTCCTTGTTGAGCGACAAATCATAGATATGTTTTACCACCTCCGCCCGTTCCGGTACAACCACCAGTTTGTGTAACGCGCGCCCGTGCTTGCTGAGTTCCCCCGATAGAACCAGTTCATAGCCGTATGGGGCAGTGCCACCCATAAACCGCCCTTGCTGCACCAGTTTCTGCGCGGTATCCTTTACGCGCATGGCGGTATCTGAGCTGCTTTTCTGCGCATTCCCGAACCGCAGCGCGAGCATCATCTGTCCCATGATGTCATCGCCTGCGGGTGATATGCAGCCGTCTTTGACCGTATAAATGTCCACGCCGTAGCTTTTGAGCGTCATCACATACGCGCCGATTTCCCACATGCGCCTGCCAATACGGTCGTCCTTATAGGCAACGAGAATGTCATATTCCCTGTTCTTTGCATCTTCCATTGCCTCCTGTAGGACATCCCTGTCACTGACGGCGGTTTTGTATCCGCTCTTGCTGCCCTCGAAATATTCTTTTTTATCCAGCTTCCAGTCGCTTTGTTTTGCGACATATTCTGTTACAATGCGTCTTTGTACGGATAAATCGCCGTCCGCCTCTAGCTGCTGGTTTGAGCTGACACGCAGCAGCATACGGACTGTTTTTTTCTTTTGCATTAAAATCCTCTCCCTTCTATTTTATATATTCGTGTATTCCTTTTTATGCGCCATACATTACTGCACTGTTTCGTACCTGCTCGCGCAGCGCGCATGTCAGGATTGATTTTACTTCTTCCTGCGCCTGCATGGTATCCTGCGGTTCGTCGGGGAACTGCAGGATAAGGCGGATTTTTTTGCTGCCATAGTCCACGTCCTGTTTTAGTTCTTTCATATGTCTTTCCTTATTAAGCCCTTTTACTTTCATCATATTGGATGAGGGCTTGTTACATTCGATATTTTTCATGTTCATTTGCGCCTCCTTTTAGGTTTACATAAATTTTGATATTTTTGCATAATAAAAGAGAGCTGTCTTTCAAGCTCTCCCTGTCTGTTTATCCGTTACTTTATTTTTTCTATGTCCTGTTCATGTCCTTCACCTCACATATGGGATTTCCACTTTTAATGGATTATCCGTTTGTATGTGAGGGGACAGTTTTTTATTTTTACAATCTTACTGCTGCAAATAACCTATTTGTCCTCTCATATTGCATGATGATAAGCTGCTCTTTGGTCGATTTTGTTTCCATTTCATCTATATATTTACGGGCAAAAGCTATCAATTTCTTACTTTTTTGCATACTCTTCCTCAGTGCTTCTTCATCTGCTTTATAATCAGGGTCAGGCTCGAACAGTTTAAACGGCTCAAAAGTATAAATCAAATCGTTTAAAGCAGTTTTAGCCTGTTCCAAATTTTTCTCATAATAATCTGATATATTAAGCAGTTCCTTTTTGGGCAAGTACCCCATGTATATATCCTCCAAATTGATTCTCCGTTGTTCTGACTAAATACGGATTCTCTTCAATATGATTACAAATGTATTTACCAATATCATCATCTTTAATTACTGCTATAAGCGTTCCGCTTTGAAAATCCACTCCATGATATATACAATCCTTGAACGATACCCATAAATTAGGAAAAATAGCTACTGCCTCATCCCATGTCAAACGCTTCCCTATATATTGAATTTTATCCTCTGTCATGATATCACATCCTTTTTGTTTTAGTTTTCTTATTTCTTTACAGTTAAAGCTGTCTTTTTCTTATGCCTGTTCAAAAAGTACTTTCTTACGTCACTTGTTGATAATGTACCTTCTGTTTCTGCTGATATTTTGCTTCTTTCCAACTTTGGCAGCTTATATAAGCCTTCTAAAACCTCCGTTTCATCCTGTAAGTCATCAGGTATTTCATACAGTTTATTCATCACCAGTTCCTTTGCTATGCTCATAAATCATACACCTCACTATAAGCAACATACAATTTATTTCCATCAATATTTCCGCAGTCTTTCCTCCCGAAGCTCTGTCAAAGACATATCCGTATGCGGAACAGCTCCACTTATTGCCTTTATCGCTTTATCTATATCTGATTCATTTTTCACTGTTACCACATGCTCTTCTATTACTTCCAATGCCACACACCTCCTCTTCAGGTATCCCTCTAACCAGTCTTTTCATAAGTTTCTGCCATAATATACCTGCCTTTCACACCCAAATGTACAAAATGCCCTAGATTACGTCCAATATCTGCCCATATATATCAAAGCCTGTTCAGCATTGAGATTGTACTTTTCCGCTACTTTTTCAAGCATACTGTTCCTGTCTACGCCTAATTCCTTTCCCGATTCTATCATCAGCTTGATTCCACGCTCACGTTCTTGCTGTTTCCCTTCTTCTCTTCCTTCTTCCCTTCCTTTCTCAATATTCTCTTGATCACGCATTAACAACGTCATATACTCATGCCTCCATTCCCTGTTTTTCTTTGCCTGTTTTACCGCTTCCTCTAATTTCTTTACAAAAGCATCCTCCGACTCCTTTCCTGCCACATAATCCAAGAATGCCCTTAATTCCTGACTGGTATCATCCATTTCACCGACTGCATTTAAAAATATCTTTGTTGTTCCGTCATTCAGGGCGATGCTCATATCCTCCCTGCAGCGGTTTTCAAACGTATAAATATGCCGCCCCATGCCAAATGTGTCAAACGGGCTGATAAATATGATATAGCTTGGTTTCAGCTTATTATATAATTCCCCTTTGTCAATCATCTGCAGGTCAATCATGCTTTGGTAATAGCGCGTCCTTTTGGGCAGCTCCTTTGTATTCGTTACCTGCATTTCAATGTCATAGACCGTTCCCTTACCATCCCTGACATACACATCAAGCCTGACGCTTTTTGCATCCGCGTCCGTCCGGATGCTCTTTTGCAGTTCGGGATATTCGATACGGTCTATCACAAGCTCCGGCAAAATCCTTTGTAAAAGCTCCTTGCAAAGCTCCACATCCTGCATTACCTTCCCAAACAGGAAATCATTCCCAATTCCCAAGTCTTCCCATACCGTGTACTCTTTTATTTCATTTTCCATTCTTAACTCTCACTTTCCGTCAATAATTCATGCCCGCTAACCCCAATATCATCTGTTATCTCTTACAATTATACTACCATAGGGAACCTTGTATTTCAAGATTTTCAGTTTTAGGCAGAACGCACGAGGCAGTTTCAGGCTTTATTGACTTTGCTTATTTTTTGTAACTTTTTTTCCTTATTTAACATTAATGCGAGATAAGGCTGTCGCTTCCCGCATATACCTCCATCATCATCAGCACGCCTAGCCGAAATCCTGTGATGAACCGCTGCGTCGCATAATTGAGGTTTATGGTGTCGTTTGCTTCTTTCAGGCTTTGGAACAGTTCTTTTTCCGTATCGCCAAGCGCCTTCTCAAAAGCTGCTCTCAATTCTCCCATTTTTTTCATGGTCTGTGCGTTATCCAAATCATAGTCTACAGGCTGTCTGATTAATTTAAGATTTTCATCCGCCAAAGCTTCCAGTATTTTTTGCGTCATGTTTTATCCTCTCTTTCTGCGTTTCTGTTATTTAATTCATTATTTTTAATATTACATCTCAATATTGCTGACATTTTCATCATTACCAAATATCCGTCAAATCAATGCCAAGTTCCTTCATCTCTGCCTCATCCGTACCGATTTCATCATACAAGACACCCATAAATTCCTCTCTGCTATTATACCTGTCGGAATGGGCTTCCGCATAAAGTCCGATAGTATTTTCCAGTAAGATTTTCAGTCTTGCTTTTGGTGTGATTTTTGGTTTTCTCCTGCCTTGACTGTTATATAAACTCATTTTCTTTACCTCTGTTTCCTTAAAATAATAAAGGAGCATCCTCCATTTTGAAATGCCCCTTTTCGTTATATTGTTCCAATATCCTTCCACATTTATGAACCGACTGTATTTATGAAAAAACTTTGCCTGATTAATCTTGTTTCGGTGTTTCAGTCTTACAGCCATCTCTTATAATGGTATACTTCCTATCTTCCTTCTTGCCGGTTATCTCCATCTTATACGGTATCCCACAATTTTGGTTTAAATAATTCATTGTCTTTTTGGAAATCAGACATTTGCTTTTTCCAGCCTGAGCCATTACTGTACCATACCTTTTACACCCCTTCGTAGTTTCCACCAAAACCACGAGTTCACTCCTTATTTTGTTTTGAAACATTTTAGCAGCATCTATATTCATTGGATTACTACATTCAATTGCCGATTCAAATGCATCTATAACTTTTTTGTAGCACTTATCGAACTTTGTCACTTTTGATTCCTTTATAATGTTCTCAGCCCTCTCCTCCTCTATCCCAAGCCATCCTAACTGCATTCTTACAAAGCAATCTCCCCTTTTTGTATCATCTTCCTCTGCATCAAATGCAGAAATAACATTCTGATAAAACGCTTTTAAATTCTGTAGATTCTGATACGCCAAAAGATTCAGATACAACGTTCCGCCATAAGCATTAAAAAGACTTTTTACATACCTCATGCTTATTTTATTATCAAATATTTCACGCATTAATCTTATATGCCGGTTGTTGATGACCCATTCTTCATCATAGGGTATTTTTTCATTCCTCTTACAAGAACTTAAAAATTTTAAATAAGATATGGCTGTTTCCAGTATTTGCTCGGTCTGATTTAACCTTCTTTCAAAATGCTCCTTATCATAATGATATATGTATAATCTTAGCTTTTTCCCATCCTCACGCTTTCTCCCAAGCATTTGTATAAATTCCGTTTCTGTATCTGCCATCAATACAATATTTCTTAATTCAATGTCTTTGATATTAATCCCGTTATCCATGACTGACGTTGCAATCAAAATCTTTTTGGATTTCATTTTTTTATAATACGTTATCTCATCTACTGTATCCGAAACATCCTCCTCCCATTTGTTCCTAGACGATATGAATACAACATTATTCTTATCCTTTATTTTTTTGCTTAATTCCTTTCCGGTATCAATTTTGTCAGCAAATATCAGCCATTTCTCTGTTTTATCTCCGTCGTTTATAATTTCAGCAATTGTATCTGTATTGTATATAATCTTGGCGTCAATATAATCATAATTCCTGGGAACCATAAAATCACAATATTTGCAATAACGTGCACCCTTATTTCTAATCGCCTCATATGCATCCTTATTAATATCCCCTGCTTCAGCAGCTTCAAAATCAGGAAAATTATATTTCTGTATTTTTTCCTCGTGCATCCTCCTCAAATCATACCCCTTTATATACAATTCTATATCCCTGATTGTCGCTGACATGAAAATCCGGACTTTATCGGCGAATTTATCCTGAATCCACCGGAATGAAAGCGATGTATCTGTGTTATAATTTGAGTCAGTCAAGAAATAGTGGCATTCATCACACACCACACAATCATATTTTGAATATCTTTGTCTCATGTTTTCCAGTTCCACGTATTTTGTTGTTTGTCCACACTGCCCGTTCTCATCCGTCTTTATTTTATCAGGTTTATATTCTTTATGCTCACACATTTTTAGCTCATATTCTATATCCTGATACGATTTGATATCAATGCAGCTCGAAATGTGTGGGCTTATATCCATGATTTCTTTCTCCAGTTGTGCTTTTAAAATACTGCGGTTTACTAAATAAAGCATCTTTTTATTTTGGCTTGCTATATATCCTAACCAAATATTTAGTATAAAATGGGTTTTTCCACTGCCGGTAGGCGCTGAGATAAAAATACAGTTTCCTCCGCCATATCCATCCAATAAAAATTCAGGTATATCTAACCAGCCATTAACCCACCCCCCACATTCGCCATAGTTTGTTCCCTTATAAGCTTCTCCGATTTCATCTGATACATATTGCATAAATACACCCCTTCTAACGCAAATTATAATGTTCTCTATTTCATATTAATATTATTATAATAGAACTACTGGATTTTATCATTTTTACCCAATATTATCATAATTTTTCTTTATAAAAATATCTTAATAGAGAAATAGAAAAATTTATAAATATTTTTTTCTATTTCTCTATTATTACTATAACTCATATCTCATGCAAATAGAAGGATTTTTTAATTATATTGTAAGTTTTTCTTGTCCTAAAATCATTTTCTGCAAACCTTATCATTTTAATAGGATTTGAGCGTTTTAGATTTACTGTTTCTAAAACGCTCAAACAAAACAATATACAAGCCAAATAAACCAAAACATTTATCTGCTGTCATTTTTCATCACACTGATTTATCACAGCCATTATGATTGTAAAAATCCCGACCGCTACTGCCTTTATGATTTCCTGCATTCGCAGCATTCCCCCCTTTCTGATAATCCTCTTCCATTATCAAGCGCACACCCTAACCTCATCCTCCTGCGCATCATAATGATACAGCGAATACGACAGAAGCTCTTCTTCCAGCACCTGCGTATCGTTGACCTCCCGAATCATTTCCCTGATTTCATCACATTCCTTCCCACCATCCGCAATGTCCTCAGGCAAAATCAGCACTTCATGGATTGATGACGGGATAATATAAAACCCCCCGCCAATCGCTTCCGCAAAATCCTTTAGGAAATTCGGATACAGGATACATGCCGCTCCCTCCGTCCGCTGCACGTTGCTGAGCACATACATCGGAAGACTGCATCCTGTGCCTCCCGTCATTCCGTCACCGTCAAATTGTCCGCCCGCCTTTTGCCTCTGCATGATTTCATGTATCATTTCCTCCATGCTTTTGAGCTCATACCCCCGCAGCCTTGGCGTGTTTTCCGTTGCCGCCCTGTAAAGCTCCTCCACAGACACGCCCCACAGCTTGGCATGTGCATTGTGTATGAGGACGGATGCACTGCCGATTCCCTTATGCTCCACCATGCACTGGAACACGATGGACAAGTCAAGAAATGCCTTATGCGGGAGGTCTTCCAAAGCCTCCCTGTTTTTTTCCGTATTGACAAGCTTGTATACGATTTTGCTTCTGACGTTCCCATAATCCAGTAAATACCTCACGTCCACCGTATGCCTTTTCTTCCGGCAGACATCCGCCACATATTCCGCCGCGTCCAAAGGCGTCGCGTTCCCGTTCTTATATGTATCGTAATAATCATTTATGTAAACTACCGGTGACACCTGTTCGCCGTCCCTTGAGACGCACAGCCCCGTATAAGTCACGCCGTTGTTCTTGTCAACTTTCTGCACCGCGACATGCCATCCTGCCCCGAGCTTTTCCTTTACATCTTCTTTCACGCGTTCCGCAAAACTGTCCAGTTCCATATGTTTCCCTCCAATCCGTTACGCCGCATTTGTCGGTTTCGTCTTCGACAAAGCAGCCATTACCTTGTTATAAAGCTCCTGCGGCATTTCCTCCGGCACTTTGATTTTATACCTGTCCTGTACCGTTTTCATGGATACGCCCGTCCGTTCCAGCTCCGCATTCAAAGAATCCATCTGTGTTTTTGAAATGCTATCCTTTTCCGTTGCCTTCACGTCCGTATTTTCGGCTTTCATTTCAAACACGCGTTTCCCCTTCCCGTTCACGATAACAAGCCCCGTTATCTCCCTGCTGCTGTTGTATGTGATTGACGCAACCGAGAAATTCTCATTGCAGGAATACCGCTCGCCGCGTTTTTGGATATCCGCATGTTCGGCAGGCACCCAAATAAAGGGAGCCGTATAAAGCTCCCTTCCGATGCCCCAGTTGAAACAGGCGCGCTTGAAGCTGTCCGACGCCTGCGATTTCTCCTTTTCGGCGTATCCCGTCGTCCCCACGTCCTGTTTCGCAATCCATTCACCCGTCTTGGCGTCGCGCACTTCCACCGTGCAGTACAGGTTCCCGTCGATACACTGATGGCTCCTTTTCCACCCGAACACCCCGAACGTTTCGTCGAGTATCTTTTGGTCAACCCTTGCGTCCTTATAAAGCAGGAGACTCACGCCCTTCCCGCTGACCGCTGCCGCGCGGCACTCGATTTCATCCGCCTTGAGCAGCCTTATTATGCCCGTATTGTTTCCCACTGGCATCCACCTCCTGTTCCTTTGGAAATTCCCTTATCATCGTTTCAATCTCATCTTCCACATGCCGCTCCATTTCCCTGTAATTGCAGTCGTCCTTCTTAAGCCACAGTCCATACAGCTCCGTCAGGATATTCTTGCGCTGCAAAAGCGCCGTAAGCTCATGCCCCTGCAGTCTGTCTGCTTTTTCTGCCAAAATCTCATAGAAATTCACCATCACGTCAATCTCGTAGCACCTGCCGAAAATGTCAGCATTCGGACAGCTTAAAACGGAAGCCTTATACGTCTGATACTCCCCGTAAATCCTGTCCAAAAAGTGGTCCCTCACGCAGTCTTCCCTCATGGTATCCCTCCATTCCTTTTTATCTTTGCATTTTCCCATCATGCCGCCTTC
Organism: uncultured Lachnospiraceae bacterium; assembly: GCA_910577115.1. Taxonomy (GTDB): domain Bacteria; phylum Bacillota; class Clostridia; order Lachnospirales; family Lachnospiraceae; genus COE1. The sequence continues at coordinate 29,438 of CAJTMC010000041.1, forward strand.
ACCTGAAAACGGCGTGACACGGACACTTTTGCATAATCCCTGTAAAGTTCGGGCTTTTCCTGTTTCATCCGCTGCGTGTCAAGCCTTGTCGTCTCCACGCTGCTCCATGACACCCTGTACTTATCGCTTGCCGCAAATTCATTGTCCTGCATGTAAAGCTTTACCTCCTGCTCGATGCAACTCTGTTCATTCTGCAGCCTGTTTATTTCCTCCATGATTTCCGCCCTGCGGCTGAGTTTTTCATCAAATCCGTACAGGCTTATGGCGCTGCCCTTCCTCACCGCGCCGAAATACCCGTTCAGCACCTTATCGCAGGCTTTTGAACCGTCAGGCGCAGGCATTACCTTTGCCACGACATGGTTCTCCCAAAACTCCTTTTCCACCGCAATCAGCCGTGCAATGAGTTCGTCATTCCATACAAGCTTACGGTACACGAACTCCTGTCCGAGGATGACCGCCGCGATATACCATGTGCGCTTTCCAGTCACTGCCATATAATGGCAGCACTGCATGACGTAATGGAGCGGAATGTCACCGTCCTTCCATTTATCCGCATTGTATGCGCTCGCCGTCTTGCATTCCAGCCCCGCATCTTCCCCTATGACCAGCCTGTCAACGTCCGCTATCATGAACGGGTATTCTACGCTCCGGTACATATAATTGGAACGCCTCACCTTTAATCCCGTCGCCTCCATGAACCGCCGCGCGACATATTCCTCAAGGTCGTGCCCCTGACGGACGGCTTCATTGTCAAGCTCCTGTATGTCTTCACTTGTCTTGTCGCAGAACAGCTTCATGGGACTGCTGTACGGGTTCAGTCCGCACACCGTCCCTGCGTCGGAACCGCCTATCCCCGTTTTTCTAAGTGCAAGCCACTCCGCGTTTCCCATTCCTGCTGTTGCCGTTTTCTCATACATAAAATCGCCCCTTTCGTTTTCCTTCTATCATGCTGCGCACACAAGCTGGTACGCCTTGTCAATCATCGGGTTCCCGTCCATTGTGCGGACAAACAGGTTCTCCTTATAATTTGCCGTCCTGCGCAGCGGTTCCGCGTGCGTCGCAAAATCCGATACGGCATTGATGAAACGGTATGCATTGTCCCCGACGCCCTTTAAGTCAGGTGCATCATAATATCGCCCCTGCATGTCCCTGCGCAGTTTTGTGATGTTTTTGACCTGCCCCGCGGTCGCGTCCTTTTCGATTGGCAGGAGCAGCTCTATGTATTCCTTTACCTGCTGGTCGGTAATCTTCTGCTTCCGGAGCCGTTCAAATTCCTTCCCGAGACTGTCCATGTATTCCTCTGCCATAAAAAGGGTATCCTTTGCCTCCTGAATCTTATCGCTGACATTTCCCGTGTGAATCATGGACCATGAACGTTTCGCCGTATCCAGCGCCAAATTGAGCGTATTGTTGCAGACAACCCTGACAGGCGTAAGCGCAACCTTGACCGCGCCGCTGCCGTCATGGCTGTTGCTGAATACAAGGTACGGTGAAATCCGTTCCCCTGAAATGATGTACTCCCTTGGAAGGCGTGCGAGCAGCCACACCCTCCGCCCTTCCTGCAATGAGCCTGCCGTTTCATAACGGACGCCCGCGCCCAGTAAAGCGTCCGTAAACGCAAACGCCTGACGGTTTTGGACAATCTTATAACGGTCAGTCACCACGCCGAGCACCCTGCGGTCGCTGTCACGCACGTTTGCCCTGTACCCTGAAATCACATCTCTTGTGCCCGTATAGATTGGTTCCTGCACTACCGTCCAGTCCAATCCTGCCAGTTCCAGCGCCTCCTTTGACGAAGGCGCCTCCTCTACCCTTGTTCCCAAACCGTGCCAAGGCTTTTCCCTTGTGTAGAACATCGTTTCAATTTCTGCTGCCATACTGTAAATCCTCCTTTTTTGATTTTTATACGCAAAAATACCGACAGCTTTTTACTGTCGGTACTTTGCTTATGGTTATCATATATATTTGTAAATGCGCACTTTCCGGTTACAGGAGTTATAAAATATTGTGAATTTTATTGTAAAGACAGACGTTTTTTTGTATAATTGAAGTGTGACAGAGCAGGATATATCGTATCATGTACCACAGATTTTTAGGAATCGAGGTGATAAGGTGTCGGACGATACAATACAGACACAGGAAGTTCATGTGACACGTCCTACAGCAAAGCGTACCGCAAAGAACAGTGTGTTTTTAGACCTTTTCCAAGATAAAAAGAATTTGTTAAAGCTGTATCAAACATTGCACCCGGAGGATACGGACGCAACAGAGGACACGCTGGATATTGTAACGATAGACAACGTCCTGACTGATAATCTCTATAATGATTTGGGCATAATGGCAGGTAACAACAGATTACTTTTGCTTTTGGAGGCACAAGCCAGTTGGACGGTAAATATTTTAATTAGGATGCTGCTGTATTTAGCACAAAGTTACCATGAGTATTTTGAACGAACAACCCAGAGCCTGTATAAGAGTAAGAAAGTAAAAATGCCAAAGCCTGAATTATATGTGATATACACAGGCAGCAGAGGCAGAAAACCCGATACGATATCGCTGTCCAAAGATTTTTTTGATGGTGCAGATATTGATATTGAGGTAAAAGCCAAAGTCATATATGAGAGCAATGAGGATAATATAATCAACGAGTACATTGTTTTTTGCAAGGTTTTTAACGGGCAGGTAAAAGAGCATGGAATGACGAAACAGGCAGTTGCAGAAACAATCCGTATCTGCAAGGACAGGAACATCTTAAAGCAGTATTTAAGCAGTAAGGAAGTGGAGGTAGTAACGATTATGATGAGTTTATTTGATGAAGAGCAGATAATGAAAACATATTGGAAAGATATGGAAAGAGAAACCCTAATGGAAAAAGCAATGCTTATGTTAAAAAAAGGGAAAATAAATATTGATGAAGTCAGCGAGTATTTCCCCGAATTACTGGAAAGTGACATAAAAGAAATCGAAGCTGAGATTATGCAATTAGCATAATCAGAAACGCAGCTCCATAATCAATATAACAGCGTAAAGACGCATGGAACAATAGAATGTAAACCATGCGCCTTTTTGTGCCAAAAGGAACTTTAGTCGGGATACTGCCAGTACCCAAAGCATAGAGGATAGGTAAAACTTATGCATTTCAGTGCAAAAACTTTACTTTTTTTATGAATACATGCTATCGTACGGACAATAACTGTGGGAGAGATACAATATGATTGGAATACATCAACTAAAAACAGGAACATCTATCTCAATAAACTCATCGGTTTTCAGGATACCGAGCCTGTTAAAATCATAACGGGCGTCAGAAGGTACGGAAAATCAAGCCTTCTGAAACTAATGGTGAAGCATCTTGGGGAAATCCGGTCTTTGAATCTGACAGACTGGCTCCTGAGCGAATAATCCGCATCCAGATAAAATTGGAAGTGAAAAGATTTTTGTATATTATCTCACCCAGTCCGAAATCGGGGCAGACAGCCATACCTTTCAGGACAAAGTAAAGGTTGGCATTTATGATGATTTATGGATTGACTTTAAAGAATTGATGTCTTAAAAACGCATACTGTAAAAGAGGGAGCCGACGGATAATCCCCGTCGGCTTTCCCCTGTAACCTATTCCACGCTCTTCCCTACGATTTTGAATTTCACTGTCTTTTCACCGCAGTAGCTGCCCAAGCCACGCAGTACGACTGTTCCCGTTCCTTTCTTTATATTGCTGCCATATGCGGCAATCTCGTAATCCCTGCCGTACACAAGGTCCTGCATTATTCCGTTTACTTTTATGGAGGCTCCCGTTATCGCGGTTTCTGTTGGATAGTTGGAATAGGTGACTTAGAAAATATCCATTATTCAAGGGTTTCCAATGCCCCTATGAACTTGTAATGGATAGTAAGTCGTTGAATTTTCTGCCCGTCAACTTCTAC
>CAJTMC010000042.1 GCA_910577115.1 uncultured Lachnospiraceae bacterium
ATTTTCGAGGTCAGAGCAGGAATTCTTCTGCTCAGTACGCGACTTTAAAAAGAACTATCTTAAGCCGTTATTGAAGAAACATTTGTAGGGAGCAGGTGTGTTGGAATGGAAAAGGATATTGCCGATTATGCGAAAGACGGGAGGCTGACGGAACCGTCAGACGGAAAGCGTTATGAGTGGCAAAAAATGATTGATACGGTAAAGGCGTTAGTGTTGTTTGGCAAATTATCTGCATCTACTTTCTTCACATTAAATGCAGCTATTTTTAGAGCAGTTTATAGGAATGGAATGGGTACTTTGTAAATCTGTATTTGTTTTTTCTTTTGTTGGTAAGTCAGTCTTTGGTATATCTTTATTTAATTGCATTGGATTTTCCAACGTAGGCAAATCAGGCGTAGGTTCTGTATGGGGCTGCTCATAGATCACATAATCGGCTCCCCGCAAGCGTCCCTTTTCGTCGCGCTCCCGCAAAGCCGCATATAGCAAGGCTCTTTTCGCCCCTACTGCGTAACATGAGGGCATAAAAAAAGCGGCGTTCCTGTTCTCCCTGTATAGGGATAGAGAAACGCCGCGTCTGCGTCGTATTCAGTTTTCATTTATTCTTTCTCAATGCTGTGTGCTGGTGGCTGGGCTGGCAGGGTTTCGGGCAGCATATCAAGGCTCTTTCCCTCAAAAGTAGTAAATTCAGCTTGAAATCCTGCTTGTATGCCCGTAAATCAAGGCTTTTTTGAGATAATCAACCATTTTATATTCAAAAGTGCAGGGGTAAGGCTTTACTAATAATGACCGTTTTGAAAGAAGGAGGAGCATGAACAATAAAAAAATTATTGTTTTTTTATTGGTAGTTATTACTGTTATTTTAACAGCTCCCTTTGTGATTGTTGTAAACTGGCATTTACAAATGACAGATTTTAAAGAAGGAACAGTTGGAGCGTATGATTCATATGGCGGGCTCTATACCATACGGTTGTCAGTAGAGGAGGATGATTATATTAATCTACATTATACCAATATATCTTTATTGGATAACGCTACCAAGGCAGAGGTATTTTCAATCAAAAATGAATTCAGGGCATTTGATTTTCACTGGGTAGTATGGGAGAATGAAAGCTATAATTTTTGGTTGAAATCGGGGGATACAGGAACTTTCTATTATGAGTTACAGAGCGATAATAAAACATGGATTAAATATGGAGTTATTAAAGTGGGGGAAAATTACGGATTGTGTGCGAATATGAAGAAAGTTGAAAAATGGATGGACATTGAAGAAGTCAAGAAAAGGCTGCCAGAAGGATATGATTTAGACTAATATGGGCATAAGTAAATATTTCTAAGGAAACACTGATTAATACAACTTAATAATTCCCTATTAATTGATTTTGAAATTTTTTGAATATATTAAGCAAATAACTGCCTGTGTTTCTTCTTCTCTTTCCATTTTCAGTGAATCTTTCCCTGAAAATGGGCGCAGTTATACCATGCAGAAATCTCTCCCCCTTCCAGCTCGGAAACACATTACCAGATTTGCACTGGCAAACAGCACATGAAATCTGTTTAGATTTTTCCGGATTCCGCGGTATACTGCCTTTTTATAGCCAAAATAGTTTTTTACAATCAAATATGGGTGCTCTACCCTGGCACGTGTTGATGATTTCCTGTTTTCTATCTGACGGTCCCAGTTGATTCCCTGATAGCTTTTGGGCACTCTGATACTCGAAGGACGGACATTTATACGCAGCTCTATCGCTGAAAGGTGTGCATCCTTCTGGAATTCAGGACGCTTCATGGCTCCTGTATAACCGGAATCCCCATATACGACTGTATCGTCCTCCCGAATCAGTTTTGACGTTTCTACAATATCATGGATATTTGCAGATGTTCCCGTAATCGTATGGACATAGCCGCTTCCTGCATCAACCCCTGAGTGGATTTTCATTCCGAAATGCCATTCGTTCCCCTTTTTGGTCTGATGCATTTGCGGGTCATGTTTTCCTTCCCGATTCTTGGTTGACTTAGGGGCGGCAATCAGTGTGACATCAACAACGGTTCCGCCATGCATGATGAGACCGGCCTTATCCAGACGTTCCCTGACATCATTGAATATTTTTTCCCCCAGACTGTTCTCTTCAATCAGATGTCTGAAATGCAGCAGGGTCGTTGCATCGGGAACCTGTTGTGTGAGAAAATCAATATGCATGAAACTGCGCATGGCATAACTGTCGTAAATTTCATCTTCAACTCCCTCATCAGAAAGATTGAACCAATTCTGCATGAGATACATGCGGAGCATGACTTCAATATCTTTGGGTGGATGGCCGCGTTTTCCGGAAGGATAATAAGGCCGGATCATATCTACCCAGTCTTTCCAGGGTATGATTTCTTCCATCGCCCCAAGAAATTCTTCACGCTTAGTTTTACGTTTTCTATTGGAATATTCAATGTCACTCAATGTCTGTTGTCTCATGGTATCAGCACCTTTCATTTGATATATTTATTATATCAGAAATGCAGGATGTTGGCACGATTAAATCAGTGTTTCCCTAAGTCCTGTCTGAACAGTAACTAAGGTTTTCAACTATTACAGATTTATTTGTTGGAAGCTGTCGATATGTAAAAAGGATTCCGGTTTGCCTTTTTCACCAATATATGGTATTCTTAAAAAACAATAACAAGCGCGGCAGGAATGGAGGTTTTGGAATGAAGAAAAGAGTATTTTTAATTGTATTGGACAGCTTTGGGATTGGTGAAATGGATGACGCAAAGGCGTATGGCGATAAGGGGACGAACACAATCGGATCGGTTTCCGAAAGTGCATATTTTCAGGTGCCGAATCTCAAAAAACTTGGTCTTTTTAATATAGAAGGCGTAACAGGCAGGAACCTGGAGAAGACAGATGCACCGCTTGCGGCAGTGGCGCGCATGCGTGAAGCGTCAAAAGGAAAGGATACGACAATCGGACATTGGGAAATTGCGGGAATGATTTCGGACAAGCCGCTGCCAACTTATCCAAACGGCTTTCCAAAAGAAGTGCTTGATGAATTTTCAAGGATTACGGGCAGGGGCGTGCTCTGCAACAGTACGTATTCCGGCACAGAGGTGATTCGGGATTACGGTGACGAACATGTAAAGACAGGAGATTTGATTGTTTACACGTCTGCGGACAGTGTATTTCAAATAGCGGCGCATGAGGATGTGGTTCCGTTAGAAACTTTGTATGACTATTGCAAAAAAGCAAGGGAAATGCTTCAGGGCGAGCATGGCGTCGGGCGTGTGATTGCAAGACCATTTGTCGGAACAAGCGGCAATTATACAAGAACCTCGCACCGCCACGACTATTCGCTTCTGCCGCCGAAAACGACAATGCTTGACCTGATTCAGGCAGCGGGGAAGGACGTGCTTGCGGTGGGCAAGATTCATGACATTTTTGCAGGAAAGGGCATTACGGATTTTGTATATACGAGCGGAAATGCAGAAGGAATAGAGCGCACGATAGAATACCTTGACAGGGACTTTGAGGGGATCTGTTTTGTCAATCTTGTGGATTACGATATGCTTTACGGGCACAGGAGAGATGTGGACGGCTATGCGAAAGCGCTGACCTGTTTTGATGAAAAACTCCCCTTGATACTGGAAAAGATGCGGGACGATGACGTATTGATGATTACGGCAGATCATGGCTGTGATCCGGCGTACACAAAGACGACTGACCACACAAGAGAGCACACGCCGTTTTTGATGTATGGAAAGAATATCAAGCCTGTAAATTACAAGACACGCGATACGTTTGCGGATATTGCCGCGACTGTGCTGGATTATCTTGGCGTTTCGGGCAGCGTGGACGGCACAAGCCTTCTCGCATAAATAGCAGACACTATATGCGCAAAATGGGCGCGGAAATGAGGTATAGAGTGAGTAACAGTACGATTGCAGAAGAAATCAACAAGAGGAGAACCTTTGCCATTATCTCCCACCCCGATGCAGGTAAGACGACCCTTACGGAGAAGTTCCTTTTGTACGGAGGAGCAATCAATTTGGCAGGAAGCGTCAAGGGAAAAGCGACGGCAAGGCATGCTGTGTCAGACTGGATGGAGATTGAGAAGGAGAGAGGTATCTCCGTTACGTCTTCTGTGTTACAGTTTAATTACGACGGATACTGCATCAATATCCTTGATACGCCGGGACATCAGGACTTTTCGGAGGACACGTACCGCACGCTGATGGCGGCGGATTCGGCTGTCATGGTAATTGATGCGTCAAAGGGTGTGGAGGCACAGACGAGAAAGCTGTTTAAGGTGTGCGGCATGCGCGGTATCCCTATTTTTACGTTTATTAACAAAATGGACAGAGACGCAAATGACACGTTTGAACTGTTGGATGAGATTGAAAAGGAGCTTGGCATTGCGACCTGCCCCGTAAACTGGCCGATTGGTTCGGGAAAACGGTTTAAGGGCGTTTATGACAGGCATGAGAACCATGTGCTGACATATTCTGACACGCAAAAGGGTACAAAAGAGGGAGAGACGACAGTCATTCCAATGGACGATGAGGCGCTTTTGCTGGAAAAGATTGGTGACGAGGCGCTCTTGCTTTTGCGCGATGAGATTGATTTGCTTGACGGAGCGAGTGCGGAGTTTGACCTTGAAAAGGTTAGAAAAGGAAAACTGACACCTGTGTTTTTTGGCTCGGCGCTCACCAATTTCGGCGTGGAAATTTTTTTGCAGAACTTCTTAAAAATGGCAACAACACCGCTTCCGCGTATTTCGGAGGGGGAGATTATCGATCCTGTGGAGAACGATTTTTCTGCATTTGTGTTTAAAATTCAGGCAAACATGAACAAGGCGCACCGCGACAGAATTGCCTTTATGCGCATCTGCTCCGGAAAGTTTGATGCAGGCGTGGAGGTAAAGCATGTGCAGGGCGGGAAGGTTATGCGCCTTTCGCAGCCGCAGCAGATTATGGCGGACGAGCGCAAAATTTTGGACGAGGCGTATGCGGGAGATATTATCGGTGTGTTTGATCCCGGCATTTTCTCGATTGGCGATACAGTGTGCGCACCGAAAAATAATATATGTTATGAAGGGATACCGACGTTTGCGCCGGAGCATTTTGCAAGGGTTCGCCAGATTGACACCATGAAACGAAAGCAGTTTATCAAAGGAGTCAATCAGATTGCACAGGAGGGTGCAATTCAGATTTTTCAGGAATTTAACACCGGTATGGAGGAAATTATTGTAGGCGTTGTGGGCGTTTTGCAGTTTGACGTTTTAAAATACCGCCTTGAAAATGAATACAATGTAGAGATTAAGCTTGAACCGCTTCCTTACGAGCATATCCGTTGGATTGAGAACAAGGACGAAGTGGATTTGGACAGGCTGTCAGGTACTTCCGATATGAAGAAAATACAGGATTTAAAGGGCAATCCGTTACTTTTATTTATCAACCAGTGGAGCATAGGCATGACAGAAGAACGAAACAAGGGACTTGTGCTCTCAGAGTTTGGACGGAATTAAGCTTATGGAGAGAGAAATTTGGCAGCGATAGGGGAGATTAAGGATTCATGACAGGGTTTGTAAAGAAAAGGAGAGCAGCGTCTGTTATATATATAATAGCAAGTGTTATTGTGATGGGGACTGGCGGCTGCGGAGCGCTTGGAGAGAATTTTGATGAGATCTCGCCAGAGGTTTCGGAAGCGGTGCCGTCTGAATCAGACGAGTTCACGACACAGGAGGAAGGGGAAGAAGCGACAGAGATGGAAACAGAGGCGGTACGGGAGGTACCGGAACTCTATTATGGATATCATGTTTTGGGTGAGAGTGAGCAGGCGTTATATTTGGAAATACTCGATGCGCTTACAGCGATGTCCGGCGAAGTGACGGTTTCTACGCTGGACAGCACATTGCTGGACAGGATTTTTGAGTGTGTGCTGAATGACCATCCGGAATTGTTTTATGTAGAGGGCTTTAAGTATACGGAACATTTTTTGGGTGATGCACTTACCGGAATTACGTTTGAGGGAACCTACTCCATGTCGAAGGACGAGGCAGAGCTTACGCTTGTGGAGATTGAGAACAGACTGTCAGAGTGTATGAGCGAGGTGCCGCTGAATGAGGACGAGTACAGTACTGTTAAGTTTTTGTATGAATATCTGATTCACAATACGGAGTATGACACAAATGCGGAGGATAATCAAAACATATGTTCTGTGTTTTTGGGCGGCCGTTCCGTCTGTCAGGGTTATGCAAAGGCAATGCAGTATATGCTCCAGCAGGCGGGAATGCAGTCGCTTTTGGTGACAGGCTATACCGGAACGGAGCGCCATGCATGGAATTTGGTGCGTGTAAATGGCAGATACTATTATTTAGACCCCACATGGGGCGACGCTTCCTACGCATACAGCGGCAGTGAGGATTTGGAGGGCGGGGTTTTTCTGCCTCCGATTAATTATGACTACTTTTTGGTGACGACGGGTGAAATTTCCAAGACACATTCCTTTGAGGATACGATTGCGCTCCCTCCCTGTGACAGTACACAGGACAATTATTATGTGAGGGAAGGGCTTTATTTTGAGGGCTATGACAGGCAGCAGCTGGAAAATATTTTTGCCAGCGAGGGCGTGAAGCAGGCGGATTATGTCACGTTAAAGTGTGCGGATACGCAGGTTTACAACGAAATGCTTTCCGAGATCATAGACGACAGGCAGATTTTTACAATTATCAAAGCCAGCGAGGGTGCAATATCTTACGCTTCCAATGAGGAGCTTGGAACAATCAGCTTTTGGAATATATTTTAAATCAAATAGATTGACGAAATTGTATATATAGTTTGTATATATTCGATTTATACTAGGCAAAATATTGGTAATTATGCTATACTGTTCACAGGTATTATGGAAAGAAAATAGGAGGAAACGCATGGATAAGGAAATGGATAAGAGCAGAAACGGCTGTATTACAGATGCTGACGGTTTGGGTACGGTAAAGATTGCAAATGATGTGGTTTCGATGATTGCAGGCCTTGCGGCAACAGAGGTTGACGGCGTGAGTGCAATGTCGGGCAATATCACAGATGAGCTGATGGGAAAGGTTGGCATGAAGAAGCAGACAAAGGGTGTCAAGGTAGATATCCTTGAGGGAACGGTATCGGTTGATTTGGCGCTGACCCTTGAGTATGGCTACAATATCCCTGCAACCTGCAATAAAGTACAGGAGAAGGTAAAGAGCGCACTGGAAACGATGACAGGCTTTGAGGTGTCTGACGTGAATATCAGGATAATCGGGATTAAAATGCAGGAGAACAAATAAGAAGGGAAAGGAACTGTTCAGAAACAGACAGGATGGGTAAGTTATTTTTGAACAGTTCCGAATACGGAAAGAGCAGGACGATAGATAAATGAGCAGACGAGAGCTGAGAGAACAGATTTTTAAATTGATATTTCGGGTAGAGTTTAACGACAGGGAAGAGATGTCGGAACAGGAGCGCTATTTCTTTGAAGATGATGACCTTACGGCGGACGAAAAGGACGCGGCCTACATCTCCCAAAAGAGCGGGTGCATTATTGAAAAGCTTGACGAGATTGATGCGATGATCAACAAGCAGGCAAAGGGGTGGACAACCGGTAGAATGGGCAAGGTTGACCTCACTATTTTGCGCCTTGCAGTGTATGAGATTGCGTTTGACGAGGACGTGCCTGCCGGCGTGGCAATCAACGAGGCGGTCGAGCTTGCCAAACGGTTCGGGCAGGAGGAGTCGTCGGGCTTTGTCAATGGAGTGCTTGCGAAGTTTGTATAGAGAAAAGGGGAGGGCATCTGAGGATGCGCAATGTTTATACCGTTGCCCAGATCAACTCTTATATCAAAAATATGTTCGCTGAGGATTATATGCTGCGTTCTGTTTTTGTAAAAGGAGAAATCAGTAATTGCAAATACCATTCATCGGGGCATATCTACTTTACCCTGAAGGATGAAAAAGGAATCATAGCATGTGTTATGTTTGCCGGCAGCCGCGCCGGTCTTTCCTTTCAGCTTGAGGAAGGGCAGCAGGTCGTGGTTGGCGGTACCATTGACGTATATGAAAGAGACGGAAAATACCAACTCTATGCAAAGCAGATTACGCTGGACGGCGCGGGGGTTCTTTATGAGAAGTTTGACAGGCTGAAAAGAAAGCTTGAGGAAATGGGCATGTTTGCGCCGGAATATAAGCAGCCGATACCGCGCTACATTAAGACGCTCGGCGTTGTGACGGCGCCTACGGGTGCGGCGGTGCGGGATATCATTAACATTGCGACAAGACGCAATCCCTATGTGCAGATTATTCTCTATCCCGCGATTGTACAAGGGGAGCACGCACCTGCAAGCGTTGTAAACGGTATTCATGCCCTCGAGCGGCTTGGCGTGGACGTGATGATTGTAGGCAGGGGCGGCGGCTCCATAGAGGATTTGTGGGCGTTTAATGAGGAAATCGTGGCGCAGGCGGCATTTGACTGCTCCGTACCGATTATTTCGGCAGTCGGTCATGAGACGGATACCACAATTATTGATTTTGTGGCGGATTTAAGAGCGCCTACGCCTTCTGCGGCGGCGGAGCTTGCGGTGTATGATTTTGAGCTGCTTTTGGAGAAAATTGCATTATACGAAAGTACGCTGAACCATCATATGGAAAAACGCTTAGAGCTGGAAAAGACAAAGCTTGAAAATCACAGAATCCGTTTTCAATATCTAAGTCCCGCAAATCAATTACAGCAAAAGCGGATGTACTGTATGGATTTGGAGGGGCAGCTTTCGGGACTGATGGAGAAGCACCTTATGGAAAACAGACACAGGATGGCGCTGTTTGCAGAACAGCTGAAAGGACTTTCGCCCTTGGAAAAGCTCAGTCAGGGCTATGCCTATGTGGAGAATGAAAAAGGGCAGGTTTTCAATGATATCGGGAATGCAAAGACGGGACAGGCGATTCGGGTTTATGTGAAAAACGGCGTCGCAGATGCAAAAATAACAGGTGTTACGGAGGTAAATTATGGCGCGTGAGCTGACACTTGACGAGACCTTTGAGCGGTTAGAGACAGCGATTGGGAAACTGGAACAGGAGGATATTTCACTGGAAGAGTCTTTCCGGGTTTATAAAGAGGGAATGAAATTAATCAAGTCCTGCAATGAAAAGATTGATAAGGTTGAGAAGGAAGTTTTGAAGCTGAACGGGGACGGCGGGCTGGAAGCGTTTTGAGCGAGCCGGTTGAGAAAGGCATGGTGCATATGAAAGAGAAAATAAAAAGCCGTACGGAGACGATTGAAAGGATTTTAAAAGCGTATCTTCCCAAAGAGGAGGAAACGCCGTCTGCTGTGGTGAAAGCGATGAATTACAGTGTGAATGCAGGCGGAAAGCGTCTTCGCCCGATGCTGATGTCCGAAACTTATCGGCTGTTTGGAGGAAGCGAAACGGTAATCGAACCATTTATGGCGGCAATCGAGATGATACATACCTACTCGCTTGTGCATGATGACCTTCCGGCAATGGATAATGATGAATACAGACGCGGAAAAAAGACCACTTGGGTGCAATACGGCGAGGCGGTGGCAATCCTTGCAGGAGATGGTCTTTTAAATTACGCGTTTGAGACGGCGCTGAAAGCCTTTGCATGTGAGGGGGCAGACGCGCAGCGGATTGCAAGGGCGCTTTCCATTCTTGCAAATAAGGCAGGGATATACGGCATGATTGGCGGTCAGGACGCGGATATTGCGGCGGAAGAGGCAAATGAGGCGCCAGCGCTTTCACAGCTGCTTTATATCCATGAGCATAAGACGGCGGCACTGATACAGGCGTCGATGATGATTGGTGCAGTGCTTGCCGGTGCGGACGATGCGGCGCTTTCGACAATCGAAAAAGCGGCATACGAAATCGGAATTGCCTTTCAGATACAGGACGACATTTTAGATGTCACAAGCACGTTTGAGGAGCTTGGAAAGCCGATCGGAAGCGATGAAAAAAATAATAAAACAACATATGTTACGTTAAAGGGAATCAGTGAGGCGTCACGAGAGCAAAAGGAACTGTCAGATCACGCAATCGGACTGTTGGAGTCCTTCACCAAACAGGGATTTCAAAATGAATTTCTGACGGATTTGGTAAAAAGCCTGATTACGCGTTTGAAATAGGAGGCACGAAAAGCTGCATGATACTCGAGAGAATAGAAAAGGAAAATGATATCAAGGAGATACCGCCGGAGGAGCTGGAGCTTTTGGCGGAGGAAATCAGGGAATTTCTGATTCACAAGATCAGTGTTACGGGCGGCCATCTGGGTTCTAATCTGGGTGCGGTAGAGCTTACAATGGCGCTGCATTTAAGCCTTACCCTGCCAAAGGATAAGATTGTTTGGGATGTGGGGCACCAGTCGTATACGCATAAAATTCTAACAGGAAGACGCGCAGGCTTTGAAAGCCTTAGAAAGTATGGCGGAATGAGTGGCTTTCCCAAACGAAAGGAGAGCGAATGTGACTGTTTTGATACAGGGCACAGCTCTACGTCCATATCGGCAGGCTTAGGTCTTGTGAAGGCGCGGGATTTGAAAGGTGAGGATGGAACCATTGTTTCCGTCATCGGAGACGGATCGCTTACGGGCGGAATGGCGTACGAGGCGTTGAACAATGCGGCACGTATCCGGACAAACTATATCATTGTGCTCAATGACAATAATATGTCAATCTCGGAAAATGTCGGCGGTATGTCAAAGTATCTGAACAATATCCGGACTGCGGACAAGTATCTCGATATCAAAGAGGGCGTTTACAATTCGCTCATGGATAAAAAGCTGGATTCGGTCGTGGACCGGATTCGAAGGGCGAAAAGCTCTGTGAAGCATCTTGTCATTCCCGGAATGATTTTTGAAGATATGGGGATTACCTATCTTGGACCGGTGGACGGGCACAACATCAATGCCATGCTCAAGGTGTTTCGGGAGGCAAAACGCTGCAAATCCGCAGTGCTTGTGCATGTGATTACGCAAAAGGGCAAGGGATTTGCGCCTGCGGAGCGCCACCCTGCAAGGTTTCATGGTGCGGAGCCGTTTGATGTGGAGACGGGACTTCCCTTAAAGCCAAAGACAAAGTCCAATTATACGGATGTGTTCTCGACGGTAATGTGCAAGCTTGGTGACCGAAATCCGGACATTGTGGCAATAACGGCGGCAATGCCTGACGGGACAGGGTTAAAACGGTTTAAAAATATGTATCCCGACCGCTTCTTTGATGTGGGAATTGCGGAAGAACATGCGGTTACGTTCGCGGCAGGCCTTGCGGCGGGCGGAATGAAGCCTGTGGTGGCGATTTATTCCTCCTTTTTGCAGCGGGCTTATGACCAAATCCTGCACGACGTCTGTATTCAAAACCTTCCGGTCGTGTTTGCCATAGACCGGGCAGGTCTTGTGGGAAGCGACGGTGAGACGCATCAGGGGATTTTTGATTTGTCCTATCTCTCTTCCATACCAAATATGCATATCATGGCACCGAAAAATAAGTGGGAGCTGTCCGATATGCTCAAATTTGCGGTAAGCTTTAACGGCCCGATTGCACTGCGGTATCCGCGGGGGGAAGCGTATGACGGATTAAAAGAATTTCGGGAGCCGATTGTGTTTGGAAAAGCGGAGTGGCTGTTAAATGACAGGCAGGTCGTGCTGATTGCGGTTGGCAGTATGGTGAAAACGGCGCTTAGCGTGCGCAGCGCGCTTGCAAAGCAAGGATATGGGTGCAGTATTGTCAATGCGCGTTTTGTAAAGCCGATTGATACGCAGATGATAGATGAGGCGCAAAAAAAACATGAGCTGATTGTCACGATGGAAGAGAATGTGGCGAGCGGCGGATTTGGGGAAAAGGTGCGTGATTATCTTGGAACGGCTCAGGGCAGTGTAAAGCTTTTGAACATTACAATTCCCGATGAGTATGTAGAGCATGGAAACGTGGAGATTCTGCGTAAGGAAGTGGGAATTGATACGGAGACGATTGTAGGCAGAATTATTGAATTATTATGAAATTTGCAGGCAGGGGAAGGAGTTTGTTGATACAAAATGAAGGAACGCTTGGACGTGCTGCTTGTAAAGCAGGGCTTTGCACCATCGCGGGAAAAGGCAAAAGCGATTATCATGTCCGGAACGGTATATGTGAATGACCAAAAGGAGGACAAGGCAGGCTCTATGTTTGACGAGGCGAAGGCGTCAATCGAGGTGCGGGGGAATACGCTCAAGTACGTAAGCCGCGGCGGATTGAAGTTAGAGAAGGCAATTATGCAGTTTGACATTGCGCTTTCGGGAAAAGTCTGCATGGATATCGGCGCTTCGACGGGAGGCTTTACGGACTGTATGCTGCAAAACGGGGCGGCGAAAGTATATTCGATTGATGTAGGACATGGGCAGCTGGATTGGAAGCTTCGCAATGATGCGCGTGTCGTCTGTATGGAAAAGACAAACTTCCGTTACATACAACCCGAAGATATAGATGAAACCGCCGATTTTGCATCGGTTGATGTGTCGTTTATCTCACTGGATAAAATATTAGATCCGGCGTATCGGCTTTTAGCGTCTGATGCGCAGATGGTATGCCTGATTAAACCCCAGTTTGAGGCAGGCAGGGAGAAGGTTGGAAAAAAGGGCGTCGTAAGGGAGCCGAAGGTACATGTGGAAGTGATTGAAACGGTGCTGGCATTTACGATTGCGAAAGGGTTTAGGCTTTTACATTTGGATTTTTCACCGATTCGGGGGCCGGAGGGAAATATTGAATATTTGATGCATATTGATAAGAACAGGCCGGTGGCGGAGGAATTTGACGCCGTAGCATTTGTTAACGAAAATTATGCCGATTTAATAAAAAATACTGTTGAAAATGCACATAAAACACTGGATATTTCGTGAAAAACTGGATACAAAGGAAGATTTATGTTATACTGTCCACGAAGGCAGTGCGCAGGGCAAGGCCCATAAAGAATGCCGCTGCAGATATGTCGATATGACAATATTTGTCATGACAATATTTGTCATGGAATATTCGTCATGACAGGATTATATGGGAGCAAAAATGAAAACATTTTATATTTATACGAATACATTGAAAGACCCGACAGGAGAGCACACGAAGCATATACGCGATTATCTGAACTTAAAAGGGTGTATTGTAAGCGACAGGCTGGACAGGACAGTGGAAGGGATGCTGGTGCTTGGCGGGGACGGTACGATGCTGAGAGCGGCAAAGGAATACGTGGGAAGCCATGTTCCGATGATTGGCGTGAATTTAGGTACGCTTGGATACCTTGCGGAGGTTGAGTGGGAGGAGCTTGAAAATGCGCTTGACGGTCTGATCAGCGGTCAGTATGAGATTGAGTCACGCATGATGCTCAGCGGCATTCCCGTCGTATCGGGCGAGAGCATGATGCCGCAGACGGCATTAAACGATATTGTTATCAGCAGAAAAGGCGCTCTGCATGTTATTAACTTTAATATTTATGTAAACGGGCGGCTTTTGAGTACATATAGTGCGGACGGTATGATTATATCAACGCCAACGGGTTCGACGGCATACAATCTTTCCGCAGGAGGGCCGATTGTGGAGCCGCGCGCGCGTCTGATTATGATGACGCCGGTATGCTCGCATACGCTGGTCAATAACAGGACCATTATTCTCTCCGAGGAGGACGTCATTGACATTGAAATCGGAAGATATAAGCCCGGCGAAAAGCAGGAGGTTGACGCAAGCTTCGATGGAAGATGTCCCGTAAACCTCAACGAGGGCGATAAAATAAGGATTATCCGCTCGGATAAGTTTACCAAGATTATCAAGCTGAGTGATGTCAGCTTCCTTGATATTATGCATAACAAGATGAGAATTTTTTAGTGTGGCAGGTAAGGGGATTTCTTGATGAAAAGGGAACGGCATGAGGTGGTAGTGGACCTCATAAATAAGTATGATATTGAAACGCAGGAGGAGCTTGCGGCTTATTTGCGGCAGGAAGGCTTTGATGTTACACAGGCAACAGTTTCAAGGGATATCAGGGAGTTAAATCTGTCCAAGATTTCTGCAGGGAACGGGCGGCAAAAATATATTATCCTGTCAAATGACGATACCGGATTAGGAGACAAATACATTCGTGTGCTGCGCGACGGCTTTTTATCCATGAATATGGCGCAGAATATTCTTGTGATTAAGACGGTGCAGGGAATGGCAATGGCAGTGGCGGCGGCAGTCGATGCGATGAAGCTGCCCGAGATTGTCGGGTGTATTGCGGGTGATGACACTATAATGGCGGCAATCAGGACGGTTGAGGATACGAAGGCAGTTATGCAGAAATTGGAGGATATCATAAGGGGTTAAAATGAAAAATCAGAGGTTTTCATTAGCAAATTTGTGATATAGGAGAATAAAAACGATATGTTAGTAAGCTTACATGTGAAAAATCTGGCTCTGATTACGGAGACGGAGGTTCATTTTAAAGAAGGATTAAATATTTTAAGTGGAGAGACAGGAGCCGGTAAATCAATTATTATCGGCTCCATTAATCTTGCGCTTGGTGCAAAGGCAGACAAGGATTTGATCCGAAACGGTGCGGAATATGCGCTGGTGGAGCTGGTTTTTCAGGCGGAGGATGAGGAAATGCTTGATGCGCTCAAGGCGCTTGAAATTCCGGTGGAGGACGACGGGCTTGTGATTATTCAAAGGAGGATACAGCCCAACCGAAGCACGTTTAAAATTTGCGGCGAGACGGCGGTGCAAAAGCAGATTAAGGCTGTGAGTGCGCTTTTGATTGACATTCATGGGCAGCATGAGAATCAGTCGCTTTTATATAAAAAGAACCACATGGAAATTTTGGACGCTTTTGCGGGGGAAGCGCTTTTGCAGGTAAAGGAAGCGCTAAGTGCAGATTATAATGCGTATATGCAGATGAAACGTGAGTTAGGCGGACTTAACACAGACGAGGGGGAGCGGGCAAAGG
Source organism: uncultured Lachnospiraceae bacterium (assembly GCA_910577115.1). Lineage (GTDB taxonomy): Bacteria > Bacillota > Clostridia > Lachnospirales > Lachnospiraceae > COE1. The sequence goes on from CAJTMC010000042.1 coordinate 14,965, forward strand.
AGCTTTCGCTTGCAGAATTTGAGTACAATGAGATTGAGGAGGCAGCGCTTCGGGAGGGCGAGGACGAGGAGCTTGAGGCGCTTTACCGAAAGATGTCAAACAGCCGGCAGATTGTGGAGGCGGCTGGCAGGGCATATCAGCTTACGGGGAATGCAGAGCAGTCGGCGGCGGACATGGTAGGACATGCGGTGCGCGATTTGAGAAGTGTTGAAGGGTATGACGAGAAGGCAAAAGCGCTTGCGGATGAGCTGGAAAACATTGACGTGCTCTTAAACGATTTTAACCGCGGCATTGCGGAGTATATATCGGATATGGAGTTTGACGCGCAGGCCTTTGCGGATACGGAAGAGCGGTTAAATACGCTGAATCGCCTGAAATTAAAATATGGGGGCAGCATTGCGCGTGTGACTGCTTATCAGGCAGAGCTTGCCGGAAAAATTGAGAAGCTTCAAAATGCAGATGCGTACAAGGCGGAGCTTGAGGAAAGGCTTGCCGGAAAGCAGGCAGAGCTTGAGACGCTGTGCGCAAAGGCGTCTGATATTCGGTCTAAGGAGGCAAAACGCCTTGAAAAGGAGATGACCGATGCGCTGACGGATTTGAATTTCCTTGACGTGCAGTATGAGATTCAGGTGAGAGGGCAGCAGGAATTGTCAGCGTCGGGGTATGACGATGTGGAGTTTATGATTTCCACAAACCCTGGGGAGCCGCTCAAAAGTCTGGGAAACGTGGCGAGCGGCGGCGAGCTTTCGCGTATTATGCTTGCGCTCAAGACGGTGCTTGCTTCAAGGGATAAAATCCCAACAATGATTTTTGACGAGATTGACGCCGGCATCAGCGGTAAGACGGCATGGAAGGTATCGGAAAAGCTTGGGCGGATTTCGCGCAGCCATCAGGTGATTTGTATTACGCACCTTCCGCAGATTGCGGCGATGGCGGATACACATTTTATGATTGCAAAACAGGTGATCGACAACGCGACCGTAACCGATATCAATAAGATGAGCGAGTCGCAGACGGTGGACGAGCTTGCAAGAATGCTGGGCAGCGATGAACTGACGGATACCGTACGGGAGAACGCGCGGGAACTGATACGCAGTGCAAAAGCGAAGAAGCAGGAATTTTAGCCATAATATATAGATATCACAATTAATTTATGATATACTAAAGGCATCAGAAGGCACTTTTCTTTTCAATAAAGGGGGTGAACAGTATGCCAGTCAATGAAAAAGAATACAATGGCAATCTTTTCGATCAGCTAACAATTTTAGATGATTTACAGGAAGTTGCAGAAAAAGAGCAAGCGGAGGAAACCCTAAAGGTGATAGCGAAAAAACGAAAACAGATAGAGCGAAAGTTATATCAAAAACCACCGCTTGTAAATAATGATTGATCATATAAAAAGGGTGTCAGGAAATTGACACCCTTTTCTTAAATTATTCTGTTGCATTTAAAATCTTAATTAGAAAACCCTTCAATCGTAAAGCTTACCGCATTGACAGGCACGTTAAACTCGCTCTTATAAATCCTGCCCTCAGAAAGCGCACTGGCATACAAATGAACTTTTCCAAGAACATTCCCTGCCGCGTCGCGGAAATACCCGTAGCAGCCCCACTTGCGAAAATCCTCGTCCCCATAGGACGTACATTTATATTGAAGCTTTAAGGTACTCTTGTAATCGTTAAAATCTGCATAAGTAAAATCATACGGAACAAACTCGTAGCTGACAAGCTCGCAGTAGTTCTTTTTGTTTGTCCCAAGCTTAGCCGGAATATTCATAATGACTGAGGAAGCGTTGATTGTTGTGTAGGCAACCACAGCCGGATTATCCATATGCACGATTGCGGCAGTTGTCGTGCCAAGTCCGACATAATTTACCTGAAAGGCTGCCACATTTCCCGTAGATGCAACCGGTGTCACAGTGGCAACATTCGGGTCGGCGACAATGCAGGTAAGCCTTGATGCGTCAAAGCCTTCGCCCAAAGCCGCAGTAAAAGTGGCAGTGCCGTTTTCCGGTAGCACAATTGCGTCTTCTGAAAGGATAACGCCGTTTCCGATGCTTTCTTTGGCAGAAGCCTCCGCATGCGGTACAACGCTTATGGCAGATACTATTAATGCAGCGCCCAGCGCCGCGCAGATTAATTTTTGAAATTGTTTTTTCATGTATTTTCTCCTCACATTGATAATATGATAAAACGTATCAGTAATGTTACTGCAATCTATTATAATAAAAAAGAGAACAAAATAACAAGCAATGTTATAAAAAGTTTATAATTTTTTGACTGAATTTATAAAATTATAAAATAAATATAAAAACATAAAGGGAAAATGTGGAAATATAAAAGAAAAATTAAGAAATGGAATTTGGACTTTCATTGTTGCAAAAAAGAGTATAAAATAGCAAATGAATCAAAATTTTAAGGAGAGAGGAACTTTTATGAAAAAGATACAGAAAAAACTGGCAATACTCCTGTGTACGGCTGTTTCGTCCGTTTCCCTTTGGGGCTGCGGCGAGCAGGTGGTAGAGGAAGCTGCTGAGGATGTAGCGACAGTGGAAGCGTCCAATCCCGAGATAGGCAGCTTAAAGCTCTCAAACAGTTTTATCGCGACAATTAATCCCGATGAGTCGGTGTATGTGATACCAAAAACGACAGCGGAGGTTCTTGCGGTCAATGTGGAAGCGGGTGATGTCGTACAGGAGGGAGATGTGCTTGCAGTGCTTGATGATACAATGGCGCAGATGTCCATGAAAAATGCGCAGCTGCAGTTGGATAACGCACAGCATGCCTATAATCTTGCTTACGGAGATGCGGCGACGACCTTGACCGATATGGAGACCGACAGCACCCTGGATCAGGCGGCAGACGGTGTGGATAACCTGCAGGAGAGCCTTGTTGATGCAATGGATAATCTGCAGTATTATAAAGACATGCTTGCAGACGAGGAGGCAGAGCTTTCTGATTTGAAGAAAGAATATGATTTTACCAATGATGTCGATGAGATTAAGGATTATGCGGAAGACAATTTTGACCCGAACAATCCAAAGGAGGCGGCGGAATATGCGGCTGTTATGCAGCGATATCAAAATGCGGCGACAAAAGTAGGCTCAACGGAGGCAAAAATATCAAACTACAAGACAACGATTGATCAGTTAGAAGAGTCTATTGATAAAATTCAAAAACAGATTGACAGCACTTACAACTCATACAGTCAGGCTGTTACCTCCAGCAATATAAACAACGGCGAGATGCGCGAGGAGCAGAAAAAGGTGTCGCAGAACAGTATTTCGGCTGCACAGCTTGGCATTGAGCAGGCACAGGAAAGCCTTGACGCGTATACGATTACAGCAACGATATCGGGTGTTATTGAAACGGTCAATGTGAGCGAACATGATTTTGCTACATCAAGCAATCCTGCATTTGTGATTTCCAATAAAGATGCAATGGTTGCCACGTTTTATGTGAGTGAGGATATTAGAAATACCTTCAGCACAGGCCAGAGTGTGAGTGTTGAAAAGGATGGCAGGGAATATGCAGGAGAAATTATTGAGATCGGTTCTGCAATTGACCAGACTACGGGCTTATTTAAAGTAAAAGCAACTGTAGGCGGCGATACGTCGGCATTGCTTTCTGGTACAAAGGCAACCGTTACGACGGATACATATCATGAAAACAATGCGGTAATTGCGCCCTATGAAGCAGTTTACTACGACGGTATGGAGGCTTATGTATATACAGTTGTGGATGGTAAAGCAAAGAAAACTTATGTCACCACAGGACTTTACGATACGGAGCGTATTGTAATCAGCGAGGGACTTTCAGGTACGGATATGTTGATTACAACGTGGTCTGCGCAGCTGCGTGACGGTGTGGATGTGTCCATTATTGCGGCAGCGAAAGAATAGGAGGCGACTGGTAAATGATAAATTCCGTAACAAAACTTGCGCTCAAAAGACCAGTGTCGGCACTTTTAATTGTTCTTGCGCTTGTCGTGTTCGGTATCAGCTCGGTACTTGGATTCAAACTGGAGCTGACACCCGACATGGAAATGCCCATGCTCTTTGTCATGACCGTCTATCAGGGCGGCGACCCGGAAACGACGGAAGAGCTTGTGACAAAGGTTATCGAGGATACGGGTAAAACACTGTCGGGTGTGGATTCTATTGATTCACAGTCCTCGGCAAACTACTCTATGGTAATGTTTACATACGATTACGGCGTGGATACGAGCGAGGCGTATTCAGATTTGCGAAGCGCGTTGGATACCGCCTCTCTGCAGCTTCCCGAGGATGCACAGGATCCGGTTATCGTGGAAATGAACATGAATGCGATGCCGGTGATAACGCTTTCCGTTACTTCGACGGCGGATGTGGATGCACTTGCTTTCGTGGAGGAAGAGATTGAACCGGAGCTTGACCGTATTGCGGATATTGCAGACGTTTCGATTTCGGGCGGCGAATCCCAGTATATCAGTATCAACCTGCATAAAGATAAAATGCAGCAATACGGCATTACCATGTCAAATATTGCAACATATATTTCGACAACAGATTTTACAATTCCTGTCGGTACGGTGGAACAGGGCAGGCAGGATATCAGTACATCGGCGTCCTCAAAGCCGGAAACGCTGATGGATTTGCAGAATGTGCCGCTCATCACAAACAGAGGGCAGGTAATCCGTCTTTCCGATGTGGCAACAGTTTCGATGGCGACGTCGGTAAATGACAGCATCAGCCGTTACAACGGCACAGATAGTATCAGCGTCAGCATTTCAAAGGCGCAGAGTGCGGGTACGGTTGACGTTTCCAACCAAGTGAAAGCGGTTGTGGCAAAGGCGGCGGCGAAGAATCCCGCCATTCAGATAGAAGTTTCCTATGATGCATCTGAGAGCATTATTTCGTCGTTAAGCTCAGTGGGACAAACGTTAGTTCTTGGTGTTGTTTTTTCAATGCTTGTGCTTTTTATTTTCTTTGGAGATTTTAAGGCGAGTCTGATTGTCGGAAGCTCCATGCCGATTTCGCTGCTTGCAACGTTGATTTTTATGAGTTTTGCAGGTTTTTCGCTCAATGTGGTTACAATGGGTTCCCTTGTTATTGCAATCGGCATGATGGTGGACTCTTCCATTGTCGTTTTGGAGAGCTGTTTCCGGTTAAAGGACAAAAAGCCTGATTTTAGGGAGGCAGCACTTGAGGGTACCAAGGTGGTGGCAAGCTCCGTTACAGCATCAACGATTACAACAGTTGTCGTTTATTTGCCGCTGTCTTTGATGAAAGGACTTTCGGGTCAGATGTTCTCACAGCTGGGTTACACGATTATCATTGCGATGCTTTCTTCGCTGATTGTGGCAATTACGTTAATTCCAATTTTCTTTTGGAAATATAAGCCAAAGGAGAAAAAGAACATATTGGCGAACCGTATTTTGGAAAAAGTCGGGAATGGCTACAAGTGGCTGCTTGGAAAGATTATGCTTAAGAAAAAGACGGTTATGCTTGTGGCAGTGGGACTTTTGGTGCTTGCGTTTTTCCTTGCAGGACAGCTTGATTCGGAGCTGATGTCGGCGACAGGCATTGACAGCGTAAGTATTTCCATTTCACAACGAAGCGGAACGAGGATTGAGCTGATTGACGAGGACGTGCAGGAAATCGAGCAGATGATTATTGACGATGCGGATTTTAAGAGCTGCAACCTTACGATTAGCGGCTCCGAAGCGAGCATATCCGCGTATCCTGCCGATGACTGCGGTAAAAGTGTCAACGAGCTTGTGGACAAATACAATCAGCTTTTGAAGGATTATACGAATATGAGTATCACTGTGGAGGCGGGCGGAAGCGGTATGTCCGGCATGAGCGTCGGATCGACCACGCAGATTGACTTAAGCGGTGATAATATTGATGATTTGCGTATCGCTTCCAAGCAGGTGGAGGGCATGATGCTCTCCGTTCCGGGTGTTATCAAGACTGCAAACAGCGTAGGTTCCGATGCGTCGCAGGCAAAGATTAAAATTGATGCGCTTAAATGTATGGATGTAGGACTGACACCGGTTCAGGTGGCGGGCGAAATGTATAGTGCAAGCAGCGGTAAGGAAGCCATGAAAATGAACATCGGCACGGAGGAGTATTCCGTAATGCTTGAGTTTCCCGAAGGCACCTATTCCAGCATGAACGACCTTATGACGCTGGAGCTGGCAACGGCGCGCAATACGACGATTACGGTCGGCGATGTGGCGGATGCTGTGTACTCTGATATGCCCGAAAATTTAATCCGAAGCAACGGAAAATATCAGGTATCCATTGTTGCATATACGACGGACGCGTCGAAGTTTACGGCGCAGAGCGCCATCTATGCAGCGGTGAACGAGGCAATTCAAAACAATGAATTTCCGGAGGGTGTCAGCCAGACGGAGGCGATGATGCAGGAAATGATGATGGAAGAGTTTTCCGCAATCGGAAAAGCCATTGCAGCGGCGATATTTTTGATATTCCTTGTCATGGCAATGCAGTTCGAGTCGCCGCGGTTTTCTGCAATGGTCATGCTGAGTATTCCGTTTAGTTTAATCGGTTCGTTTTTCCTTTTGTTTATTACGGGATCCACGCTCAACATGACCTCTCTCATGGGTGTGCTGATGCTTGTGGGTATTGTTGTAAATAACGGTATTTTGTACGTGGATACGACAAACCAGCTAAAGGAAACGATGTCGTTAAATGAGGCACTTATGGAGAGCGGCAGCATTCGTCTAAGGCCGATTTTGATGACGACGCTTACAACGATCCTTTCCATGATACCGATGGTGTTTGCGACAAACGAGAACGCAGCAATGATGAAGGGGATGTCCCTGATTATCATTGGCGGGCTTGTCACGTCAACGCTTTTAATCCTGCTTTTGATGCCAAGCTTTTACCTGATTATGAGCAAACAGGGACGGCAGGAGGCAAAGGCAAGAAGGGCGGAGAAGAGAGAAAAGAAACGCAAAAATAAAAAATTAAATGATGAAGATTAATCTGTTTTCATAAAAGACAGCTTTGACGATTTTGGATAAAAATGGTCATGGCTGTCTTTCTTTTATTTCAGGAGAATGTGTAGCAGCAGAAAACATTTTTTTGACTATTTTTTTCAAAAATTCATATACTACCCATAAAAATGAATTGAAAAACGAACTGATATCATAGAAGAAGGAGCTTGATTACAAATATGAAAAGCAGGAAAATAAAATACGTGTTGTGCTTATATGTTTTTCTTGGCTTTGCGATAGGCATGTTCTGCTGGGCGTCGTATGCATATTATCAGAGCAGCGTTCCAAGTACGATCAGTATTAAGGCAGGGACAAGTGAGGAGATTAACCTTCGGATTCCGGCGTCGGGTGTTTTGGGCACAGATTCGGGAAAAGTGCTTGCTTTAAACGAGCCGGTGACGATTGTGGCAGGTGAGAATGTAAGCTCATACCAGATGCGGCTAAAGCTGTTTGGTGTTCTGCCTTTAAAAGATGTAGATATTCATGTTATTGAGAATAAGGAACTGATTCCCGTAGGGCAGCCAATTGGAATTTATGTAAAGACACAGGGCGTACTTGTGGTCGATACGGGCAGCTTTACGAATGGCGGGAATAAGTATGCACCCTCCGAGTATAAGCTGCAGTCGGGCGATTATCTTACGGCAATGGACGGCATTGCGATCAGCGATAAGCGGCAGATTAAAAGCTATGTGGAAAACGGAGGGGGAAATGACATTATTTTTCAGGTGTCTAGGCATGATGAACTAATCAGTGTGAAAATAAAGCCGGAGCTTGACGAGAACGGTGTGTACAAAATCGGTGCATGGCTTCGGGACAGCGCGCAGGGCATCGGTACCATGACTTATATTGATGCTGATAGTCAATTTGGGGCGCTGGGACATGGGATCAACGACATGGATACCGGAGAGCTTTTAAAGCTTGGCTCAGGACTTCTCTACAATACGGAAATCGTAGCGGTGCGGCGCGGAGAGAAAGGGGTTCCGGGGGAGCTCACAGGAGTGATTGAATACAAGCCGGATCAGGTATCAGGGGTAATTGTTGACAATACGGTACAGGGGATTTACGGTGTCACAAACGAGGCGCTTTTGGAAAGGTATGCGGGGAAAAGCGAACCGCTCCCTGTGGCGCTAAAACAGGAGGTAACGCTTGGCGCGGCGCAGATTGTCTGCGCGATTGATGGCGAAAGCAGGTATTATGATGTGGAAATCACAAAACTAAGCCCCGGAAACGAGGCGGTAAATCGTCAGATTTCCATAAAAGTGACCGACAGTGAGCTGTTAGAGCTTACGGGCGGGATTGTGCAGGGCATGAGCGGCGCGCCGATTATCCAAAACGGGAAGTTTGTGGGCGCTGTCACACATGTCCTTGTGCAGGACGCCACGAAGGGATACGGGATTTTTATTGAGGATATGCTGGGGCATTAAAAAACCACCACACATGGGTGGTGGTTTCAAAAGCTAAGGAGAAAGCGTAAACTGGTTCACCAGCTGTTTTAAAACGGACGCCTCTGCGGAGAGCTGCTGGCTTGCTGCCGCGCCTTCCTCTGCAGTGGCGCTGTTGCTTTGTACGACAGACGATATCTGGTTGATGCCTTCGGATATCTGCCAAACGGCCTCCGACTGTTCGTTGGAAACAGTGGCAATCTTGTCAATAGAATTGACTACGGACTGAATGCTGTTTACGACATTGACTAAAATATTCGCCGTATTTTCGGCAATATCCGTACCGGTATGTACTGCGTCTGTGGAATGCTCAATCAGCTCTGACGTATTTTGCGCTGCCTCTGCGGATTTTGCAGCCAGATTGCGGACTTCCTCCGCAACAACGGCAAAACCTTTGCCGGCTTCGCCTGCCCTTGCCGCTTCCACAGCGGCATTCAGCGCCAGTATATTTGTTTGGAATGCAATGTCATCTATTGTTTTCAGGATTTTTTCAATCTCATCGGAACGCGTCTGAATTTCGGTCATTGCATCCATAAGCGTCTGCATTTTCTCGTTGCAGAGAGAAACCTCTTCGCCGGCATGGTGCGTCTGCTCGCGGACATCAAGCGCGCCGCTTGCAGTATTTTTGGCCTGCTCGGAAATTTCGTTAATCTGTGCCGCAAGTTCCTCTACGGAGCTTGCCTGCTGCGTGGTTCCCTGACTAAGCGTCTGTGCGCTTGCGGATAACTGGTCGCTCGCGGAAGAAACCTGTTCGGCAGAATGGTTTACCTGTCGTATGGCATCATTCAATTCCTGCTTCATATGGCGCATGGATATGAGAATATTCTGAAAGCTGCCGACATAAACTTCTTCATGCTGGGTACGGACATCTAAATTTTGGTTTGCAAGCTCATTCAGCAGATAACTGATGTCATGAATGACCATGCTTAAGCCTTCCACCAGTGAGGCTGTGGATTTTGCAAGCATGCCAGTTTCGTCCTGGGCGGTTATCTTTGGCATCGGTGTATCCAAATCCCCCTCTACAAGCAGCTTCATCCGCTTTGCGCAGGCCTTCATCGGCTTGCTGATGCTGTTTGCCAGTACGAGCGCAACAACGCTTGAAACCAGTATGGCAATCACAATCACTGCAATATTGATAACCATTGCGTCGCGGGTCGCCGCCAGATAATTGAGCTGCGGCGCGGTAACGGCAATGCTCCAGCCGTCGGTATCCTTTACGGGTGCATAGGCTGCAAACATTTTGTGTCCGCCGCTTTCATAGCTTCCAAACCCGTTTTTCCCTTCCCGCATATTTGTGTGGATTGCGGCAAGCTCGCGCAGCGACGGGTCGCTTTGCGCTTCGGCTTCGATATTTTGAACGGTAATCGTTTCAAGGGTAATATCTGCAATCGTATCGCCGGATTTGTTGATCATATAGGCTCTGCTGTTTTCGCCAATTTCAATGGCAGATACGATATCATTCAAAAAGGTCTCATGCGGAACAAAATATACAACACCGACAATGGAATCGCCGTAAATTCCATCCTCATAAAGGGGAGCGGCAACCATAATCGACAGCTCGCCGGTAATTTTACTGATTAACGGTTCCGAAACATAAACATTTCCCTGCATTGCCTGCCTTACATACTCACGGTCGGAATAATCGTTTCCGTCAAAAATACTGATGCCATCCAGACCAATAATATTTCCCCGCTGGAAATCATGCATTGTGCAGCGCTCGCTGATAATTTCCTGCTTCTCGTCTGTCGATACCGTCGGGTCGGAAAGCTGTGGGATACAACCGGTATCCATAACAACATTTTTGTATGCCAGTAGTTCCTGTTCCACGCGTCCTGCCGCCAAAAGAGCGGTCTCACTCATCATGTAATCGACTGTGGTCATCGTGCTGTTGTAATTGGGTATGATGCTCGAAACTCCGCACGCGATGAGTCCTACCAAAACAGTTAGAATGAGACATAACGTTATTTTGGTTCGAATGCTTTTCATTTTCAATCCTCCATTCTTGCTCAAACTGCAAATTTGTGCGTATAAACTGTCAGCCGGAGCGTGTTCCCGGGATAAACCATGTGAGACCGGACACCTCCAATACGGAAAAACCGCACTCCTTTCGGAACTGGCAGATAATGGTATTATAAAATAGGCAGAGGGAAAATGCAAGAGGAAGGGTGAAACTGTCACGACAAACGCATGAACATTTTCATCCCTTCAACTTGTGTACTATTGATTAGCAGACACTCTGGTTCTTTTGTCTGATTCAGCGGCAAGTGATGCGGCAATACTATTTTGCCATTGAAACACAGTTCCAACTGATCCTCATGATACATTTGCTAAAAATGACAGAGGTGTGGAAGGAACAGTAAATTTGATATCAGGAAGTACAGATTCTTAGACCGCTGCTCTTTTCTTTGAATCGAATTGCAAAAATTACAAATGTGTTGTGGAAAAGATTATTTTTTCCGATGGTACAGAGTGGAGTAATCCGTATATTTATGAGTGGATTATTAGTAACTGTGATCAATATTAGTTGATATGAGTAAACAGATTGGTGAGTATGGGTTAATATGGTGAAAATATTCTTGAATAAGGAAGTTTATATATGGTATACTGTTACCAAATTAATCCAAATATAAGATAAGTTTTAGCTTTAAAAAATGAAAGGAACTCTATAATGCTGGCACAACTAAGGATGAAACTTGCAACGGACGATACAGAGTTTGGATATTACCAATCATCAAATATGCAAGGAATTTTAATGGAAAGAATTGCAAATCAATATGCGGAATATCTGCATATATCCGGATTAAAGCCATATAGCCAATATATCATAGGCAGCAGTCAGAAAGAGTGGGTGGTCAATACGCTCACACAGGAAGCATATCAGAAAATTATGAATCCCCTATTAGACGAAACATTTACGGAATTTACAATCGAAAAGAAAAAAATGCATGTTAAAATTCTGTCAAAAGAGCTGAATAAAGTGTCAAAAAAGGAACTCTTGGACGAGTTTTATTCTGATGCGTATGACAGATACATTCATTTGGAATTTTTAACACCTGTTTCGTTCAAAAGCGGCGGGGAGTACATAAACATGCCTGACACCCGATATATTTATCAGAGCTTGATGAATAAATACAGTGCGGCATCAGATGATATGGATATGTATGATGAGGATACCTTAGAGCAGCTTGCAAATAGCAGTAAAATTGTCAGATATAAGCTGAAAAGCGCTTTTTTTCCGTTGGAAGGCGTAAAGATTCCTGCTTTTAAGGGCGAAATGTGCATTAAGATAACCGGAGCATCAACAATGGCAAAATATGCAAGGCTTTTAGCAAGATTTGGCGAATATTCAGGTGTAGGAATAAAAACGGCGATTGGTATGGGCGGATTACGAATGAGTGGAGGTAGAAATGACTGACAGAGAAGTAAAACTGGTACTTGGCAGTTTACTGCATGATATCGGGAAAGTAATATACAGGCAGGGAGATGACAGAAGGAAACATAGTCAAAGCGGTTATGATTTTTTAAAAAACGAAGTGCATGCAGAAGAATGTGATACAGATATATTAGACTGTGTGCGCTATCATCATGCGGATGCTATAAAGGGTGCAAAAATAGACAATGGTGCTTTGGCGTATATTGTCTATATTGCAGACAACATTGCATCTGCGGCGGACCGGCGCCAAAATACTTCCGAAGATGCAGGGTTTGAAATATCGATGCCGCTGCAAAGTGTGTTTAATATTTTGAACCAAAATAAAGAGGAAAAATACTATGAGCCAAAAACATTAAATCCCAAAGAAGGCATTAATTATCCTGTAACGGAGAAAAGAAAGTTTGATGAATCCTTTTATACAAAGGTAAAAACGAACTTATCGGATAATCTCAGTGGTTTGAGATGGACGCAAGAGTACATAAATTCTTTGCTGGAGATACTCGAAGCAAATCTTTCCTATGTCCCGTCATCCACAGCAAAAAATGAAATGGCTGATATTTCACTTTTTGATCATATGAAACTGACAGCGGCGGTATCAAGCTGTATTTTTGCATATTTGGATTCGTGTAAAGTGACAGATTATAGGCAGCAGCTCTATATACAAGGAAAAGCATTTTACGGGGAAGATGCTTTTTTGCTGCTTTCTATGGATATATCAGGCATTCAAGAATTCATTTATACGATTGTAAGTAAGAATGCGCTGCGAACGTTAAGAGCACGATCGTTCTATCTGGAAATCATGATGGAGCATATCATAGACTGTCTGTTGGAGGAATTGCATTTATCAAGAGCAAATCTTATTTATTCCGGCGGAGGTCATTGCTATATTCTGATTTCCAATACAGAAAAGTCGAAAATGGTTGTAGAACAATATATGAAAACACTCAACCAATGGCTGCTTGATACCTTTCAAATATCGTTGTATGTAGCATGGGGATATGCGAAGTGTAGTGCAAATACACTCAAAAATGCTCCGCAGGGCAGTTATGAGCAGCTTTTTAGGACAGTCGGCGAAATGATTTCCAAGCGAAAAAGCCATAGATATTCCGCGCAGGATATAAAAATGCTGAATACAAGGAAACATGATGATTATACGAGAGAGTGTAAAGTCTGCAAAAGGATTACGAAAGTAAACGAACAAAAAATATGTCCTGTTTGTAGTGCGATTGAGGGATTTTCAAAAAATATTTTAAATGATGCGTTTTTTACAGTTACATTGAATGAGAGCGAAAATGCGCTGCCGCTGCCGGGTGGTTATTATCTTACCTCAAATAATAAAGACACGCTTAAAATAAAAATGGAGCGGGACGATTATTTTGTGCGGGCATACAGTAAAAATGAAATGTATACAGGAAAGCACATCGCAACAAAACTGTGGGTAGGCGATTATACGGCAAGAGGAACCTTTGAAGAATATGCGCACGCATCGGAAGGAATCGAACGCATTGGCATCTTACGCGCAGATGTGGATAATCTTGGACAGGCATTTGTATCAGGATTTGCCAATCCTGAAAATCAAAACAGATATGTGACACTGTCAAGGACGGCAACTCTGTCAAGACAATTATCGTTGTTTTTTAAGTGCCATATCAATAAGATGCTTGAAGAGAGCAATTATACGATTGGTGAAAAGGAGCGAAGTAAAAGAAATGTGACAATATGCTATTCCGGTGGCGATGATTTGTTTATCGTGGGATCATGGAATGAAGTGATTGAAACAGCGATTGACTTGCGGAGAAATTTTGAACGTTATACACAGGGAACTTTAACATTGTCGGCAGGAATCGGTATCTATGAATCAAAATATCCCATAAGCGCGATTGCAGCTGAAGTAGCAGGTATGGAGGAACGTGCAAAAGCGCTTCCAGGGAAAAATGCTGTGACAATATTGCCTGATGGGAATCAACATACGATTGTTGATGAAACAGGAAAAGAAATACTTATCAGTGACGGTACCTATAGCTGGTCGGAATTTGAACATCGTGTTTTAGCGGAAAAGTATAAACATTTGTCTGTGTTTTTTGAAACGTCGGAGGATAGAGGAAAGAATTTCTTATATAACCTCTTGGAACTAATTCGCAACAGGTGCGATAAATATTATGAGAAAATTGGTTTTGCGCGATATGTCTATACATTGTCGCGTATGGAACCGGATAAGAATGCATCACCGGAACAAAGGAACGCGTACAGGGCATTTTCATCAAAAATGTACCAGTGGTATCAGGGCGAACATGCAGAGACAGACTGTAGGCACTTAAAAACGGCAATGAATTTGTACGCATATTTGACAAGAGAGAAGGAGGAAACGACAGATGCAGGTGAATGAACAAAATTATGTTGATGAGGCAGAGAAAGTAATTAAGTCGTTGATGGGGAAAAAAGACCAAAGGGGAAGAGATATTCCTATCGTGACAACATCAAAATTGCGAAATCTTTTGGCTATGAGTGCAGATATTTATAATGAGGTCATCAACCAAAAGGAAGATACATTAAGTGAAGATATCTGTTCAAGAATAGAATATTTAAGAGTGCGGGTTTTATACGAGGCAGGCAGAGAACCGGCTGTCAGAAATTTGGTTAATGAGGCAGGAATAATTGAAATACTTAAAAATGCGGTCGCAAGTAAAAAGAATTATATATTGTTTAGCCGATATATGGAGGCATTGGTGGCATTTCGCAAATATTATGTGGAAAAAGACGATTAGAGGAGGATTTTTATGTACGCAAAAATTCAGATAACAGGAATGATAGAAGTAAAAACAGGTATGCATATCGGCGGTTCATCTGCATTTGCAGCAATCGGAGCAGTAGATTCGCCTGTCATAAAGGATACGCGTACCCGTATGCCAATGATACCGGGAAGTTCATTAAAGGGCAAAGTAAGAACATTGTTGGCAAAGAAATATAACGAGGAAGTCAGAAAACCTGATGATGATGTGGAGTGCCTTACGAGGCTGTTTGGCAGTGCGAAAAAAGACCATGTAAAGAGAAGCAGGGTAATTATTTCGGATATGTTTTTGGCAAATGAAGATGTGCTAAGAAAGCAGGGATTGCAGAGTATGACAGAGGTTAAGTTTGAAAATACGATTAACAGGGCGACTGCGGTGGCAAATCCCAGACAGATTGAACGAGTAATTCGCGGCTCGGAATTTGGCGTTGACATAATATATGAAGCGGAGGATGCGGAGCAGATTGTTGAAGATATTTCTGTTCTTGCGGAGGGGTTAAAACTTCTCCAATATGATTATTTGGGAGGAAACGGTTCGAGAGGATATGGCAAAGTTGCATTTCATGATTTGTATGCAGAAACCGTCGTGGGCGAAGTGCCGGAGGATATTTTGGCACAATGTAATGATATATTACAGGAAATCGTACAAGAATAGTGGGGGGAAGCATGGAATACAAGCTATATAGACTTACATTTCAAAGTGCAGTTCATTTTGGAAAGCATAACCTTGATGAGGGAGAATATACATGCTGCGCAGATACGTTCTTTTCAGCTTTGTGCCAGGAAGCGTTTAAAATCGGCGATGACGTACTGCAAAGCTTGGTTCGTTATGCCAAAGAGGGCAGTTTATTATTGTCGGATTTGTTTCCCTATGTGGGAGATACGTATTATGTTCCAAAGCCGATGAAACGTATTGTATCAGCAGAAAATGACGGAAATTCAAAGGTTAAAAAAGCATATAAGAAATTAAAGTACATTCCGATGGATATGCTTGACGTTTACTTGCAAGGAACCTATGATGTATTAAATGCTCCTAATCTTGAGGAGCTTGGCCATTTTGCAATGAAGACGGCAGCCGCGGTGCGGGGAGAGGCAGAAACGGAGCCATATAGAATTGGAATGTATTACTATAACTTTGGCAGCGGGTTGTATTTTATTATTGGATATCAGAAAGAAGAAATATTGGAGTTGGCAGAAACACTGCTTGAAAATCTTTCATTTAGCGGGATTGGCGGCAAAAGGGCATCAGGGCTTGGAAGATTTGAATTATTTTCCGGAAAACTGTCAGACAGTTTTTGCAAAAGACTTGGAAAAAACGGGACAAGATATATGTCGTTATCTGTAGCATTGCCGACTGACAAAGAACTGGAAACTGTTTTGCATGATGCGGAATATTTACTTTGTAAAAGAAGTGGCTTTGTAGCTTCGGAACAGTATGCACCAGAACAAATGCGAAAAAAAGATTTATATGTTTTTAAGGCAGGTTCCTGCTTTGCAGAGCAGTTTGGGGGAGATGTTTATGATGTGTCAGGCAAATGCGGAAGGCATCCTGTATATCGCTATGCAAAGCCTATGTTAATGGAGGTGTAGGCATATGAATCAATATTTGAAATGCTATCAGGTTGTTATGCGTACTGTTGGTCCGGTGTTTATCGGAAGCGGGAGAGAGATTGGGAAAAAAGAATATTTGGTCTTAAATCGAAAGCAGGCAGGTATTCCCGACATACAATTGTTGTATGCCGAATTAAAGAAAAAAAAGAAAGAGGCTGCTTTTGAAGAGTATTTGCTTGGAAAGGGAAACATTAGTTTGTCAGAATGGCTGGAAAGGCAAAGGATGAATGTAACCGCATTAGATTCGATGATTAAGTATAAACTGGAATGTGGAGATGCGCTTCTTGATAAAGGTGCTAACAGACTTCAGATTTTGGAATGTATAAAAGATGCTTATGGAATGCCATATATTCCAGGGAGTTCTTTAAAAGGAATGTTTAGGACTATATTACTTGGAGCAGATATCATAAGTAATTCGGACAAATATCAGAATCAGAGGAAAAATATGTACCAAAATTCAAATATGAATGCAAGCAGATTATCTTATTTAAAAAAGGATATAAAAGATATCGAAAGCGCTGCATTCAGAACATTGAACAGACCGGAGAGCAGACCGAAGGATGCAGTAAATGATATACTTCAAGGATTAATAATCAGTGACAGTGAACCGCTTTCAACAGATGCTCTTGTGTTATGCCAAAAGATTGACATACATACTGACGGAAGAGAAAAAGCGTTACCAATATTAAGAGAGTGTATAAAGCCAGATATGGAGATCCGGTTTACAATGACAGTCGATACGAGCATTTGCAAGCTGTCCGGCAAACTGCTTATGGAGGCTGTGAAACGTTTTATGGATAGTTATTATAATAATTTTGTGCGCGCGTTTAAGGGAATGGATGTACCGAAGGATACTTATGTATTATGTGGCGGTGGGGGCGGATTTGCTTCAAAAACAATTATTTATCCGATGTATGGAAAAAAAGAAGGGATTGAAGTGATACAGCGGGTGTTTGATAAGACAAAAGTGCCCAGAGTGCATAAGCATGATCGGGACAAACAATATGGGGTGTCACCACATACGATTAAATGTACAAGGTATCAGGGGAAATTGTTTCAGATGGGTGTGTGTAGTGTTGAAAAAATAAAGGTTGTTTAAATTTTGCCGCGCACCATGAAAATAGAGGTGTTGAAAGCATTTTCCAAAGTGAAGAATTAAAAAAATTTATGCAAAAAAAATTTCCCCCGCAAACAGCATCTGTGATGCGCTCAGATCGCGAGGTGTGGGGGAGAGGATTTAAGAATATAAGCCCCGAAAGGGGACGGAAACGCAGGCTGAACATCTGCCTTAGGCAAATCCTGTGGAGTATTTAAGAATATAAGCCCCGAAAGGGGACGGAAACGAGCACCCTTGACTCCCTTAGCCTTTGCTTCATACCCCATTTAAGAATATAAGCCCCGAAAGGGGACGGAAACCCTTCCTTGTCGAGCTCCTCCATTTGCTGTAATAAGATTTAAGAATATAAGCCCCGAAAGGGGACGGAAACCAACTCGTAGAATCCTTTAGATATCGACTGATACATTTAAGAATATAAGCCCCGAAAGGGGACGGAAACACGAGCGTAGGAGCATTGCTTGAGCATAATGAATTTAAGAATATAAGCCCCGAAAGGGGACGGAAACTATATGTTCCTCTCTTTCTGAATACGGCTTTTTTGTATTTAAGAATATAAGCCCCGAAAGGGGACGGAAACTCTAACATTGACTCAATAGCTTTAAGGTCTTCATTTATTTAAGAATATAAGCCCCGAAAGGGGACGGAAACTTGAGCATCCCTGATAATTTAACTACCAGTGCGTCTTATTTA
>CAJTMC010000043.1 GCA_910577115.1 uncultured Lachnospiraceae bacterium
CTGCAATTTTCATCACAGATTTACTTTTTAAAGGTTTGTTCGTTCTTTTGAACATACTTTCTGAATAATTCTCTTTTAGAATTTTCAGGGTTGCATTACTGTTTATTTGTCAAGGTACTTTCACTTACTGTTCATGTATCATTTGCAACAGCTTGTTTAGGATATCATATTTTGTCATTTTTTGTCAAGCATATTTTATATATTTTTCAAAAAAAATTTTACTATGCCATTCCATTAAGGTCATAAAAGAAAATATATTGCTGAAGTACCCCCCCACAATCATCATATTTTTCAAACGGAAATCCATTTGGATATTGTGCTGCAAGTACTTTATTGATATGCGTGTCTTTCGGAAATGCTTCTGTTTTGTGAAGCGCAAACAAACAAATGCAGTCTGCAACCTTTGTTCCCACCCCGCATAACCTTAAAAGTTCTTTGCCGGCGTCAAAATAACTAAGCGTAGAAAGCTTTTCCAAATCAATTTCCTGATGCAATATGGCATTTGATGTTTCATATATGTACCTGCTTCGATATCCCAGGTTACACGCATAAAGTTCTTCCACTGATACCTGCGAGAGCACCTTAGGCGTCGGAAAATCATAGTACTCCACTCCGTTAGGCGCAATCTTTTTCTCGCCATATTTTTCACATAAAAGACGAATGCATCTGCGTATTCTCTTTATGTTATTCTGTTGTGAAATAATAAAAGATATAATCATCTCCCACAAATCCTGACGAAGAATCCGTATCCCTGAACCAAAGGCTGCCGCCGACATAAGATAACTGTCCGCGGCATCAATGCGCTTAATAATTGCTGCATAATCTGTTTCCATATCAAAATAAGATTTCCATATCGTATCATAATCCTCCAGTGTACAATCAAAACAGATTTCATTTCCGTTTTGAAACACCTCAAGATACTTCCCAAATGCAATCAGTCCTACTGCCCCTGCCTTCTCGCCCTCCAATTGATTCATACGAAAACATTGACCTGACATGCAAATCTGTGATATGGAAAAATTATCATTTCTTATATGAACCATAAATTTTATTCATCCCAATTATGGTATACGGCTTGTACATCATCATCTTCGTCAAGAAGATCAAGCGTTCTGTTTAATGACTTGATTGCATTCTCATCAGTAAGTTCAACATAATTTTGCGGAATCATTGTTACCTCCGCGCTTGCCATTGCAATCTTGTTTTCCTCCAACACTTTGTATACCGCATCGAAATCATCCGGATCTGTAATAACTTCAAAGCTGTCCTCTTCTTCTGAAAAATCCTCCGCACCGGCATCAAGCGCCATCATCATCAGATCATCTGCGTTCATGTCGCACTCTTCTTTATCAATGATAATCTGTCCCTTTTTGTCAAACATAAAAGAAACACAGCCCTGCGTACCAATGCTTCCGTTTCCTTTGGTAAAGGCGCTTCTTACATTGGCTGCTGTCCTGTTCTTATTGTCTGTCAACGCATCCACAATGATAGCAATACCGTTTGGTCCATAGCCTTCATAAGTTACATGTTCATAATTGACTGCATTTGCATCCCCCGCTGCCTTTTTAATTCCGCGGTCGATTGTATCATTAGGCATGTTGTTCGCCTTTGCCTTTGCAATCACCTGTGCAAGTTTAAAATTATTGGCAGGATCTGGTCCGCCTTCTTTTACCGCCACTGCAATTTCACGTCCTATAATCGTAAAAATCTTTCCTTTTGCCGCATCATTTTTCTCTTTTTTGTGTTTAATGTTTGCAAATTTTGAATGTCCTGACATCTTTATTTCTCCTTTTTATCTTTTTATAGTTCATCTTCCGAGTCCGTTTCATCAACAATGGCCTTTGTAACAAGTACCGATTGTATTACATTTTTTTCGACTTTTAATATTTTAAAATGATATCCGCCTATCTCAAGCTCTATATCTTCATCTTCTTCCGGTATTCTGTCGAGTCTGGATATCAAAAAACCATTCAAGGTCTCAAACTCCGTCTCGCCAAAGTCAATGTCAAAGCGCTCCTGCAAGTCTTCAAGTTTTGTCATGCCTTCTATGATATACTCGTTTTCGCCTTTTTCTTCTATATGATTTTCTTCCGGATCATACTCATCCATAATGTTTCCAACAATTTCTTCAAGAATATCCTCCATTGTGACAAGACCTGATGTCTGCCCATATTCATCCATAACAATAACCATCTGATTTTTCTCAGACTGCATACTCCGAAACAGGTCGTCTATATTTTTGGTTTCCGGCACAAACACTGCCTCTCTAATCAAACCCTCCACACTTCCTACAGGACGATTTAATCCTTCATCAGAAGTATGTATGCGCATGGCATCCTTCAGATAAAGAACACCCACAATATGGTCAAGATTTTCCTCAAATACAGGATATCTGCTGTTGCTCTCCTTCAGCATAAAATTAAGCGCCTCTTTAAACGGCGTCTGACTGTCTATTGCCGTAATGTTATTTCTGTGCGTCATGATGTCGCTTGCTTCTTTGTCGCCAAACTCAAAAATATTTGTAATCATTTCAACTTCGCCTGCCTCAAGCACACCAAGTTCATGGCCCTCGTTCACCATTGAAATGATTTCTTCCTCCGTCACTTCATTTTGCTCGTCAGAGGTCCGAAATCCCAGAAGTCGAAGAAACGCATTTGCAGAAACAGCCACTATTCCCGTGAGGGGATAAAGCACTGTTCTCAAAAATTGAACATATCTAATGAAACGATATGCCCAAGCATCAGGACGTTTCTGCGCCAGCTTTTTGGGAAACAGTATCCCAAAAGTTAGCAGAATATACATCATACAAAAGGTTGCCATAATGAGCGCGATCCAGCGAATCAGGCTTTCATTGAAACCGCTCATAAAGGAAAGTCCCGAAAGCCACCCTGTAAATGCTATTGTCCATCGCGGCAGGAAAAAGCATCCCATAATCAAATCAATCAACGTTATAATCATCTGTATTGAATTGACATATATTGTGGCACGCACAACAATCCTGTTTAAAAGGATTGATTTTTTATCCTTCTCTTCTTCTGCCCTCTGCTCAATTTCTTTTTCATTCATAAGGTGGATTGCTTTATTAAAACCAGTAAGAACTGCCTCAATAAAAAGCAATACCAAAAATAAAATAATACGAAAGGCGGAAGCATCTCCATCGTCCATTGAAATTTTTCTCCTTTTTCCAATTTGTTCGTGTGGTTCATTAACAAGAAAGGTGTAATCTGCATAAATTATGCAGACTACACCTAAATAATATAACATTACTATCTTAAAACGTCAATATCTAACTCTGTCTTTTAGCAGTTTTCTCAAACATGAGTTCATACCTGCTTACGGATTTTGCAATAAGTATCGAATATTACACTTCTCTACAGCATTTGTGAACAAATCATCAAGTATGTCCGTATTTTTTATATTCCTTGTTATTATGTTGAACGTTACTTTTTTACCGCCGACATACGTTGCACCATCACCGTTAACTACAATGGTCGCCCTGCCTCTATTCACATTATTTACATACTGTATTGTGAGTTTTCCGCTGTCAATCAGCTGTTTCACTTCTGTTGGTGTAAGATCAATCTTTGCTCCGTCCTGCCTGAACTCTATTGCCACACCAGGCTCAACAGCACTGCCCGTATGCTCTATTCTGTTTGTCCTAAGCGCGGAATCACTCCAGTTTGTGTAAACGATAAGTCTTGCCTTTGACAGATCGTAAAAATCGCCCAACGTCTGTTGACAAACCTTATATGAAGCTGTCAGCTCTGTACCTTGATAGTTTCCTCTATCCTTTCCTGTAATCTTCATATACACTGTCTTATATGCATCTTTGTCAGAAAGAATAATTTTGTTTCTGCTGCTTACTTCCTTTTCTAACGTTTCATCCGTATAATACTTAACAATAAAGTTTGTTGCCTTAATTTCAATGCCGTTTACGGAAACATGCGGAACGGATTTATAAGTTCCGGGTTTTTTGTAAACCATATCAGCAACTGTAATCTTTAAGCCTGCTGCACCATCCGTCAAAACGTTTGCTCCAATTGTAAAGAATTTCGATACTGAAGCGCTGCCTTTATAATTCCCTATAAAGGATGCGGTAACTTTTGCAGTGCCCACTTTCTTGTTGCCACTATAAATCAGCTTGTAATCTCTTCCTTCTTCAAGAGGCATATCATTATAAGAAACCTTTACGTTCGGAACGGTAACACCTGTGCCCATATACGGATACGGCCTGCCGCTTACGCCTGTAATCTTCATTCCGGCATTTACTGCATTTGGCTTAATCGTATATGATTTTGTAATAGCACCTGTATAATAGCCAAGCCCTACAACCGTAAACTTGATATTTCCGGCATTTGTCGTATCTTTCTGATATACAACTGTATAGTCAATACCTTTTTTCAAGCTTGCACCATTTGTTTCTGTCTTGCTGCTATCCTTCACATCGCCCTCTGCAAGTTCAAAAATCTGAGACTGTCCATTATAAATGTAGTTCGGATTTTTAAAAGAAACTGTAAACTTTTTCAAGCTGCCTTTGCTGATTACTTTAACCTTATATTTAAGTTCTCCCTCAAAATTATCCTTACCTGTAATAACAATCTCGCTGCCTGTATCGCCTAATGTGTACTTGCCCGTTTTTGAAACGCTGAAATACTTGCCTGACAGCTTTACACCGCCATAGTACAGTGCCGGAGATACCTTTGTGTTTTCAACAACAAGCAGCTCTCCATCACCTGTAATTCCACTAACCTCAACAGCACCTGCTCCCTTACTGTTGTCACGAATGTCTTTTTTCTCGATCTCAAAGGTCGTATAAACGCTTCCTGTCAGATTTTTTCTTCCTCTTACAATAATCTGTGGCTTCTTATTGCTTGCTGCATCTGTTGAAGCGTTGATATTGTTCTTATACTGAACAGTATAGTCTGTGCCTTCTACAAGCTTGTCATTATTATTGTATACAAGAATTTCCGGTTTAATTGCACTTCCTGTATATGTGTAAGTTTCTTTATTCTTTAGCACGACTCTCAATCCGCTTCCTTCCGGTATTGTCGGATCATCTTCAATAACCGTATATACGAATGTGACAACGGCACTGCTTATATAACCCTGCTTTGCTGCAAATGCCTTTATTGTTGTGTCTTCATTAATCTCTATTGGTTTT
This sequence comes from uncultured Lachnospiraceae bacterium, assembly GCA_910577115.1. Classification (GTDB taxonomy): domain Bacteria; phylum Bacillota; class Clostridia; order Lachnospirales; family Lachnospiraceae; genus COE1. The sequence goes on from CAJTMC010000043.1 coordinate 5,162, forward strand.
GTGTAAAGTATGCTGTTTTGTGTTGGTGTCGTTTCATTCAGAGTATAACGAATCTCGGCATCCGCCGGATCCGCCGTCAACGTGATTACCGTTCCTTTTTGAACTGCTGTTCCTGATGCGATATTCGCTCTTGGTTCTGCAACCTGCTTCACGTCTTCATCTTTTGCAACAGTGTATTCAAACGTTGCCATTTCACTGTCTTTATAGCCTTCTTTTATTGCTATCGCCTTGATTATTGTGTCCTCATGAATCACTATTGACTTTGTATAAAGGTCACTATCTTTTGTTGGTACTGCGCCACCAAGCGTATAGTGAATCTCGGCATCTGCAGGAACGCATGTCAGCATAATTTCTGTTCCTTTTTTAACGGTTGTTTTTGTAGGATAGTTTGCCTCAGGCATGCCGACTTGATTCTCTGCCGGAGGTGTTATATCCTGCGTAACTTTGTATTCAAATATCGCTACTTCACTGCTCTTGCCATTTACTACCGCAATTGCCTTGATTGTCATTGTCTTATCAACAGCAATTGGACTCGTATACTCTGCGCTGGCTTTCGTTGGAGTTGTTCCATCTTTCGTATAATATATTTTTGCATCCTCAGTTGCAGAATCCAGTTCAACTGTTCCGCCACCGACGGGAAATTCGGTTCCGCTTACCGGCTTTGCTGTAGGCGCTTTAACTGTTACGTCATCGCCCGACTCGTTTGGAACAAATTCCTCTACGATGACATAAAGTATTGCAATATCGCCGTCTTTTGCATAAATACCATGTGTTCCGGGTTCAACATCCTCGAATGTATATTCTGTCACTGTTCTTGACAAAGTCTTTACATTTTCATTCGTGTCAAGGTACAGATTCCTCGCTTCATCATTGATGCGATACGCAGCTACATATACTTTTGCCTTATTCTCATTTTTAAACCGTATCGCCTTAGAAGCATCTGCAGTGTCTACAGCACCACCGAACTGATAACGAACCGTATATTCTGTCACACTTGATTTGCTTGGTGTAGGCGCTTTTGTTGTACCTCCACTTGTGCTTGTTTTTGCAATCTTTCCATATTTCTCAGAAGTATTTCCAATTGTGAAATAATCGTTTGTGCCATATTTTGTATCAGCTATCGGAAGTTTATAAATCTGCTTAACATTACCCTTACTGTCTGTCTCAGTATCCTTTAATTCAAACCCAATCAATTCAGGGTTAAACTCATAGATTTCTGCCTTTTCCTCTGTGTCGTCACCGCCGGGAGGATTTGGTCCCGGGTCAGGTATATGTTCCCCCTGAACCGTATAATGAAATGTGCTTACACTACTCTCAGAATTTCCTACCACAGCAATTGCTTTAATCATTGTATCTTTATCAATAACAATTGGTGTTGTATAAGATTCACTATCTTTTGTAGGGTCTAAGCCATTCAATGTATAATAAATTTCTGCATCATTTGCAGCGCTTAAAATAATTTCTGTTCCTTTTTCAACTTCACCCGAATTCTTATTTGCTGTCGGTGCGCTGACCGAACTTCCACTCGGCGCGTTTGAATTTTCACCATCTACAACCGTAACATCACCGACAACACCGCCGCTAATATTTTTAACACTTGTTTTATAGTTTACTACAGCGTCCTTCAGTTCTTTGATTACACCGGAATTCGTATCTTCTGTAGCATTATTAAATTCCCACTTAAAATCACCACCATTTAATCGTCCGGCTTTTGCCATAACAACTGTAGGAACATTTTCCGGTGTATCAATATATTCTTGTTTCACACCAAGATCATAAGAAGAACTTGTGTCAAAATTGTTATATTTTGTACCACCTGCCACTGTAACATAGCTTTTCGGAACCTGCTGATTTCTCTCAGACGCAATATATGCATCAAATTGTGTAGAATCCGCAGCATTGGAACCATATGCCGCGTTGGCATATACAAGTCTTTGTGCACCTGATATTATATTGTTATATGCCTTAATCATTCCACCATCTTCACCAGAAAAAGTTCCTTCACCGACCGCATCTGTGCCTTGTTTTGAACTAAGCATCGGGTATTTACAATTTCTAAAATAGTTTGAATCAACAAAAGCAGAACTTCCTGTTGTGACTCCGACACCGTACTTTGAATTACCATCAAAATAATTATTATATATATGAATTGTGCCACTCCTAATACGAGGATGACGTGAATCCGAATGGTCAAACCAGTTATGATGATAAGTAACCATAAACTCCTTACCTATATCGGATTTCATTCCACAAAGAGAAGACTTTCCTGAATCCCAAAAATGATTATATGCAACAGTAATATACGTCGAACCCGCTTTTATGTCAACAGAACCATCACCCTTTGCCTGATCGGAATCTCCGCCCGTTGCACCATAGAAAATATCCAAATCATGAACCCATATATTACAGTTACCTGTATCCATAGATACACCATCATCCATAAAAGCTAAAATGCCAAAATTTCTCAATTCCACATTACCACAATTACGGATAAGGAACCCGAAATCTTTAACTGCTGCATCTTCACCAATACCTTCAATTGTAATATTCATATTCTCATATGCTTTATTACCTTTCACTTGAAGTCCTTCTTCAGAAGAACCAATAGAATCCAAATCCGCTCTGGTAACACAGCCAATAATACGAATATCTAAAATATCACCTGAGGTTCCTTTTTTCTCTTTTGCAGCCAAAATAGCCTGAAGTCCTGTGCAGGTGGTGTTATTCACGGTAGCTGTAACTGTTTTTGCGGTTTCCGCTGTTACATATATTACCTGCGCACCATCTTTCAAAGTACCATCATCATTGTAGGCACCTGAGCCCGTGCCTAAAGGCGATTTGCTGGAAAATGCAAATCCCGAACGGTCATAATTCGTTACTTTCAACGCATCTGTTGTATTCGTTGCGATCACTGTTGCCGTCGTTTCAGCGCCCTTTGTTTCCAATGTTACCGCATCAATCTTAATATAGTATGTACCCTTTGCAAGACCTACTGTATCAACTCTCCAATGGTCACTATATTCACGAATCAGCTCGTCATCAATTCGTTTAAACTTACCGCCCGCAGGAGCTGCATATGCCATATACCCATCTGCACCGTCAACTGCCTCCCACTCTGCATAAGCACCTTCCTCATAACCTGCGCTTCTGGTAATAGAAAGCTGTACTGCATTGGCGGGATTAATAACCACTGTATATGGGCTGAAACTGTCCGCAGAAAAACTGAATCCGTCAGACTCTTTCGTCACTTCAACCTTATTTGTATTATGCAACACAATGATTTCATTTCTCTTACTTGTTCCAGATTTAACAGAGTAAGGCATTTTAATACTAATCTTACCTGTCGATCCTTCTGCAATTGATACTATTTCGTTTTCATTTTCTGCATTTACGAGCGAAAAATCATAGTATAATATTTCGCCGCCTTCTTTTTTCAATTTTTCAGCTTCCGCTTTAACATTCGCATCAACTTCAGAAACAGTTACTTTCTGTACTTTTAATTTAACAGCTGCTACTTCTTTACCACTCTCATTTACGAAATATATGTCACCAACTGTTTTTACACTATCTATGTCTTCAGAATCCGTACTCACATTTACCTGAGGTTTTCCAGTTGTAACAACCGTGTATTCAAAAGTTTCCGTATCACTATCATCATAGCCTTCTTTTTCTGCATATGCTTTTATTGTGATTTTGTTATCACTGGTTACCATGTTGGATTCAATGGTAATTTCATTAGAATATGTATTTTTTGATGCATTATCCTTTGGTTCGTTTCCATCTGTTGTATAGTATATTGTGGCATCCGGTGTAGCACATGATAATGTGATTTTACCTCCGATTTCTATTTCGCCAGAAACCGGATCTGCTGTAGGTTTAGCAGCTTTTTCCTTTGCTTCAGCAGCTTCTGTTATAAAAGCAATATAATACAAATCTGTTGTATCGCCCTTTGTGATTGTATGTGTGCCAGCGTCAAGAGGAACCTCAATAATTCCCTCTACTGCAGTTTTTTTGTTTCCGTCCACCTTTGTACTTTTAGTAAAAGAAGTAGGATGAACCAATACAAGCGTTCCCGCATTCATTGCATTGAATGAAATGCTAGTGGCAGATTCCATTTTCAACGCTGCTTCTAATGTTAATTCCTTGTTATTTTTGTCTACATACGTAAATGATATTGGACTACCTTGCTTCTTTCCACTAATATTAAAAAAATCATCACTTTCATGTCCATCTGTAGTGAAATTATGCACATACATAACTTGTACCTTATTAACAATCTCTGTTGAAGGTTTCTCTTCTTCTTGCACTTCAACTTCCTTAGTCTCTTCAGATGTTTCAACCTCACCAGAAAACGCAGAATCTTCCTCAACGCTCTCTATATCTGTTATCTCCTCTGTAAATGCAGCATCAGAAGATTCATGTTCCTTTGCTACCACATCATCTGCCAACGCGTCGTCTGTTCCCTCGTCCTGCGTATCTGTTATGTCCTCTGTCACCGCAGCATCATCTTCCGTGCTTGCCGCTTCTTCCGTATACGCCTCCGACGTTTCTTCCGCTATTACCATATTCGCGGTCCCCCACAAATCAAACGGCAACAGCGCAAACGCCATCAAAAGCGCCATAATACGGGCTAAGGCTTTTTTTGACTTTCTTCCCATAATTTCATGCTCCTTTCGCATCATAACTTTTGCCTTTTTTACTTTACCGGACAATAACATCCTGTTGCAAAGCTTATGGCTGTTTTCTGGTTCCTTCCACTCAGCAGGTCCGCGTCCATGCTGCCTACACAAACGTCGCTTTTCACAAGTGATGTTAAAAATAGGTGAAATTATTTTTATTATAAATTATTTATTTTACTTTTGCAACTTTTATTTTGTGAATTTTGTCAAATTCCTTTTGTTAAAAATAAAACGAATTGTGCAACATCACCACATACTTTAATTTTCCAGTGGCACATTGCACAATTTCCATTACTCTATTAAAACTTTTTCCCCGGAAATACAAACCCGCATTTCCGGATGCTGTTTTGGGAAATCCCTTTACCAATCAACGTCTGCTCATATTTCTTTTCCTGAATCTGCTGCAGCGCCGCCTGCACCGTATCCTGTAACGTCTTCTCCTCCCCCGCATCGTGAACTTTAAACTTCATAAGAAAAAAACGCTCAAGCATACTCATGTTAAGCGTTTTTCCAAAGCGGCGCGGACGGGTAATTAGCGTTACGCTGTCACCGCTCTCCCACCATTCCTTTATAAAATGCGTCTTGTCCACATAAAAATAATCATTTACGATGCGTGTCTCAAAATCCTATACACCGATTGCTGTTGTTCTTGCCATTCAGATTTCCTTCATATCATAGTAATCCTTAAGCTTATTCTATACGCAATCGGCTTTTCGTGCAACCAAAAAGTTCCAAAGCCTTATGTATCAAGCTCAAGGCTGATTTGTAAGGCTCTGTTTACCCTCTGCATAACGGGATTGTCAAGATGACATACCTTATCCTTTAAGCGTTTCTTGTCAATTGTACGAAGCTGCTCCAGCAAAATGACCGAGTCCTTAACCATATCTCCCGCATTAATCTCTATATGTGTGGGCAGGTTCGCCTTATTCATCTTTGAAGTAATCGCAGCGCAGATTACGGTCGGACTGTGCCTGTTTCCCACGTCATTCTGAATAATCAGTACAGGTCTTACGCCACCCTGCTCAGAGCCTACAACCGGTCTTAAATCTGCGTAATAAATATCTCCTCTTTTCATACCATACACCTCTATGCAAAATCCATTCTTGTGTCTTTCTGCCACAATCCTATTTTTACCTGCCTTCACCGGATTTATACAATTAGTGTAAAGTTTGCCATGAAAATAAATTTATTTCTTCCTTATTATGGTTTTTTATGGTAAATACGCGGAATGCGCTTTCCCAAATCACAGGCAAGCTCGTAATTAAAGCGTCCCGAAAGTGCACCTAAAGCCTCCATCGTAATTTCCCCGTCCATATCCTTTCCAATCAGTGTAACCTCACTTCCTGTCTGCACACTTCCCTCTATATCTGTTATGTCAACCATGAACTGATCCATGCATACGCGTCCGAGAATCGGCGCTTTTTGACCGTTTATCAGCACATACCCTTTATTGGAAAGACTTCTCGGATAGCCGTCTCCGTATCCGATGCAAATGGTTGCAACCCGTGTCTTGCGTTTCGTTGTAAAAGTGCCTCCATAGCTTATTTCCTGCCCTGTGGGCACTGTTTTTACATAGACGACTCTCGATTTTAAGCAAAGAGACGGTCTGAGCGCTATTTTTCCGTTCTCTCTTACCTCCTGCGAAGGCCACAGTCCATACAAAATAATCCCCGCACGCACTGCGTCCATATTCGCCTCGGGCATTTCTGCAATTCCTGCACTGTTTGAGCAATGCTTCATCGGTATCTTAATGTCTGCCGTCTCCTCAAGCTGTGCAACAAACTCCTGAAATTGCCTTAACTGCCCATATGCTTTTGTCCGATCTGCTTCATCAGCTCTTGCAAAGTGTGTAAAAATACCTTCAATCTCAATATTTTCAAGCACCGCAATTTGCCTGACCAATTCCATACTGTCACTGACAGGCTGCATTCCGATTCTTGTCATACCAGTGTCAATCTTGATATGTATTTTACAGCATTTCCCCTGCTTGATTGCCTCCTTTGACAAAGTTTCTGCCATTTCAAGCGTAAATACTGTCAAGCGTATTTCATTTTGAATCAGTTCCCCATATGCGTAAGGAAACGTATACGCCAAAATCAAAATCGGCTTCTTTATCCCATTTTCCCGAAGTGCCATTGCTTCTTCCGCTGTCGCAACCGCATAGCCCCACACACGGCTGTCGTTTTCCAGCATTTCTGCAATCGGAACAGCACCATGCCCGTATCCGTCAGCCTTGATTACTGCCACAATTTGCGTATTTTTGTGAATCTGTTTTTTGATACTTTCAATATTGAAAGCAATTGCATCAAGGTCAATCTCTGCCCAAACCCTGTCATAATGCTCCATATCAATTCCTCCCTATACCGGTACAATTATCAATATTCCAAATTATAAATATTTTAATGAATTGATGATATCCTGTGCCATGATATAATATGACGATGCATGCTCTCTTGCATAATCTCCCGCAAGCCCATGTGCATAAGCGCCAATCACTGCTGCCTCAAAACCTGTCATTTTCTGCGCCAAAAGTCCCGAAATCACTCCGGTAAGCACATCGCCCGAGCCTGCCGTCGCCATACCGTTATTTCCGCTGGAATTCAGATACGTAAGCTTTCCTCTTTTTGTGATGATCGTCCTTGCATCTTTACACACCAGCGATACATCATATTTTTTCGAAAATGCTTTACAGGTTCCAAGTAAATCCTTTTTGATTTCCGACACCGGATATTTCATCAGTCTTGCAAACTCTCCAAGATGCGGTGTAAGCACAATGCTTGCGTCATTGTTCCTGCGTCCGAATGCAAGTCCCTGCAGGAGCACATCATTTTTTGCCAATAAATTCAGTGCATCTGCGTCCATCACCAGCGGCTTGTCGCAGCGCTCCAACACAGTTTGTAAGATGTCAAGCGCCCTGTTTGAGAGTGAAAGCCCCGGACCTATTGCAATCACATCCGCCCACTCCAAACCGCTGAGCAGTGTCTGCTGTTCCCGCTCGCTTAAGATACCCTCGTCGTCCTGATCCGCATACGTATCTACAATCGCTTCCGGCAGCTTTCGCAAAAGGCTTTCCCTGTTTTCTTCCGCCGTAAACACGCGCACCATACCCGCGCCAATGCGATACGCTGCAAGCGCCGAAAGCTGGCATGCACCTCCCATGCTTCTTGAGCCTGCTGCCAAAAACACTTTTCCAAAAGTTCCCTTATTCCCCGACCGGCTTCTGTCCGGCAGTTTTAAATCCGCTTCCTTGTCCGTAAAAGTCACAACACCCATACGCTTTTTCTCCGTCAGAACGCGCGGTATGCCAATCGGCACACAAATCACTTCTCCTGCGCACGACGCCCCGGGATAAAGCATCAGCCCTACTTTCCGATACGCAAAAGTGACAGTCATGTCAGCTTTTACGGCACAGCCCATAATGCTGCCGTCATCTGTATTGACACCGGAAGGAATATCCACTGCTACCACGTGCCCCTTTGAGGCATTGATTTCCTCTATCGCTTTTCTGTACTTTCCCTCCACGGCTCTTGTGATCCCGATTCCAAAGATCGCATCAATAATCACGTCATAGAGCGTATGCTCCACTCCGTAATAAATGGGAATATTAAGCTTTTTCGCAATCTCAAGCTGTATTTTTGTCTCACTGGTCAGCTTTTTATTCTCGCCTACCATATTGATTTCCACACGGATTCCATATTCCTGTAAAATGCGGGCAACTGCAATTCCGTCACCGCCGTTATTGCCGCATCCTGCAACCACGCCCACATAAATCTCTTTTCCGTATTTTGCAACCACCGCATTCGCAGTCTCAAGCGCCGCCCGTTCCATCAGCACAAGGGACTCGATCCCGTATTCTTTTATGGCTGTTTCATCATACTTTTTCATTTCCGCAGCTGTCAGCACATATTCCATAAAGCGTTTCTTCCTTTCTATAAAAAACGCCCTCCTTTTCAGGTATGGGCGTTTGTTCCTTAATCTTCGTCCGTGCTGACTTTGCCAATCACGTCGGTTTCCTTATTCAGCACATTTTTCGGATTATATTTCATATCAAATACATCAATCACATCAGGTCCGAATATGGAGTGCATATAGGAATACATTTCATCATTCCATATTTCTTTCTTCTGCTTTAAAAGGATCTGTTTTTTCAGTTTTACGCGGAAGGCCGCTACCCATTGATTTATTTCATCAATATCGGACACGTTTTTTTGAATTCTCGCATAGCACACGCGCATGGTTGCAAGCATCAGATTAAAATTTGCCTCGTCAATCTGCTTGGGCAGTTCCAAAAGCTCATCATTATATTCCTCAAGCTTTTGGTTTGTTTCCTCTATAATACGCTTATTTTCAGACATCTTTTTTTCTTTGGAATTGCCATCAGGTAGCTCCATAATGCTTACAATTTCCTGCAATACTTTCTTTTTGTAAACGCTCAGCGTCTTGATTTCCGTATTCAGCTTTCCCTGACGCTTCAGCACTTCATTCAGTTTATCCTCAAGCGTCTGAATTTCATCATTCTCACCCGTCTGCGTAAACAGCTTGTGCCACTGATTGTCCAGCGTCAGAATCGGTATCTTTTTTCCGACCAGCGCTTCTTTGAAAAATTCATCTTCCTGCGACATGACATCACCTTCTTTTTATCTATTGTAAAGATCTGTTCCCATTCCTCATTTCTTATTTACAATACCATAAGAAAGCTTCATCAGGCTGTCCGAAAGATGTACGTTTTCCACAACAATGCTGTCAGGAACATTTAAATCTACATGCGCAAAATTCCAAATTGCCTTTATACCGCAGTTTGCAAGTATTTCAGCAGTTTTCACCGCACCCTCTTTTGGTATGGTGAGCACTGCAATATCAACATGATTCTTCTTAATAAATTCCTCAAGCTGATCCACATGCTGTACGCCGATTCCTCTGACTTCTTTTCCACACAGCTTTGGATTATTATCAAAAATGCCTTTTATAAGAAAGCCCCTGCGTTCAAAATTCATATAATTTGCAAGCGCCTGCCCTAAGTTTCCGGCACCTATGATCACAAGATTGTGCTTCTCGTTCAGACATAGTATCTTTGCAATCTCATTGTAAAGATACTCTACATTATAACCGTAACCCTGCTGCCCAAAGCCGCCAAAATTATTGAAATCCTGACGTATCTGTGATGCGGTGACCTTCATAAGCTTACTCAGGTCCTGCGAGGATATTCTCTCTATTCCGTTGTCTTTTAAATCACCGAGGTATCTGTAATATCTCGGAAGTCTTGCGATAACCGCCTGTGATATGTTCTTATCATCCACAAGCCTACACCTCCATATATTAATTACTTTGCATTTGAAAAAGGTACTCTCTTAAGTATACAATTTTGTTAAATGATTGTCAATATTTTTATCGTTTATTACACTGCCTCGTTTTTACGCACAAATCAGGAAAGCGAATTCTCCCCATCTCCATTGCAAAGTGTCCGGAAACCTTTCATTTCATCAGGTTTCCGGACACTTTATTCTTTGTGTGCTTTCGAAATATTATTTTATGACTGCTTCAGTCTGCCTATTTCTGATTTCTGACATCTTCAATCTTCACAGCGCTAAACACAGGTTCGCTGTTATTTGTATAATACCAAATCACACTTCCGTCATGCACAATCGGTTTACAGTCTGACAGCATACCTTCATATACGTAAATACCTGAAACAGGTTCTCCTGCTGCGTTGAGCAGCACACATTTTACCTGAGCTCCTTCTCCCCACATTAACATGAATTCGGTACCGCTTATTTTCACCAACTGCGGAGTGGTGACAGACGCTTCGGCTTTATCCTTATAACTTGTAATCCAATGTACCGTAGTATTCGTTTTCGGGAAATTCTCTTTCGGAGTGCTTGTTACATAGATATTGCGCACCCCTCCTGAGGAATATGTCTCAGGCGTCTGATCTACGGAGTTTCCGGCAATCAGATACGCTGTATCCGATGCTTCAAAACCGCCTATTGATACACCTGTGTAAGGATTCCCGCCTTTTCCCTGTATTTTCAGCGCGTTAACACGACTGCAGCCTTTGTTAAGAACATTTTCCGCACCTGCTTTTAGCGTATATTTTGCCAGTGCAACAGAACGTGGATAAGCATCACCATGATCAACTACTAGCAAATCAGAACCGTCTGTCAAAATAAACTGGTTAAAGGAATGGCTTACATATGCGGTCTGAGAAATCCCCACAATTTGCTCCACAACTTCCATTTTAGGAGTACTTATGCTAAATGCCGCGCTCGCCTGATGTCTGTTGCCGTCATAGGTCTTATACATCTGGTGGCAGGTACGAATATACAGCATATCGCCGGATTCCGCCATGCGGAGACCGCCATTCTTAAACGGTGAATACGTATTTGCGCCATAGATGCTGGCTGCCCCTTTGCGGTTCCATTTTTTATCATACTTTACAACCCGCATTACCTCTGTTTCATTGTCTTCATTAGGATTTTCCTGTCCGAATACAAGGAAGTAATAATTCGCGCCCTCATAGAAGCCGCCGAATTTGGGAAGCTCCATCTTTATGTATTTTCTGGAACGAAGCGTAAAGTCAGATGTATAGGTTTCCGCATATACACCCTTTCCGCCAACATGCTCAACACGCATAAAAGCATCATTTGTCTTTACCAAATAGGAATGCATCACTATGCCCTCAAATGTGGCATAATTTTGTCTGTTCCTGTTTGATGAAATAACAGGTGTCATTTTTGAGGCAGGAACATCAATTTTAGCGGTTTTTGTCATCTCACCCGTAAAATTTCCTTTACCGGTTATCTTGACAGTAATACTGCTGCCTTTCACAGTGGAATAAACCGGCGCGTTATAATCCCTGCCTTGCTGCAACGGTTTTTTATTATACATTAATGTAATGCCTGATGTCAGAGAACCTTGGATGGATGCCTTGGATATATTCTGCGGTTTAATCACAAACGTGACGCTTTTCTTTGCACCTGCATAATTTCCGATTCCCGTTACCGTAACAACCGCTCCTGTCGTTGCAATCAGGTTGCGCCCGTAAGCAACTGTATAATCCTTGTTTAATTTGAGTGTTTTCTTGCCGACTTTTACCGATACTGTCGGTTTTTGCAGTGATCCGTTGTAAGTCTTATCCGGTATCGCCTTAATTTCCAGCTCTGATTTTGATGCAGGCGTAATCTTAAAGGAACCGACCACCTTACCTTTATATTTTCCTTTTCCCGTAACAGTCACGCAGGCATCTCCGGCATTGACATTATTCTGATATTGTACTGTATAGTCCCTGCCCTTTTCCAACGTTTTTCCATTAATTTCTACAATCGGTTGAACCTCCGTCGTGATCGCTTTTCCGGTATACTCTGCCGTTCTTGTATTAAACTTAACGTGTCTTGGCGTAATAAGCGTTTCTGATTCTTTAAGCTCGTATACTGCAACCTTTGCATTCGCAAAACCGGAATAATTACTGTTTTCTGCCGCTATTACCTTTACTTTCGCCGATGTCGTTTTCTTTTGGGTAATAGTATTTCTGTCATAATCAAGGGTATACTCCTTTTGCGACAATTGTCTGGTATCGTCATAAACCCATACCGACGGAGCCGCCGTACTGCCGACAGTCATACTGTTGGCAACAATCCTCAGTTTGCTGATCGGTTTTTTATTGATCAAAAACTCCTGTATAACGGACCCTGTATAATCACCGCCACCTACTATGGTAATCTGACCGGTTCCGGCATTGATGTTGTTAGTATATTTTATGGAGTAATCCACTCCCTCAGTAAGCGTCACCCGTTTTTTTCCGTCCATAACGGTAACTTTTACTGTCGGCGTATACGCCTTACCGTCATACACTTTTGCTTTTATCTTTGAAACAGTGACATTTACTGCCGCCAAATCAATCTTTTCGCCGGAAGCTTTTAGCAAATCATTTGAATCATCTTCCGCCGTCATATTTTCCGTATCCTGCACCCATTTTGCATACAGGATTGTATCCGCCGTCACCATATCCGTCTCAAAGCTCCATGCATTGACGCACTCCGCTTCCTTGTACCATCCGTCAAACACCCATTCCTCTTTGGTCGGGTTCTTTGGCTGTTCAACCGTCTGATTTTCCTGTACGGACTGTGACGCTACAGCAGTTCCGCCATTTGTTTCAAACGCTACGGTATAGTGCAAAGAGACATCTTCCGTTATTTCCTCCTCGTCCTGTTCAAGGGAGAAAAAATTGACCTGATAGCGAATGTATTCTTCTTCGTCATTTGTGATTTCCACCTGATAAGAATCGCCGTCTGCATACGCTTCTATGTCTGATGTTTTCGGACGGAAGAAAATGCCGTTGTCATCTACATAAAAATCCCCGTCTGCCGAATCCGCAGAAAAATGCCACTCTGCCTGATCCGAATTACGCGTAAGGGTTACATCAATATCCGAAGCATTCAACGGTTCCCCTGTTGAAACAGACCAAAAGCATTCCTTGTCAAAATAAGTGACAGGCATCATCTGCGCGGGCCACGCGACACCAAATACTGCTTCGTCGTTGTCAGAGTAATCCGCCGTATATAAAGCGCTGTATATGCCGTCACTGCCTTGAACCGCGCCAAAGCCAATCTGTTGTGCAGACGGATTTAGAATCTGCCTGCGAAAGCCGGTTTCTTCCGGATAATCTGCATCATTCTCTGTCATCCATGAATTGTTCATAATTTCCAGCATTGACGATTCTTTGCCCGTATACGCAAGGCTGCTTTGTACAGCGCCGTCGCATGCCAACCTGTATAATTCCTCTGACATTCCCTGCGGCTGTGCGGGTTCATGGCTTAATTCACCGTTCACACTGTTTACAAACGCTGCTGCCTGACTCAGACGGTTGTACTCGTCATTGAGTTCCACATCACAGGACACTCCCGCAATAAAGCGGATTTGTCTGACATAAGCTTTGGCTTTGTCCAATGCAGCATCGGACAAAGCGCCCATATTATAGGGAGCTGCAAAGTCAGGCTCTGCCGCATATGTAATGCCGTCCGCACTTGCAGCTGTTTCCTGCTCTAAAAATTCCCTGATTTCATCTGCAGTATGATATTCCGCTTCAAGTTTGGCAGCTCTTCTCGTTTCTGTAATGTTTTCCTCGCTTATTTCTTCACTGCTCTCTGTCTCTTCACTGCTGTCCGTTTCCTCGCTGCTGTCTGTTTCTTCACTGTCACTTGTCTCCTCAGTCTGCGATTCTTCGGTTTCTTCGGTTTCGGTTGTTTCCTCCGTTATTTCTTCTGTTGATGCCGTTTCGGTTACCGACTCCGTTTCCTGTACGGTTTCGTCCGGCATCTCCTCTTTGCTTTCCTGCTCCGGCGTATCGGTTCCAGATGCGTCTTCACTTTCCCCAAACGCGGTGTCTTCTGCCGTTTCCTGTTTTACTGCTGTACTCTCAACGGCTGCAAAAGTCTCCTCCTGCGATTCCGCGTTTTCCCCGGCAGTTGTCTGTTCTTCTTCGGCCTGTACCAATGTCAGTGCTGAGAAATCTCCCGCCGTAAACACCATTGCAGCTGATAACAGCATGCATAAAAATTTCTTCTTCATATAAATCCCCCATGCCGCCTTCGGCGGCTCAAATAGAAATAAAAAACGCTGTTCTTTGCGTTTTTCCTGTGTGAAACTTAATACTTCTTAGGTAGCGTCTTTTGCTGCCTTAGAAGTATTTTTCACACTAATTCCTCTGGCTCCTCAAAACTTAGTTTTATTATATTGCACTTTTTCCTGTATTTCTTCAAAATCTCCCCCCTATTCCATAACACAATCTGCTACCAATTGATATGTTACAACAAAAACAATACACCACCTCAAACTGTTTATGTATCTTCTACAGGAAAAAGCAATGAAGTTGTGCATTGAGGTTATCATACCAAAAAATGTAAACTTTTACAAGAAAAAATGCGCATCATTCACATAAAACAATTGCTCAATTTTTGAGCAGCCCCTTTTGTACAGAAAACCTACTCCTGCAGCCGCACACTCTCTCCCTGCTTCAGCTCCTTTGACGAAAAAATAACAATCTGCGCATCGCTCCCAATCGCTGCTGCCTCAATCGCGGCGTAACGGTCGTTTTTATCCACTATATTGACTTTAAGCTTCTCCACATAATACTCCTTCCCCAAAATCCCTGTCTTTTCATTGAGTGTAAATAAATAATACACACCATTCTCATTCAAAACCGCATCAATTGCCACCGCGCCAGAATACATTTCGCCCTGAACCGTCCGCTTTGCCACCCCGTAGGAGCCAATCGGTGCCTTCGCGTCGCCAAGACGGCACATCACGTCATATCCGCCCGCCGTATTTTCCGCGATATAGTCCGCCGTTACGGTTACTTTTCTACTCTCTGCCGAATTTAAGGTCAGCTCCACGCTGTCGCCAAGCTGCACATACTTACTCTGCTCCTTCGTAATGCTAAAACGAAACATATATTCTGATGTCTTATCCGCAAGCAGTATTGCCGCGGTGTCCGTCGTCCGCTGTCCTGTCGCGACGAGAATGTCCGAAACATAACCATCTATCTTTGCCGTCACACAACCCTTACTGCTTTTTACATCATTTAAATCGGCAATCTCCCCTTGCAGCGCGGCGATATCCATATTGTAAATGCCAATCGTCGCGTCCGCGCCTGCCGTCACCTCCGCGCTTGCCACGTCGCGCCGTTTCTGACGCAGCGTGCTCTCCCGCGCAAGCTTTGCGTCCTCCAGCGCGTGCTTTGCCGCCTGCACTGCGTCCTCCAAACCGGACTTCGTCTGCTGCCACGCGTCGTATTCGCTCTCCTCCGCCGAATAATCGGGCTGCGAAACGGGATTGCGCTCCAGCTCGGTCAGCTCAGCCCTGCACGCCTCCAGTTCCTGTTCTTTCTCAGCAAGCTGCGCTTTTTTTTCCGCATTATCCGACTCGCTCTCCCCTGTCTTTGCATGCGCCGCATCTTCCTTCTCCTTATCCTCCTCTGCCGCATCTTCCTTCGGTTCCTGCACATCTGCGCCTGCCGCCGTCTCTTCTGCCGCCTGCGCCTTTGCATCCGATGCGTCCGTAATTTCATCCTTTAACCGCTCTATCTCCTTTTCAAGCTCCGCAATTTTATCCTCCAATGCGTAACACTGCTTCTTCCAGTCATTATATTTCTCCCATGCCTTTTTCCGCGCGGAACCCGACGTATGCGGCGCACTGGTGTCCGTATGCTTGCGCAACTCGTTTTCCGCGTCCAAAAGCGCACTCTGCGCACGATCCACTGCGAGCTGCGTTTCCTTATCCGCATTGTCATAATCCTCTTTTGCCCACAAACGTGAAACTTCCCTTTTCTGCGCGTCCAAAACCTCGTTAAACTGCGCCGTTCCAAGCTGCAGCTCCAGGCGCGCAATCTGCTTCTGCTTATCGGCAATCTGCTCTTCCAAATCACGCAAATCCACCGTAAAGAGCACATCCCCCGCCTTTACCGCGTCGCCCTTCTGCACCGAAATGCTCTCCACGCGCAGCCCTGCAAGCACATTGACTGCCGCTTCGCCGCCCGCAAGCACGATGCCGTCCGCCTCAACAATATGCTCAATATATTTGCGCGATAGAACATCTGTTTTTACTCGCGTCAGCCCCGAAACATAGATACTTTTTGAAATAATCGTAAACAGCCACATCACCGCCAGAAAAATCAAAAAAAGGCGAATCCATTTCTTATTCTTTTCCATACCATACCTCAATACTTCCAAAGAACGCGCCCTTTGCGTTCTTTCGACATGAAGCTTTAGAATTGCTAAGTCTGTGTATTTTACAGACTTAGCAATTCTCTTCATGTTTATTGCTTCAACCCCGAATAGATAATCCCCTGCTCCAAATAATCCTGCCCCATGATAAACACAAACACCGCAGGAATGAGCATGACAATCGACGCCGCAAACGAAAAGCCCGCCTGCGTCCAGTCGATTTCCGGCAGATACAGTGACAGCGGCCAAAGCGCCTTATCCTTCAAAAAAGCAAGCGGCTGCTCAATCATGTTCCAATACTCCAAAAAACCAAGCACTACCGCCGACAAAATTCCGCCCTTTCCAAGCCCCAGTCCAACCCTCGTAAAAATGTAAAACTCCCCTGCCCCGTCAATGCGCGCCGCCTCAATCAGCGCCTTTGGTATCGCCCGAAATCCGCCGTACGTCACAAAAACGGGAAACGTGCTAAACACCGCAGGCAAAATCACCGCCCAATGCGTATCAAGCAGCGACAGCTTATTCAAAACAATATAACTTGACAGCATCGTTACCTGAAACGGCAAAAGCATTAACACCACATAAACCAAAAACAGTACATTTTTGCCCCGCACATCATAAACGGCAAATGCCCACGCCGCAGGCACTCCTACGGCAAGCTGCCCTGTAAGAATGAACAGCGTGATTTTGATACTGTTCCAAAACAGGATAAAAAACTGCGGCGTTTCGATTAAAAGCCGTTTGTAATGCTCCAGCGTCGGATACTGCGGAATCAGTTTCCATGTGACAAAACCCTGCCCTTCCAAAAACACGGGCGCAAGACATTCCTGCAAATCCGCGCTGCCCATCACAGAGCCCGTCACGACCAAAAAGACCGGCATGCAAATCACAACCCCCATTGCAATAAACATCAGCTTAACGGTCATCATCACTGCCATATTCACAATCCGTCTAATCAGCCGCATACTTCCTCCCATCATTTTGCCTTACGGAAGTGAAACTTTTCACACGTTCCACAGCCTGTTTAACACCAAAATAAACACAAACAAAAACACCCCTACCAGCACCGTCGCGGCAGACAGCTTATCCAGCTCCAAATTGACGTACCAGTTATTAAAAATGTGCTGCAAAAGATAAATTTCCTCCTTCGGGTACGAGCCTGCCACAAGGTACGCCTCCCTGTATATCTTAAACGAATTTAAGAACGACAGCACCACAATCGTATAAAAGCTCCCCTTCAGGCAGGGCAGTTTCACATAAATCAGACACCGAAACCACCCTGCACCATCCACTCTCGCCGCCTCGACAAGCTCATTTGGAATTGCCGCAATTCCCGCAAGCCAAAGCACCAGCGTATAGCCTAAATTTTTCCATATATAGCCCGCAACAAGGCTGTCAAAATCCTGCCTGTAGAAAAACATGCGCCACACAATCACCACCGTTGCCGTGGGCATTGCCATCGGAAACAGGTACAGGCTTTTTATGACACGCGTGTCATTTATTTTGCTCAGTACCAGTGCGATGACAAGCCCTATAAGGACAAGCAGCGGAATTGCCGTCGCCGTAAAACGGACCGTGTTTCTCACCGCAAGCGCAAATGCCTGATTATCAAAAACACGCCTGTAATTGTCAAGCCCCGTAAACTCCTGTGACATAACCGTCATAAAGGAACGCTTTACCACATCCGCAAACGGCAGCAGGACAAACACCCCCACACCGACCACACTCGGCGTAATAAAAACAAAAAACCATTTTTTGTACATTGTAATCACCATTTACATACAACAACGTAAATCATTTTAGAAGAATGCACTATTTAGTGCATTCTTCCAGCGCGAAACTTAGAACTTCTTGGCTTTGCGTCCTATGGCGCAAAGTCTTTAGAAGTTCTCTTCATGCTCTATTCGGCTATATAATAAGCAACAACGTATACCATTTCAGGAGAATGCACTATTTAGTGCATTCTCTCTAATCGCCGCTGCCGGGCGGCGATTTCTATTCCGACATATAGATTGCCGTTTTGCTGCGAACCTGTGAAACTGCATCGTCAAGGCTAAGCTTTCCCTTTAAGTATTCTATACACACGCTCTGTACCGCATCCTCAAGCGTGACATCTACAATATGCGGCGTCTTCGCCTGTGCCGCCCAGTCGCGGATTTGCTGCTTTTGCTCCTCGTCAAACCACATTGCATTCCAAAACCAACTGTTGCCTTCCTGGTCAGAACCGCCGTACATCATATAATAGCCTTCCTCCAGCGTATCGTCATACTTTGCAAGCAGCGTCTCAAACGCCGCCTTGTTGACAGGCAGTCCGCGAAACGTATTCGTCTGAATTTCCTCCGAAAGCATTAACTTCACAAACGATTTTGCCGCCTCGACATTTTTACTCTGCGCATTAATTCCCGTCAGCGTTTCCGGCATATAAACGCCCTCACTCTGCCCGTCAAACAGACCAACGGACAACTGCTCAAAGCCCTCGTTCTTTGGTATGGAAAGCGCCTCCGCAAGGGAATCCATCGAATACACATTCCCGCTTGTCATTTTGATACCGTTTTGAACAAACGAACTGCTGTCAATCATCTTAAAGTAAAATGCCCAATCAATCTCACCGTGTACACCGTCATCATTTCCGCTTCTGAAAATGCTCATCTCACTGTAATCACTGACCTGCTTTTGTGTTAAACCGTTCATCTGCGCGTCGCAAATCTTCTTTGTCTGCTCCAAAAATGCCCGAATATTGTCTTCATTGATACTGCCGTCCTCATTTTTCCAAGCAGGCGCACAAACCGGAATAAACCGCATGGCAATGCCCTGTTCATTGCAATCCGCCATAATCATTCCCTCCGGATTTTCGCTGCGCAGCATCTCAACGGTCTGCGCATAACCCTCATACGTCTTCGACTGCGTCACATACCGGCTGTCCCCCATCACAAGCGGAAGCTGGAACTCTACCGGTGTCACGTAAATATTGCCGTCCGTTGCAAACGGCTCAATCAGATTTTCATACAGTCCGCCGCCGTCCTTCACCTCCGTAATAATATCGCTCATATCCAGCAAAATGCCCTTTTCCACATACGTATCAATCGGCATCTCGTCAAGGATAAGCACATCAGGACCCTCGCCGTTTAGCAGCCTTGTACTCAGATTTTTCAGCGCGTCCTCTCTTGTCACACCCTCTGCGTCAAGCGCCGCCTCATACTCCACAAACACGCCCGGATTGGCTGTCTGATATGCTGCAATCGCCTGTCTGACCGTATCGTTGTCATTCAGACTGTAAACGGCAAGCTTGTCGTTTGGAACGGTCGGCACCGCCGCATCATAATAAAACTTAATCACCGCCCCGTCGCTAAACTGCGCCAAAAACTCCTCGTTCTCAAGCGCAATCGCATTCACAATGTCACGCGAAGGATTTCCGAACGATGAAAGACTTGGGTCTATCACCAGCTCCACTGCGGAGCCGCCAATCACATGACGGTGTAGTCCCTTGCTGCCCGCAATATAAACCGTATTCTCCTCACCGAAAAAAGCGTACATATTGTAACAGTTTCCGTAATCTGCCGGCTCGTTGTATGTTTCCTTCACGAAATCAATCAGCACATCATCCTCAATAAAGCGTCCGCTCTCCATATCATAAATCAACACGCCGTCGTAGGTCACAACCATCAAAAGCTTGCCCTGCGTATCCATCGTAAGCGGATTGCTCTCAATCGTACAAAGTCTGTTCAGCGTCCCCGTTTCCACATCAACCTCAAACACGCCCTTGCCATAGGTAATCATAAACAGCCGCCCGTCCTGCGTATAGTGCAATTGTTTTGCATACATATCGTCCGAAGAAAACTGTACGGGCAATTCCTTCTGTGTGCCGTCGGGACTGACAATCATCAAATGCGGATCTAATCCAGTGCTTTCCGTATCCGCCTCCATATCGGCTGCCATGCCATCTTTTACAGTATCCTCGCGTTTAGAAAGCGGAGAATACTGAATGGCAAACGTCCCGTCGTTTGCGAACGCGGCCTGCATGATATAATTGTCTTCCTGTAGTTTTGCATACCACTCCAATTCGGTACTGCTCCATGTATCACCGTTATCCTCCGACGAATAAAACATGGGGCCATACGCAAACATGTTGATGCTTTTGCCATCCCGCACCATGCAGGAATGCCCCTCCATGCTAAGATCCGCCTGCTTTTCCACATAGCGCCCCATGCTCATTGCGTCGCCGCCTTCATTTTCCACAGACGCACCCGTCTGCTGCTCCTGTACTGTTTCTGCCGGTGCGCCTGTCTGCATATCAGGGTCTATGGCGCTCCCCATCTGACACCCCGCAAATCCTACACACAGGGCAAGCGTTGTTGTCAATGCTGTTATTTTTTTCACAATCCGATGTTTCATATTGATACTCCTTTCAATGTCTGCAAGTCAAATACCTCGCGGCGCCTGGTCCATTGCCCGCGGGAATATGTGCATAATAGCATCATAGCAAGGATTTCTCTAAAAAATCTCTAAGCATGGGACTGTATACAAAAAATTTGAAGAATTTTTCTCTCCCGTACAAGCCTCAGTTGCAGGTTTTGCACTCATTTTTCTAGTTTAGAGATACTTTAGAGAAACTTTGTGCTATACTGTTTTTAAAATTACAAAATTCACATTATAATAGAAATAAAACAACTTGGAAACAAAGGAGGCACAACACAGCCATGCGTATTTTACTTGCAGAGGACGACAAAAATTTAAATCATTCCATCGCACAGCAGCTTACGGCAAAGGGATTTGCGGTTGACTGCTGCTTCGACGGAGAGGAAGCGCTCTACTTTTGTGAACAAAATATTCACGACGTCATTTTGCTCGACCGTATGCTCCCCTTAATGGACGGAACTGCCGTATTAAAAAAACTGCGGGAAAACGGAATTGGCACGCCTGTCATCTTAATCACCGCACTCGGCACGCTAAACGACAAAGTAACAGGCTTAAATCTCGGCGCGGACGATTATCTCGTAAAGCCGTTTGCATTTGAAGAGCTGCTTGCAAGAATCCAGTGCGTCACACGCCGCTCTCCCATTCTAAACATGAGCAGCGAGCTGCACCTTGCGGACATCCGTTACAATGCGTCAGACAACACGCTCACCGGAAAAAGCGGCGCCTGCACGCTCTCCAATCGCGAAGGTGCGCTGCTTGAAGTGTTTCTCAAAAATCCCACGCAGACATTTCCCCGAAACACACTGCTTTTAAAAATATGGGGACCGGACAGCGACGTCGAGGAAGGAAATCTCGACAACTATATCTATTTCCTAAGACGCAGACTAAAAACCGTCGGCAGCCGTCTTGAAATCAAGACCATACGCGGTGTCGGCTATTGTCTGAATTGTTACGAAACAACGTAACTGTTCAGTCACTGTTATGGAGGTACTTATGTTTAAAAAAGTCCGTATCCGCCTGACACTGTTAAGCGGTAGTATTACCACGCTCATCTTAATGATTATGACCTGCGGCTATCTCTATATCTCGGAACAAAGCCTGCTCGAAAACCGACGCAGCTCTTACCAGTCCGACGTATACAGCATTGCCGTGCAGCTGGACAATCAGGGCGTAATTACGCATGCGTGGCTTTCACAGCTTGAGGCATCCCGCAGCTGTTACATTTCGGTACTTGATAATGGCACGCCTTTCCTGTTTGACAAAAAGCAAAAAAACGACCGGCGTGACAAACTGATTGACAGCCTGTGGACACATTACCGAAACAGCGAGCCGTCCGTTTCCGTTGCCATTTCATACAAATGTCACTTTCAGTCGTTTGTCGACTCCGATTGCTACTGTTTTGTCATCACCGTCATGCAAAACAAAATACCGCTTGAAATGCTGATCGCATTTCCGCTCTCCGACACGCGCGGACAGCTTATCAGACAGCGCATTGTCTTTATCGGCGTTGTTTTTCTTGCGCTTATTGCCATTTGGATTTTTATGTGGATATACACAAAACGACTCCTTGCACCCATTGAAGAAAACCGCCTGCGTCAAAACCGTTTTGTGGCAGCAGCCTCCCACGAACTGCGTACACCGCTTGCAGTCGTTCTCTCCTGCGCAGAAGCGGCACAGGACAAGCTGACGCTGGAAAAAACTGACACAAATGTCATAAATTTGAAACACGATATTGCCGCCATAAAGAACGAAGCGCTGCGCAGCTCGCGCCTGCTAAACGACATGCTCACTCTCTCAAGCCACGACGCCGGACGCCTTGACATTCGCAAAGCCCACACGGAACTCGACACACTGCTCCTAAACACTTGCGAAGCCTTCGAGCGCCTTGCTGCCGAAAAAAATATCCGCCTCTGCGTTACCCTCCCCGACACGCCCATCCCCGCATGCTATTGCGACGCGCAGCGCATCGCGCAGGTGCTCACAATCCTGCTGCATAACGCCACAAGCTACACTCCCGAGCACGGTAACATAACTGCCGTACTCTCCTTTCGGAAAACTGCGCACAGACACTTTCTGCTCGCTGTTTCTGACACAGGTGTCGGAATTGATGACGACGAGAAACAACACATTTTTGAACGCTTTTACCGCAGCGAAAAAGCCCGAAGTGACAAAAATCACTTCGGACTCGGATTGTCGATTGCCTATGAAATTATTGCGGCACACGGCGGAACCATCGCCGTCGCCGATAACCCAAACGCAGAGCACGGCACCGTATTTACCGTGCGGCTGCCGTAATGTTATTGACTGTACCCCATTCCCGTATTACAATAAAGCTAGAAACGCATCTGCTGATTTTTAATTTTTATTATAGAAAGGATTGTGAAAGCATGAATATGACAGAGGTTGCAAGACTGCTTTTAGGACTGCGCGCCGCAGGTTGGACCGAAAAAGAAATCAATGATTTTGTTCTTTATATTGAATCTGGCGAAGAACAATATAAACCAAAACCCAAAAACGAAAAAACAGAATAAAAATAAAAAACGCCCAAAACAGCGAAACCGTTTCGGGCGTTTTTTATTTCCTTATTCTACACTATTCCGCATTATTCTCCGCCACCTTCGCCGCGCGCGCAGCCACTTCCGCTGCCTGCACGTCGCTTGGTGTCTGCTCGTAGCGCACAATCTCATACTCGAAATTGCCGCGTCCGCCCGTCATTGAACGCAGTGTCGTACAATATCCCGCAAGCTCCATAATCGGAATATCCGCCTCAATTACCTGCTTGCCGTTTCCAATCGGGTTCATGCCAAGCACTCTGCCCCTGCGCTTGTTCAAATCACCCATAATATCGCCCGTATACCTGTCAGGCACCGTCACCTTCAGATTTGCAATCGGCTCTAACAGCACCGGAGCCGCGTCCATAAAGCCTTTCTTAAACGCCTGAATGGATGCCATCTTAAACGCCTGCTCCGAAGAGTCTACCGGATGATATGAACCGTCGTAAAGCACGCCCTTAACACCCACAACCGGATATGCCGCAAGCGGTCCCTTCAAAACGGATTCCTGCATACCCTTCTCCACTGCGGGGAAGTAGTTCTTCGGCACCGCACCGCCGACAACCTCCTGCTCAAACACATATGCAGTTTCCAAATCGCCGGACGGCTCAAAGCGCATCTTTACATGACCATACTGTCCGTGTCCGCCGGACTGCTTCTTATACTTCGCTTCCACGTCCGCTTTCTTCTTAATCGTCTCCTTAAACGCAACCTTCGGCTTTGACAGTTCAATCTGGCACTTATATTCATTCAGCAGACGGCTTTGGATAATATCAAGCTGCTGCTCGCCAATACCATACAACAATGTCTGTCTGTTCTCCGTATCATTCACTACCTTGAGCGTCTGATCCTCATGCGAAAGCTTCTGTAATGCCTGCGATACCTTGTCAATATCACCCTTGTTGGGCACCTTATAGCGCATTGCCGTGTAAGGCTTTGACAGCTCAAACTTGCCGTACTCAATCACAGTCGCCTTTGTGGAAAGCGTGTTGCCCGTTCTTGCCGCCGTCAGCTTTGCAATCGCGCCGATGTCGCCCGCGTGCAGCTCGCTGATCTCAACAGGCTTGCTGCCCTGCAAAATATAGAGCTTATTAACCTTCTCCTCAACATCCTTATCCTTATTATAAATCACGTCGTCTGACTTAAATACGCCCGAACAAACTTTAATCAGCGAATACTTACCGATAAACGGATCCACAATCGTCTTAAATACATAAGCGGATTTTGCCTTTGAGAAATCGTAATTTGCCTCAAAGACCTCGTTTGTCTTCATGTTAAAGCCCGCAATCTGCCTGTTTTCCGGACTTGGCATATATTTCACAATGTCATCCAACAGCGTGTATGTACCCTGGCACAGCAGGCTGGAACCCATACTAATCGGAACAATCGTGCTGTCAATTACATTCGTCCGCAGCGCCGCACGGATTTCGTTTTCCGTAAACGTCTCACCGCCGAAGTAACGCTCCATAAACTCCTCACTCGTTTCCGCAACCGCCTCCATCAGGGTATCCTTATAGAGCGAAAGATTGTCCTTACTGTAATCTGGAATCTCGCACGCCTCAACCTCTTTGCCCTTCCAACGGTTTCCCGTCTCACTCACGACATTGACATAGCCGACAAACTTCTCATTCTCACGGATTGGGAAATGGAACGGCGCAATCTTCTTGCCGTACATCTCCGTCAGCTTTTCCACCACATTTTTGAAAGAAGCATTGTCAGCGTCCATTCCTGTCACATAAATCATGCGCGGCAGCTTGTATTTCTCGCACAGCTCCCATGCCTTCTCCGTGCCTGCCTCAACGCCTGATTTTCCCGAAACAACAATAACTGCCGCGTCCGCTGCGCTGATCGCCTCCTCAACCTCGCCTATAAAATCAAAATAGCCGGGTGTATCGAGTACATTAATCTTTGTACCCTCCCACTCGATCGGTACGACTGATGTGCTGATAGATATTTTACGTTTCTGCTCCTCCTTGCCGAAGTCGCTGACCGTATTGCCGTCCTCCACTCTGCCCATACGTGAAGTAAGCCCCGCCAAATATGCCATAGACTCCACGAGTGTAGTCTTACCCGCACCCCCGTGTCCTAACAAAACTACATTTCTGATTTTATCAGTTGTGTAAACATTCATTCCAGTTACCTCCTATTTTGATTTTATAAATCGTTACTGTTCCCTTTGTTCCAGTAACAGGTAAAAATCCATGCAAAATTCCCTTCGGTAATGGATTTTTACTTGGCACCGGTACGTTTTCTCACGGACTTAGCAGTGAATGCCAAGTCCTGTACAGACAGCAACAATAAGCCTCATTAAAATTTTACTATATTTCCCGAAACAGTTCAATCTCTTTTGTGCAATATGCACACTGTATTTTTGCATAAAATATTATGTTAATTTTCGTCATTATTACTATTGATTTATGATACAGTCTTACACTTTATATAAGAAAACAAAAATTTTGCAGTTGACTTTAGCACATTAAAGTGCAATAATTTTATATGTATAAATGTCATATTGTTTCAGAACAGAAACGTTCCAGAATATAAACAAACATATAAACAAACACGAAAGGATTTTGATATTTATGAATACATTCGGTTTTTTGAGTCTTGGGCTAATCGGCGGTTCTATCGCCCTTGCAATCAGGCAGGTAAATCCTGATGCCAAAATAATCGCATACGCGCGCAGGCAGGAAACATTAGACGAAGCGCTTGCAGCCGGTGCAATCGACGAGGGAACAACCACAATCGACAACCGCTTTGGCGACTGCGACCTGATTTTTTTATGTGCTCCCGTAGCGGTAAACAACAAATTTTTAGAACAGCTTAAACCTGTTCTTTCCGAAAAAACAATGATTACAGATGTCGGAAGCGTAAAAGGCGCAATCCATGAATCGGTTCATGCATTAGGACTGGACAGGCACTTTATCGGCGGACACCCAATGGCAGGAAGCGAAAAAACAGGCTTTGCCAATGCCAGTCCGCTCATTTTGGAAAATGCATATTATATTCTTACCCCCACTGACCTTGCTCCAAAGGAGACCATTGCCGAATACTACTCACTCGTCAAAAAAATGGGTGCAATTCCTTTAATCCTAAGCCACAAGGAGCATGACTACGTGACCGCGGCAGTAAGCCACGTTCCGCATTTAGTGGCTGCGGCGCTCGCAAATCTGGTCCATGACCACGATTCGGAGGAATGTACCATGAAACTGATCGCCGCCGGTGGGTTTAAGGATATTACACGCATCGCTTCCTCCTCGCCCGATATGTGGGAATCCATTTGCATGTCGAATACGGAAAATATAGTGGATTTACTTGACGATTATATCTGTTCACTGCAAACCATCAGCAAGGCCGTCCGCGCAAAGCAGCTTGGATTTACTTATGATTTATTCAAAGCATCTAAAGAATACCGCGACTCCATTGCCGATGCCCCGAAGGGACCGATTAAAAAGATATATGCCTGCTATGTTGACATTCCGGACGAAGCAGGCGCGCTTGCAGCAATTGCCACACTCCTTGCAAAGGCGGATATTTCGATTAAAAATATCGGAATTGTACACAATCGTGAGTTCGAAGAAGGTGTACTGCGTGTCGAATTTTACGAAGAGGCAGCGCTTGCGGAGGCAGTATCCCTTCTGCAGGGACTTCATTATGCTGTGTATCAAAGAAACTGAACCACTACCGGCTAAAGCCGGTAGGTTCGGTTTGCTGCTAAAGCAGCCTAAAGCGTGCACGCTAAAGGTTATCTTTTTTCCTTTACTTCTTAACCTATCTCAAAGTTATCAAAGTTACTCTTCTCCTGTAGATCTTGATTCTGAATATACGCTTTGATTATTTCATCCGTTACGTTCCCGCTACTTGCCACAAAATACCCTCTTGCCCACAAATGTTGTCCCCAGAATTGTTTGCTCAATTCCTTATATTCCATCTGTAATTTTCTTGATGTATTTCCTTTTATATACTGCACTAACTTACTTGCAGACAAATGAGGTGGTACTGATACCAACAAGTGAATGTGATCGCTCCCTACATGTCCTGCCAATATTTCTACC
>CAJTMC010000044.1 GCA_910577115.1 uncultured Lachnospiraceae bacterium
CCGGCGTACTGCCGGGCGGAACAGATTCGCCCTCATCGGGTTCGGAAGGCTTTGTTGAATCATCCGGTGTACTGCCGGGCGGAACATTTTCACCCTCATCAGGCAGAAGATCACCCGGGTCATTGGGGTCTTTCGCGAAGGGGTCGTCAAATTCGGCATTAAAAATCACCGTTGTCCCCGTTGACATTAGAGACGCTTTTAAATACACACTCGCTATGCTGTCCCATTCCGCTTCGCTGCCGCCAAAATATATATACTTTAGACAGTGACATGAGGTAAACGGATTGTCCCCGATTTCCTTTACGCTTGCCGGAATATATAGCTCGGGAAGCAAAGTGCAGGATGCAAACATGTCATTACTAATGCAATCTGCCGTTTGAGGCAGTGTTACATTCGTCAATTTCCAACACTGCGCGAACAGACCGTCCCCCAGTGTTACCGTTTCATTGCCGGGCATAAATCTTACGCGGGTCATTTCATCGCAGCTCATAAATGCGCCCGCGCCTACTGACGTAATACTTGCCGGAAAATCAATATAGGCCAGACTCGTACAACCTCGAAAAGTGTTGTTTCCGATTGTTTTTACCCCGTCGGAAACCGTCACAGAGGTAAGATTCGCGCAATTGCGGAAAGCATTGTCTCCAAGCGCCCCAACGGTGCCGGGGATAGTTACAGATATCAATGCAGACCCGTAAAATGCGTTTTGACCAATCTCCACGATGCCATCAGGTATATATATGCTGAGAGCGCCACTCTGATAAAAAGCATAGCTTCCTATACCTGTTACACCTTTCTCAATAATGACTGTGCTGATATTGCATTCGCTCCAGGGCGGGAGATTATCTAAGGAATAATTTGGCATAGCTCCGCTACCGGAGATTGTTAGCACCCCTGCATTTGTCAATGACCAGTTCAGGTTTCCCGCCGTTCCGTTTTGAGCCACTTTGTCAGCATCCGGGTCATCTGCGGGAACATGACCTTCCGGATAACGTGTAATAATAAAGCTTGCGTTTAAAACCTCCGATTCATTCATTACGCGTCCCCAGTGAACAGAACTGTTGTAGTTTGCTTCGGCGACGATCACGCCTCCTGCGCTCTTTTGAAGAACAATTACGCTATGGCTGTTGCCATTTACCCGCAGGATATCACCGACCTTTACATCATCAAACGTAAAGCTGCCTCCGTCGATTGCCCTTGCGGGTAAACTGCCAAAGGCTGCATCGCTGAGAATAAAGGCGAAGGCTGCACAACCCACGCCTTTGTTTGCCCCGTAAATGTATCCGCCTTTCCATGTATAGGAATCGCCAAGATTACCCTTGCTCCCGTAGGGCGTAAAATTCGTCCACTCCATTCCTTCGGGATACGTTTCCTTTAAAGCGATCATGGTCTGATAGGCCTCCTGATAGGTTGGGATAACGCCTTCCGTTATTTTAGTAATCCGGACGTTTGGCTTAGAATAGCCGCATTCGGTGCATACGTTGTTATCATCATAGTTGTGCTTTGCGTAACTATCTTTTTTGCTGTTGTCAGTCACAGGACAGTCTTCGCCATCGCATTCGTGCCAATGATAGCTTTTGTCGTGGTTCCAGTCAACGGACCAACTGTGCTCATGGACATCAGATGTGAGATCTGTGAACGGCATGTCATTAGTGTCTTCCGGTTCCACAGATGATTCACCATTCGAATCTTCAGGTAAATCATTTTTTTCAGTTTCTGTCTCGGTTTCTGATTCAATTTGATTTTCGGGATCTTCTTCGGTTTCCTCGTCAGCTTCTGATTCAGGTTCCGATTCCGATTCCGATTCTGATTCAGTCTTCTCTCCGGTTTCCGTTTCTGCTTCGGTTTTCTGCTCCCATTCAGTCTCTGCCCCGGTGTCCATCATTGTGTTTGGCTGGTCGGTTTGTTCGGCTGCCGCTGCCGCCCCCACAGTAGAGGATAACATTGCGAAAGTCATCACGATCGACATCAGCCATTTTCGTTTTCGCTTCCAATTCATACGAAACCTCCTTCTTAATTAATGTGCTTTAGCGTATTGACACGATTATATTGAAGCAGATTTACTGGATATAAATGTGTCGAACACTAATTTGCCTCGGGTGTAGAACAATTCAAGCTACGCCCTCTTGCAAAGGCAGTTATATTATATTACTTCGTCTATTAAAAATCAATGTTTTTCAGTAATCGCAGAACGAAACAGAACTAAATGCAGACCTAAAGGAAACGCTCAAATTAAAAGTAAAACAGTACATATGTTTGCAATTGCGTATATTTCCTACGTTTAACAGTAAATAAAGAAGATTGTTATAAAATTATATAACATTATGAAAGAATTTAAAACACAAATATGCTATTGTTAAAAAATAAATAGACATCCCCTTTTCTCTTTTAGGAAGCAGGGTATCAAAAATATAACAGACGGAGGTTTTAAAAATGAGTAGTATGAAAGAAAGACTACATACCGGAGAATTGTATTTTCCATGTGGCGAAGAAATTATGAAAGAGCAGATGGCTTATCAGGATTTGCTGTGTGAGTATAACCTGACCAGGCCGTCAGAGGTAGAAAAAAGAGCCGAAATGCTTAAAAAAATGTTAGGCGACTGCGGCGAGGGCGTATATATTGAGGCGCCTTTTTACTCTAATTTCGGCGGTCATAACTGCCACTTTGGAAAAATGGTATATGCAAACTATGGCTTAACCTGTGTGGACGATACCCACATTTATATTGGCGCCTATACTATGCTTGGCCCCAACGTGACAATCGCAACGGCAGGACACCCGATTTTGCCGGAGCTTCGTGAAAAGGGACTTCAGTATAATATGCCGGTTCACATTGGCAGAAACTGCTGGCTCGGTGCAGGCGTGATTATTATGCCGGGCATCACCATCGGCGATAATACGGTCATTGGCGCAGGAAGCATTGTGACCAAAGACATTCCATCAAATGTCGTCGCGGTCGGAAATCCCTGCCGGGTTATGCGCGAAGTGGGAGAGCGTGACCGGAAATACTATTTTAAAGACAGGGAAATCAACCATGAGGAGTGGAAGGAGTAAAAGCCATATAGACTTGGTCAGGAAATTTTATTCAGCTAAATTGGGAATTTATATATACTCTCCGGCATATATCTTTCTCCTTCAAGTATTATATTCCGGTAATCACTATTACGCAAAAAGAGGATTGTATGATAAAATCTACTGTAAAATACTGTGTGGGAAGAAAGTTATTGCGGGGAGGGAAAAAAGCAGTCATGCTCTCAAGACCATAATGATTGAACTAAAATCAAAACTGTGATAAAATCAAGAATAAAAGAGACTATGGAATAATCCGTTGGGGAGGAACTCGCATGAACTATATTATCCATTATGATATAGCTGCAATTATCGTGACGGTAGTGATCGGAATACATTTTTATATGAAAAAGAACATCAGTACGGTGCAGAACCGCATATTTAAAGCACTGCTTGTCGTAGAGCTGCTGGCATCTGTCTTTGATTTAATGACGGTGTTTGCGATAAGGAATCCCATGAGTTTCATAAGACCATTGCATTATGTGCTGAATGTGGTTTATCTGGCAATGTTTAATCTGACGCCGGTGGTGTATTTTACATATATACTAAAGGTTATCAAAAAGACGGCATCTTCCAGCCGGAAGGAAAAGCTTCTGCTTGTTGTGCCAATCAGTATCTGTGAGCTTTTAATCGTAACATCTCCGATTCATGGACTCATTTTTCGTATCGGTCAAAATGGTGAATACATACATGGTCTTCTGTTTTGGTTTCTTTATGCTGTATCGCTTTACTATGTGGCAATGTCGCAATATTATACAATCAGATTCCGAAAATTTTTTTCAGCAGGACAGATTGTGTCAGTAAGCTGTTATACCGTTTTCTGTTTTATAATTATTATCACGCAGGCGTTTTTCCCAAGTCTTCTGATGACGCAGTTTGCGGTGTCCATTGCGGTACTCCTCATTTATTTTTCCCTTGAAAATCCGTTAAATTATGAGGAGAAGGATCTTGGCACCTATAATAAAACTGCTTTTGAGAGGGTAGCGTTTGAACTGATTGGCAGCGAAACGCCGTTTCAGGTGTTGGGAATTGAAATCGAGGGAATGAAGTATATTACAGATGCGCTTGGCGTAGAAAACGCAAACAGGCTTTTGAAGCAGTTTTCGGAGCTGATTCTGACAATCGCCGACAAGGAAAAGGTATTCTTCATGGGAGGCTACCGCTTTGTGATTCTCTCCGAAAAAAACGGGAATTGGGATGAAATCATAGCTGAGATACAGGAGCGTTTTAGTGTGCCGTTTCTGACGGATACGGTATCGGTAACAATGTCGGCACCGATGTGTGTTGTCGCTTACCCGAAAAATGCAAAGCGTTTGGCTGACATTATGACCTTGCTGGATATCGGGATTGTTGAGGCAAATCAGATTTCAGGAACACCTGTTATTTATGCAAACGACGAGCTGTTGAAAAAGGGACGCAGGGAAGCGGAGATTGTTCAGATTATGAAATATGCCCTGTACGAACATAAGTTTGAAGTTTATTACCAGCCGATTTACTCTGTGGAGAAAAAGTGTTACGTGTCGGCGGAAGCGCTGATTCGCCTGCGGCATGAGGAGTTTGGCTATATCAGCCCTGAGGAGTTTATTCCGATTGCGGAGCGCAACGGTCTGATTCTTGAAATTGGCGAGTTTGTATTTTGTGAGGTGTGCCGTTTTATTTCCGAGGCGCATCTGCTTGAGAGAGGAATTGAATATATTGATGTGAATCTGTCAGTGGTTCAGTGCATGCAGTCTACGCTTTATATGCAGCTGCTGGATATTATGAATCGATATAAGCTTCCCTATAACTGTATTAACCTTGAGATTACGGAGACGGCTGCAGTGATGTCGCAGGAAACGCTGATTGAAAATATGGATAAGCTCAGGGAGTATGGCATCAATTTTTCACTTGATGATTACGGTACCGGCTTTGCCAATACCGCGGCGGTTGTCAAGTATCCATTCCATACCGTAAAGCTTGACAAGTCAATGGTTTGGTCGGCAATGGATGACAAGAAGGCGATGTCGGCGCTGAAATATTCCATCGCGATGTTGAAAGAAATGGGTATGGAATTGATTGCCGAGGGTGTGGAGGAGCTTCGGCAGGCGCAGCTTTTGGAGGAGATGGGCTGTGATTTCTTTCAGGGATACTATTATTCGAAACCTGTGTGCGGTGCGGAATTTTTGGAAAAGCTCGCAGAAATGGAGAAACGTGGTTCTATTGAAAAATTAAATATAATGGAGGCGTGATGGAATCTTCCCATATCAGAGTGTGCCGTTTTGGCGACAACACGAACAATGTTGCTGTTACAGAGGGTGATAAGGTAGAGGCACAGATTCAGTTTGGCTGGGAAATTGACCATTACAATGTCAATGATTTGGTTGCGTATGTGGATGCCGTTTCCGCAGCGGATACGAAGGCGCTCACAGACGAGTATTACAGTAAATATAAGATTTTGCATGAGGGCAGGGTTCTTGAGGAGCGGGATTATCATGCGATTGTGACGCACTTTGGTATGCTTGGCGGCTTAAAGCAGCTTCCCGGTCTTGCAATACAGAGGCTTATGGAAAAAGGATACGGCTTTGGCGCAGAGGGCGACTGGAAGACGGCAGCTATGGTGCGTCTGATGAAAATTATGGCGTCGAATGTAAAAGATGCAAAGGGTACTTCGTTTATGGAGGACTATACTTATAATTTTGTTCCCGGAAAAGAGGGTATTTTGCAGGCACATATGCTTGAGGTTTGTCCTACAATTGCGGACGGCGATATTTCGATTAAAGTATGCCCGCTTTCAATGGGTGACAGGGAAGATCCTGCAAGGCTTGTGTTTACGTCAAAGACAGGCCCGGCAGTGGCAACGTCGCTTGTTGACCTTGGCAATCGCTTCCGCCTGATTATCAATGCCGTTGACTGCAAAAAGGTGGAAAAGCCGATGCCGAAGCTTCCGGTAGCGACTGCTTTTTGGACACCGCAGCCAAACCTTACGGTTGGAGCAGAGGCTTGGATTTTGGCAGGCGGAGCACATCATACGGCATTTTCCTATGACCTTAGTGTAGAGCAGATGATTGACTGGGCTGACGCGATGGGCATTGAGGCGGTTGTAATTGACAACAATACGGACATCAGAACCTTTAAAAACGAGCTTCGTTGGAATGCGATTGCATATAAATAGGTATGCTTACAAATAGGAGTCAAAGTAAAGCCGCTTTGGTTTTTCGACGTATTCCACTTCATCAAGGTCGGCGAAGGCTTCGATGAAATCATCGCGCACAATGGCGATACAGTAGCCGTTGATGAGCGGCTCAATGCTGATGACATCTGAGGCGAGTTGTTCGATGCTTCCATGATATTTGACGATCAATTCCCAGCTTCTTGTGGACGGGGTGTATCCTGTCCCGAGAATCTGGGATTTTTCTTTTTCCTCTGTGGTGGCGGCAAGCGCCAGATTCAGAAGATTTTCCAGCTTTGCATTGTTTGGCATGTATTTTTCCGTCCGGCTTTCTGTCTTTAAGATAGTATATGAGCGGTTTTACCTGTGTGCGAATCCGCAAACTGCTTTTTTGAAGCGAAATTGTTTTAGCCTGCGTTTTTTTCTGCAAAATCCGCAACAGATATGACAGAAATCCATATGATAAATAAGAGGAAGAATTTGTGGGTGTGCTTATGAATGAGTATGAGAGAACCGCCTCGTGCATCACGCAGGTGACACAGCGGGAGCCGTACCTTACGGGAGCGGGCGTTATTGTGGCAGTGCTTGACAGTGGAATTGATTATTTTCTCTCGGAATTTCGTGACAGGGCAAACCGGACGCGCATTTTGGCAATTTGGGATCAGGGTGCAGCGCCGGATGCGGAGGCGGGACTTTTACCACCGTCGGGATACAATATTGGTGTGCTTTACACAAGGGAAATGATTGACGAGGCGATCTCGCTGGGCAGGGAAGAAGGGCGAAAAAAGGTGCCGACTTTTGACTATTCCGGTCATGGGACGGGAGTGGCGGCGGTGGCGGCAGGCACAGACAGTGGTGTGGCAGCAGAGGCTGACATTCTTGTCGTAAAGCTTGGAACGGCATCTCCGGAGGGATTCCCGCGTACGACGCAGCTGATGCGCGGCATTGATTTTTGCGTTAAGCTTGGAGTGGAGCTGAACCGGCCGGTGGCGATTAACATCAGCTTTGGCAATACATACGGTGATCATCAGGGAAACTCTCTTTTGGAACGTTTTATTGACAATGCGTCGGAAATCGGACGAAGCGTGATTGTGGTAGGAAGCGGAAACGAAGGCGCGTCAAACGGGCATACGGCGGGTGTAGCGCTGACCCGGAAAACAGTGGAATTGTCTGTTGCGGAGTACGAGACAGGACTTAGCATACAGCTGTGGAAGTATGCACAGGACATTATGGATATGACACTTGTGTCACCTTCCGGCGAGCGCGTGCTGTTCCGGCTGTCAGGAGAGAGTGCGGCGCAGACTGTAAGGCAGAGGCTGCAAAATACAATGCTGTTGTGTTATTTAGGAGAGCCGCTTCCATATAGTACGTCGCAGGAAATTTTTATTGATATGATTCCCGAAAATACTTATGTCAATAGCGGCATATGGAGTATTTTATTGTCGCCTGTCAATGTGGTGACGGGGGAATACCGTTTTTATCTGCCCAGTTATGCGACAAGAAACAGGGGAACAGGCTTTTTTCTGCCAACGCCGGAGATGACGCTCACGATTCCTTCAACCGCAAGGAGAGCCATTACGGTGGGGGCTTACGACGTTTCTTTGAGGAGCTATGCGGATTTTTCCGGACGCGGTTATGTTTTTCGCTATGACGGCGGAAGGCGTGATACTGTGGGCGGAGGACAGATTGTTGCTGATGTCAAGCCTGATCTTTTAGCGCCGGGGGTAAATATTACGGTGCCGATGCCGAACGGGGGATATGAGCAGGTTTCGGGAACCTCTTTTGCAACGCCCTTTGTGACAGGCGCGGCGGCGCTGATGATGGAGTGGGGGATTGTGCGCGGAAACGACCGCTTTTTATATGGGGAGCGGCTGAAAGCGCTGCTTGTAAAGGGAACGGAAGTTCTTGCAGGGGCGCCTGAACGGCCGAATTCGCAAGCTGGCTGGGGGGTGCTTTGCCTGCGGAACAGTTTGCCGCTTTGAGGACAGGGGAATATGAATCGGCTTTCCCTCATATTGCCAAAATCTTGTATCAATGATATAATGGAAACAGACTGATACATGCCCGAATAGGCATAATGGTCATGGAAAGAATGGTTACATAAAGGATGGAACAGATATGAGAAAAAGGATATGCGGACTTCTTTTGGGAATTCTATGCATTGCGGCGTTTACGGGATGCAATAAGGAAGAAGCAGCCGTCATGGAGGATGAGGAACCTGAAAAGGTTGAGCTGGTTGTCTGGGGAGCCGAGGAGGATAAGGAACTGATGAACCGGCTTATTGAGAGCTTCCAGGCATATTATCAGGGAGAGGCAGACTTTGAGATTTCATTCGAGGTACAGGGAGAATCCCAGTGCAAAGATGTATTGCTCGGAGGATTGGAGGAGGGGGCGGACGTATTTACCTTTGCGGACGACCAGTTAAATGCTTTGGCTGCTGCCGGAGCATTAGATCCTATTGAGAATGCGGATGCAATCAGGGACAGAAATCTTTCAAGTACAGTGGAGGCTGCCTCGGTAAACAATCAGCTGTATGCATATCCGTTGACTGCGGATAACGGATATTTTTTATATTATAACAAGCAATATATCACAGACGAACAGGCTAAGACGCTGGACGGTATACTCGAAGCTGCGACATCAAACGACAAATTGTTTGTCATGGACTGGTCTTCGGCATGGTACGTATATTCGTTCTTTGGAAATACAGGCCTTGAGGTCGGGCTGAACGATGACGGGATTACGAACTATTGTACATGGAATCAGACGGATGGGGAAATCCGCGGCGTTGATGTGGCGCAGGCAATGCTCAGGATTGCGGAAAATCCGGGTTTTGCCAGTTGTACAGATGAAGAATTTCTTGAGGGAGTAAAGGACGAAACGGTGATTGCTGGTGTCAGCGGTGTATGGAATTCCGTAGCGGTACAGGAGGTATGGGGCGCCAATACCGGAGCCGCCAAGCTGCCGACGTACAGCTGTAACGGCGGACAGGTGCAGATGGCTTCTTTTTCCGGCTGCAAGCTGATTGGCGTAAATGCTTATTCCGCGTATCCGGAATGGGCATCAAGACTTGCCGAATGGATTACGAATGAAGAGAATCAGCAGCTCCGTTTTGAAATGCGCGGGCAGGGACCGTCAAACATTGCAGTCGCAGATTCTGAGGCGATCAGACAATCGGCAGCGATCGCAGCGCTTATAGAACAGTCTGAATTTTCCCAGCTTCAGCGGGTAGGCGGCAAGTTTTGGGATCCTGTTACAAAATTTGCGCAAAATATGGCGGCAGGAAATCCTGCCGGACAGGATTTGCAGGAGCAGTTAGATGAAATGGCAGAAGGCATTTCTGCAAGATAGATTGATTGAAAGGATTTGTTAATGTAACATGAAGAAGAAACTCACCATACAACAACGTCTGATACTTCCTATTATTCTTTTGGGAGTTGTGGCATTGATTTCAAATGTTTTGTCGGTTTTTAGCATCAACAACGTGAATTCCAATGCTTCTGAAATCGTAGATAACAATATGGTAGGTTTGGAAACACTGCACAATATCCGTCACACCACCACGAATATCCATAAAATGGCATTGTCCCATATTGTCGCAACAGATTACAATACCATGATTACGGTTGTGGCACAGATAAAAGAAGAAGAAAAAACACTGGAAGCATATTTAAAAGAATTTGAAGTCTACGTCACAAAAGAGGAAGAAGCGGTTTATGCGCAGCTTTTGGACAACTATGATTCTTTTCAGCATGCGTTGGTTTATCTTGTATGTGCAAGTGCGGACAGCAAGACACAGGACGCCTATGCTTATGCCAATGGCGATGTTGCACGTTTTGGATCTGCCATAGAAAGCAATATTGATGAATTATATGCGGCTGTAAGCACAAGAACAGCCGATGCAAGACAGGAGCTTTTGGGTGTCTATCTGATTTCACTGCTCATTGCAGCCATATCAATAGCATCATGTCTGATATTAGTGCCCGCCGCAATCCGAATCATCAAGAAATATGTGATAACACCAATCAAGGGTACGGTGGATACGCTTCAGGAGAGTTCTCAGAAGCTTGACGAAGTGACAAACGAAGTGCTAAAGCACACCCGCACGTCGGGAAAAAGCGCAAGAGCGCTTTCTTCGCTTGCAGGTTCCCTGTCTATGGCAATCCAAAGGGTGGCAAACAATGCGGCGACGATTAACGGCAGCGCGGCAGACATCAAAGAGGACGTCCATGACATGGCAGAAGAATGCAGCGCTATCACAGATTATTCCTCGGCGATGAAGATGCGGGCAACCGAGATGGAAGCGTCGGCACAGACAAACACCGAAGCAATTCAAAAGAAGGCTGCTGATATTCTGGAAGTGCTTGAAGAGGCAATTGAAAACAGTAAGAGTGTAGAGCAGGTAAACAAACTGACAAAGGATATCGTATCAATCTCCTCCTCGACGAATCTGATTGCCCTGAACGCGTCCATAGAAGCTACGCGTGCGGGGGAAGCCGGAAAAGGCTTTGCAGTCGTTGCAGCAGAGATACAAGACCTGGCAAGCTCTTGCAGTGCAACTGCCGGACGGATTCAGGAGGTCAATCAGGTCGTTACAAACGCGGTACATAATTTATCAAAGCATTCTCAAGACATGGCAGACTATTTAAGCGATACGATTTTGATGGGATTTCAGGAATTTGTCCGTTCCGGCAGGCAGTATAAGGAGGATGCCGATTACGTAAAGGAAATGATTGATGCATTCAACAGCAGGACGGACCGGCTTAGAAATTCCATGACGGAGATTGCGGATTCGATTGAAAGCATTACAAAGGCAATTGATGACGGCGCCTCGGGAATTACCGGAGTTGCAGACAGCGCGAAGAGTCTGGTGGGGGATATGGAGGATATCACAGGCCGTATGGATACCAATCAGTCGATTGTGGAAGAACTGAAAAAACAGATGGAAGTATTTGCGGATTTGTAAGAAGGAATGAGAAATGATTCCTGCAAATTTATGGACATAATTTGGATTTTAGTGTAAACTGATAATGTATACACCGAAAAATCAATACAGGGACAGAAACTGACATGAAAAGTCAGATTATTCATAATATACGTGAGAGGAGTGGATACTCTGGTAACAAGAAGGTTTGTCAGAACACGTTCCTTGCAGGAAGGAATGATTATAGACCAGTCAATCGTGGACAGGGCAGGGAGAATATTAATTGCGAGAAACACTCCGATGGATAATTTTCACAAAGCTTCGCTGCTTAAAATGGGGATTGGCGGCGTCTATATCCGCGAGGGCGAAGAGGACGAGAAGAAAGAAGAGAATGACAACAATCAGGTTGTGGTTTCTGCGGAAGTGCAGAAGGTAATAGAAAAAAATACCGTGCAGGACAGGGCGAAGGTCAATTTGTCCGAGAGCGTGAAGGCGCGTGTTGCCGAAGGGATTCAATATCTGTATAATGATACGGAATCGTCGGGTTTTACCAGTACGACAAAGAATATCACCGATGATTTGATGAAGGCAATCAACAATAATGATGCGCTTGCGGTAGATATCAGTGCGTTGAAAGTGAGTGATGAGTATACATTTAAGCACAGTGTTGATGTTGCTACGATGGCTATGATTGTCGCAAAAAAGCATGGCCTGAGTGAAAGTGATGTGTATGAAATCGGGATCTCAGGACTTTTACATGATGTTGGAAAGTCGAAGATACCAAACGAAGTTTTAAACAAGGCGGGAAAACTTACAGATGATGAGTTTGCGATGATGAAGCAGCACTCCCTTTTTGGTTATGGTATTTTGAAGGAAAAGGACGACCTGTCCAATCAGATTAAAATGGGTGTTCTGCAGCATCATGAGAAAATGAATGCCAGAGGGTATCCTATGAGCGTGGGAGCGGACAGCATCAATTTGTTTGCACGTATTATATCGGTGGCGGATATTTATGATGCATTGGTAACGGAGCGGCCGTATAAAAAACCGTTTTCACCAAGAGATGCTGTAGAGATGATTATGTCGATGACGGACGAGCTTGATATTAATGTGATGAAAAGCTTTTTGGAGAGCGTGATTTTGTATCCTGTGGGAACAGATGTGGAGCTTAGCACGGGAGAGCTTGCAAGAGTGGTGGCGAACAATCCGCAGTATGTGTTAAGACCGAAAGTTGTGGGTATCCAGTCGGGAAAAACCTATGATTTGGCGGATATTAAGAATGCAAGCATTGTCATTAAATAAAGTGATATAAAGGCAGTAAGTGTGGGATAAATGTTAGAGGAGATTGTTGACAGACTCGAAGCCGGTGGCGGGCTGGGAAAGGATGAGCTTGCAGCGCTGCTTCTGAGTGATGACTGCGCGGGAATTGACTATTTAAAAAGGCGTGCAAGATATGCGGCGGACTGTATTTATGGGAAGAATATTTACATAAGAGGTCTGATTGAGTTTACGAGCTATTGCAGAAATAACTGCTATTACTGCGGCATTCGGTGCGGGAATGCAAAGGCACAGCGTTACCGGTTGACGCAGGAACAGATTATGGAGTGCTGTAAGAGCGGTTATGCGCTCGGGTTTCGCACGTTTGTTCTGCAAGGCGGCGAAGACGAATTTTTTACCGAAAAAAGGATATGCAGCATTGTGTATGGGATCAAGTCACAATTTCCGGACTGTGCAGTAACTTTGTCAATCGGTGAGAAAAGCCGTTCAAATTATCAGGCGTATTTTGGTGCAGGCGCAGATCGGTATTTGCTGCGCCATGAAACGGCAAATCAGGAGCATTATGAAAGACTTCACCCGAAAGAGCTGTGTTTGGAAAATAGAAAGAAATGTCTGTATGATTTGAAAGAAATCGGATATCAGGTAGGGGCGGGCTTTATGGTAGGCTCGCCATTTCAAACGTTTGATACCATTTATGAGGATTTGCAGTTTATCAGGGAGCTTGAGCCGCATATGGTTGGGATAGGCCCTTTTATTCCGCATAAAGACACACCGTTTGCCAATGCGTGCGCAGGGACGCTTGAGATGACATTGCGGCTTCTTAGCATCATACGGTTGATGCATCCGCGCGTACTTCTGCCCGCGACGACGGCGCTTGGGACAATCCACCCTATGGGACGCGAGCTTGGAATCAAGGCGGGGGCAAATGTTGTGATGCCCAATCTTTCTCCCGTAGAGGTGCGGGAAAAGTATCAGCTTTATAACAACAAGATTTGTATGGGCAATGAGGCGGCAGAGGGGCTGCGAAACCTCAGGAACCGAATGACAGAGATCGGTTATCAAATCGTTACTGACAGGGGAGACTTTAGAAGGGAGTAGATTGAAAAATCAGAGATTTCTCAATCAGTAAATTTGTGCAGAGGCACAAATTCGCAGGTTTTGATAAAATGGAGGATAAAGATGTACAATGTAAATTCATTGAAAGCAGAAGAATTTATTTCCGATGAAGAGATTCAGGAAACACTGGCGTATGCAGATCAAAATTGTGACAATATGGAGCTTGTGGATGCCATTATTGAGAAAGCAAGGCAGCGGAAAGGATTAAATCACAGAGAAGCGTCCGTATTGCTTGCATGTCAGAATGAGGAGAAAATTAAGGAGATTTATGAACTTGCCAACCAGATAAAAAATGATTTTTACGGCAACCGTATCGTGATTTTTGCACCACTCTATCTTTCCAATTATTGCGTAAACGGTTGCTTATACTGTCCGTACCATTTGAAAAATAAGCATATTGCGCGAAAAAAGCTGACGCAGGAGGAGATTGTAAAAGAAGTGACGGCACTGCAGGATATGGGGCATAAACGTCTTGCAATTGAGGCGGGCGAGGATCCTGTGAACAATCCGATTGAATATATACTGGAATGCATTCAGACGATTTACAGTATCAAGCACAAAAACGGGGCGATTCGGCGTGTCAATGTCAATATCGCGGCGACTACAGTGGAAAATTACAGAAAGCTCCATGACGCAGGTATTGGTACGTATATTCTTTTTCAGGAAACATATCATAAAGAGAGCTACGAGAGACTGCACCCGACAGGGCCTAAGCATGATTATGCATATCATACGGAAGCAATGGACAGGGCAATGGAGGGCGGCATTGATGATGTCGGGCTTGGCGTTTTGTTTGGACTGGAGTTGTACCGTTATGAGTTTGCAGGGCTTTTGATGCATGCGGAGCATCTTGAGGCGGTACATGGCGTTGGGCCGCATACAATCAGTGTTCCCCGAATAAAGCCTGCGGACGATATTAATCCGGACGATTTTGACAACGGGATCAGTGATGATATTTTTGCAAAAATCTGTGCACTGATTCGCATTAGCGTGCCGTATACGGGGATGATTATTTCGACGAGGGAAAGTCAGCAGCTGCGTGAGAAGGTGCTGCCGCTTGGCGTGTCGCAGATAAGCGGGGCGTCTCGTACAAGCGTGGGCGGTTATGCCAAGCCCAAGGAGGACAACAGCACAAGCGAGCAGTTTGACGTGAGCGACAGGCGCAGTCTTGACGAGGTGGTCAACTGGCTGATGCAGCTTGGTTATATTCCCAGCTTTTGTACGGCGTGCTACCGCGAGGGAAGAACGGGTGACCGTTTTATGACGCTTTGCAAAAATATGCAGATTTTAAACTGCTGCCACCCGAACGCGCTGATGACTTTGAAGGAATATCTTGAGGATTATGCGGGTGAGGATACGAAAAGGCTTGGTATGGAGCTGATTGAGAAAGAGCTTGAAAAAATACCAAATCCAAAGGTGAGGGAGCGCGCTTCCATGAATATTCACGATATTGAGGGCGGAGCGCGGGATTTTCGTTTTTAATCGTTTGTGCAATTGCACAGGAATGGAGGAATACGATGGGAAGCCTGAATGAAGCTCCGGCCAGTGTCCGTCTGCATATCGGTGTTTTTGGAAAGACGAACAGTGGAAAGTCCTCGTTTGTGAATGCTTTTACGGGGCAGCAGGTGTCGATTACGGCAGATGTGGCAGGCACGACAACCGACCCTGTGAGTAAACCGATGGAAATTCGCCCGCTTGGCGCATGTGTCATTATTGATACGGCGGGATTTGACGATGAGAGCGTTCTTGGAGAAAGCAGAGTGGAAAAGACAAGGCTTGCCGCCGAAAAAAGTGACATTGGTGTCATAATTTTCGACGGTGCAGGGATAGACACAGAACTGGAATGGGTTCAATATTTTCGTGATAAAAATACGCCTGTACTGCCAGTTATCACAAAATCGGACAGCAGGGGGACAGAGGAAATACAGAGGCTTTGCGGCGAAATAAACAAAAGGACAGGTGTTTTGCCAATTGTTGTCAGTGCGGTTACGGGTGAGGGTATGGACAGCGTAAGCGAAGCGCTCGCGCGTCTTGTACCGGAGAGTTTTGACGCACGATTGATTACAGGCAGCCTTGTCGGTGAGGACGACGCGGTTATGCTTGTGATGCCGCAAGATATTCAGGCGCCGAAGGGAAGGCTGATTTTACCGCAGGTTCAGACAATCAGGGAGCTGTTGGATAAAAAATGTATTGTCATCGGCGTTACGGCTGATAAAATGGAGGAAGGGTTAAAACGTCTTTCCGCTCCGCCGCGGTTGATTATTACGGATTCGCAGGCGTTTGGTTATGTGTACGAAAGGAAGCCTGCGGAGAGTATGCTGACCTCTTTTTCGGTGCTTTTTGCTGCTTATAAGGGAGACCTTCCTTATTATATAGAAGGGGCAAAGGCGATGGAGGGACTGACAGAGCACTCCAAAGTGCTGATTGCAGAGTGCTGCACACATGCGCCGCTTTCGGAGGATATCGGGCGTGTCAAAATTCCGCGTATGCTGCGTAAGCGGTTCGGACAGGACTTGGAGATTGTGCATAAGAGCGGTACGGATTTTCCAAAGGATTTGTCTGTTTATGATTTGGTCATTCAGTGCGGTGCGTGCATGTTTAATAGAAAATATGTTCTTTCGAGAGTGGAGAGGGCAAAGCAGCAGGGCGTGCCGATGACAAATTATGGTGTGGTGATTGCACATCTTACGGGAATTTTGGATAAGATTGCGGTCACGTCCGTGTGAATTTTTTCCTGTGTGAATTTATTCACACGATATACTTGTACATCTGTTTTTGTTGTGCTATAATTCGTATAACAACCGATAAAGTGGGAAGGAGCGTGGGACAGATGTATATAGAGATTGATTTTAACAGTGATGAAGCATTGTACTTACAGCTGCGCAACCAGATTATCATCGGGATAGCAACGTCTCAGTTTCAGGAGGGAGATGCGCTCCCTTCGGTGAGGCAGCTTGCAGATACGATTGGGATCAACATGCACACAGTCAACAAGGCATATTCTGTGCTGAAGCAGGAGGGTTTTGTGAAGGTGGACAGAAGAAAAGGCGCGGTGATTGCCGTAGATATTGACAAAATACAGGCGCTTGAGGAACTGAAGCGGCAGATGCAGGTGCTTTTGGCAAAGAGCAGCTGCAAGCGGATTTCACGCAGTGAGGTACATGCGCTGATTGATGAAATATATGAGGATTATGAGCAGTTATAATATAGAGGGCAGACTGGGAAA
Organism: uncultured Lachnospiraceae bacterium; assembly: GCA_910577115.1. GTDB lineage: Bacteria > Bacillota > Clostridia > Lachnospirales > Lachnospiraceae > COE1. The sequence continues at coordinate 16,759 of CAJTMC010000044.1, forward strand.
GGAGTAAGGTTTAGAAATGCAGCAGTATACAGATAAGGCAAAGGCCGCTTTGCAAAAGGCTGCAAAGACGGCGAGAGATTTGCGTCAAAGTTATATCGGAAGTGAGCATATCCTTGTGGGACTTGTTCGGGAAAAGACGGGCGTAGCGGCAAAGGTGCTTGCGGACAACGGTGTTGAGGACGTGCAGTTAATCAGCATGATTAAGGAACTGATTGCACCGGAGGGAAATGTTGCCACAATGGAGCGCGACGGCTATTCGCCGCGGGCGACAAAGATTTTGGAGGAAAGCCACAGGCTGGCGCACAAATATAAGAGCCAGCTGACCGGTACGGAGCATATTCTTTTATCCATTTTAAGAGAGGGCGAAAATGTCGGGCTGCGGCTTTTGAATACAATCGGAATCAACGTTCAGAAGTTGTATATGGACACGTTGATTGCGATGGGCGAAGATATTAATCAGCACAAAGATGATCTGAGTAAAAACAGGAAGAAGAAACGAGACGGCGTTACACAGACTTTGAATCAGTACAGCAGAGATTTGACGCAGCTTGCAAAGGACGGAAGGCTCGACCCTGTGATTGGCAGAGAGACCGAGATTTTGCGCGTGGTGCAGATTCTTTCAAGACGCACCAAAAATAATCCCTGTCTGATTGGTGAGCCGGGTGTCGGAAAAACTGCGATTGCGGAGGGACTTGCGCTTAGGATTGTAAACGGAGATGTGCCAGACACTGTGAAAAACAAGCGTGTTGTGACCTTAGACCTTGCGGGAATGGTCGCAGGCTCGAAATACCGCGGTGAGTTTGAGGAGCGCATTAAAAGAGTCATCAGGGAGGTTATTGATGCCGGCAATATTTACCTGTTCCTTGATGAAATCCACACGTTGATTGGCGCGGGCGGCGCAGAGGGGGCGATTGACGCGTCCAACATTTTAAAGCCTTCGCTTTCGAGAGGTGAAATCCAGCTGATCGGCGCGACAACGGTTGCAGAATACAGAAAATATATTGAGAAGGACGCGGCGTTAGAGCGGAGATTCCAGCCTGTAATGGTGGAAGAGCCGACGGAGAGCGAGGCAGTGGAAATTCTTGAAGGAATTGCCTACAAGTATGCGGAGCATCATCAGGTGACAATCACGCATGAGGCACTTGAGGCGGCGGTGAAGCTTTCTGACCGCTATATCAACGACAGGAATCTGCCCGATAAGGCGATTGATCTGATTGACGAGGCGTCGGCTGCAATCAGGCTCAAAAATATGCATCTGCCGGATACCTTCAAGGAAATGACGGAGCAGATTAAGCGGTTTGATTTGCAGATAGAGCGTTCGATTCGCATGGAAGCTTATACGCAGGCGGCAGAGCTGCGGCAAAAGCAGGACGAACTGATTAAAAAATATGATAAGGCATATATCCGGTACGAAAAGACACAGACAGAGAAAAATCTGGTCGTAACGGAAAATGACATTGCGGAGGTTGTGGCAAACTGGACAAAAATACCTGTTAAAAAATTAACGCAAAAAGAAAGCGAGCGGCTTTTGAAGCTGGAAAGTATTCTCCATAAGCGTGTGATAGGACAGGAGGAAGCAGTCACAGCGGTTGCACAGACGATGAAGCGCGGACGCGTAGGACTTCAGGATCCGAACCGGCCGATTGGATCGTTCCTGTTTTTAGGACCGACGGGTGTCGGAAAGACGGAGCTTTCCAAGGCGCTTGCGGAGGCAATGTTTGGATCCGAAAATGCACTGATCCGCGTTGACATGTCGGAGTATATGGAATCGCATTCCGTATCGAAAATGGTCGGTTCGCCGCCAGGCTATGTGGGCTTTGAGGAGGGTGGACAGCTCAGTGAAAAGGTGCGCAGGAATCCTTATTCGGTTGTGCTTTTTGACGAGATTGAAAAGGCGCACCCTGACGTATTTAACATTCTCTTACAGGTGCTTGACGACGGGCATATTACCGATTCGAAGGGCAGAAAAGTAAGCTTTAAAAATACAATATTAATTATGACATCAAATGCAGGCGCAAAGCGGATTGTCGATCCCAAGAGTTTAGGCTTCGCGACGGTGAAGGACGAAAAAGCGGATTATAATAAAATGAAGTCCAACGTTATGGAGGAAGTAAAGCGTTTATTTAAGCCGGAGTTTATCAACCGTATTGATGAGATTATGGTATTCCACCCGCTGACGGAACGGGATATGAAGCAGATTATCACGCTGCTTTCCAAAAATCTCTGCGAGCGCTGCAAGGCACAGCTTGATATTGATTTGACGCTGACGGGAACGCTCAAGGAATATCTTGTGAAAAAGCATTCCGATCCCAAAATGGGCGCAAGGCCATTAAAGCGGGCAATCCAAAATGTTGTGGAAAATGAGCTTGCGACAGCAATTCTTGAGGGTAGAGTGAAAGCCGGTGATGCGGTTTCAGCAGGCGTCAGAAACGATAAAGTCACATTTACGGTAAAGGAACCAAAGGAAAAACAGGCGGTATCTGAGTGATTAAATTTTCGGAAATTTTACAAAAACTTGTAGAAAATTAAAAAAATATAGTATATGATAGAAGTGTAATCGTAACGATGAAGGTACTGAATTGTTACGTGCAATTATCAAATTAGCAGTTACAATTAATCAACATTTATTGTTTTAGGAGGACAAAAGAAATGTCAGCAGTCACAGAATTACTACGTTCCGAGAGTAATGGCAGTATCAGTTTTGGAAATCATGAACTTGCAGCGAAGGCAAAGCTTGAGGATTACAAGCATGCAGGAGATACTTATAAGGTCAAAACGTATCAGGCAATTACAAAATTGGAGAAAAACGGACTATTTTTATATGAGTCTGTTCCGGGTACATCAGTCCATGATTTTAGCAGTGAACAGGACAGCATCTCGTTTGTAGTAGAGGGCGCACAGGATGCACAGATTACGCTGGGCGTTGAGCCGGATGCGGAGTATGAGGTTGTCGTGGCAGGCGAGAGCGCAGGCACGATGAAAACAAATCTCTCAGGAAAGCTCAGTGTCAGTGTTGAGTTGGAAGGTGCAGGAGCGGTTGAAGTCAGACTGAATAAAAAATAATTGTGGTAGATCAATGCGAATGATAAAATACCTCCTCTAAGAGAAAACTATGAGGAGGTATTTTTGTATGCGGTGTGGAGGAAAGTGTGAAAAATGCATTTTTCACACAGCAAATTTGTGCTCAGGCCCAAATTTGCAGATTTTGATAGGAGTAGGGGACTAGTATGGCTAAAAAAATAACTACCGTTTTCTTTTGTCAGGAGTGCGGGCACGAGTCAGCGAAGTGGATGGGGCAGTGTCCGGCATGTAAAAAGTGGAATACGCTTGTTGAGGAGAAGGTAAGCGTTACGGGAAGCGGCATGGGTGGCGCGTCAAAGACTGCGGCTGTCAGGGAAGCGCCGAAGCCTGTTGAGATTGGCGCGATTTCGCTGAATGACGGGGAGCGCGTGACGACAGGAATTGAGGAGCTTGACCGGGTGCTTGGAGGCGGAATTATGCAGGGGTCACTGATTCTTGTAGGCGGAGACCCCGGCATCGGGAAGTCTACGCTTTTGCTTCAGACATGCAGGCAGCTCTCGCTTATGGGGAGGAAGGTACTCTATATTTCGGGCGAGGAATCTTTAAAGCAGATTAAGCTCCGCGCCATGCGAATCGGTGAATTTCAGGATAATATGCTTTTACTGTGTGAGACGAATTTAAGTCTTGTGGAGGAAGCGATACAACGCACAGATCCGGAGATTGTAATTATTGATTCGATACAGACAATGTATCAGGAGGACGTGTCGTCGGCTCCGGGAAGCGTTTCACAGGTCAGAGAGGCTACGAATGTTTTTTTGCAGCTTGCCAAAAGGCTTGGCATTTCTATTTTTATTGTAGGACATGTGACAAAAGAAGGTACGGTGGCAGGACCAAGAGTTCTTGAGCATATGGTAGATACGGTGCTTTATTTTGAGGGGGACAGGTATGCGTCATACAGGCTTCTGCGCGGTGTGAAAAACAGGTTTGGCTCAACGAACGAGATTGGTGTGTTTGAGATGCGCAAGGAGGGACTTGTTGAGGTGAAAAATCCCTCTGAGTATATGCTGAGCGGAAAGCCGGTGGGAGCAAGCGGTTCGGTGGTTGTATGTTCTGTAGAAGGCACGCGTCCGATTTTGATAGAAATACAGGCGCTTGTGTGCCGCACAAATTTTGGAATCCCGCGCCGCCAGACGACAGGGACGGATTTTAACAGGGTGAATCTGCTGATGGCTGTGCTGGAAAAGCGGCTTGGTCTGCAAATCGGTGATTGTGATGCGTATGTTAACATTGCAGGCGGCATGAAAATGAATGAGCCTGCGGTTGATTTGGGAATTATCATGGCAATTGTGTCCAGCTTCCGCAACAGAGCCGTTGATGAGAAAATGCTTGTCTTTGGAGAGGTCGGACTCAGTGGAGAGGTGCGTGCCGTCACAATGGCGCAGCAGCGTGTTCAGGAGGCAAAGAAGCTGGGATATGATGCTGTGGTCATGCCGCGCGTGAACCTTGAAGGCATGGAGCCGGTGAAGGGGATTAAGATAATCGGCGTGGGCGGTATTGGTGAAGCGATTGATTTGATATAATGCAATATAATATATTATTTAGAGAATGGAGGATTAGGGTGATGGGAGTCATTGAAGAACTGATGGGATTTCTTGACAGCTCGCTTACCTGTTATCATGCAGTATGTGAGGTGGAAAAAAGACTGTTGCAGGCAGGATTTACAAGGCTTAGCGAGAGGAAGGCGTGGGAGCTTGGGCAGGGGCGCGGGTATTATGTGATAAGAAATGATTCGTCCATTATGGCATTTCGCGTGCCGGAGTGTGATGTAAGCGATATTAAGGGCTTCCATATTTTTGCGGCACATTCGGACTCACCGGCGTTTAAGCTAAAGGAATGTCCCGAAATGACAAAAGAAGGGGGATATGTGAGCCTTAATACGGAGAAATATGGCGGCATGATTTTGTCTTCATGGCTTGACAGACCATTAACAATTGCAGGAAGGGTGTGCGTGGAGGAAGGCGGTGAAATTGTGTCCTATCCGGTAAAGCTAAAGGATAATACCTGCCTGATTCCCAATCTTGCAATTCATTTAAACCGCGATATGAATAACGGCATTGCGCTTAACCCGCAGACGGACATGCTGCCGCTTTTAATGATGCATTCGGAAAATGAGTCGAAAGCGGTAAACATTAAAAGTATGCTGGCTCGGGCATTGAACGGTCAATATCAAAAGCATTTTGTGGAAGACGATATTCTTGCGTCCGACCTTTTTGCGGAAAACAGTCAGAAGGCAGTGCTTGCAGGCATTTGCGACGAGTTTATTATGTCAGCAAGATTTGATGATTTGGCGTGTGTTTTTGCCGGAACGGAGGCGATGCTTACAGCAGAGTCCGGACAGTATATGAATGTGCTTGCAGTGTTTGATAATGAAGAGGTGGGAAGTCTTACAAGACAGGGAGCGGATTCTACTTTTTTGCGTGATGTGCTTGAAAATATCAGTGACGGGCTTCAGGCAGAACAAAGCCTTTATCGGATTTGGAAAGCGGACAGTTTTCTTTTGAGTGCAGACAATGCGCATGCCTGCCATCCCAATCAGGGAGCGAAGTCGGACCCTGTAAACAGACCGTATCTCAATGGAGGCATCGTGTTAAAGTATCATGGTGGACAAAAGTATGCGACAGATGCGTATTCGGCGGCTGTTGTGAAAAAGCTTTGCAAAGAGCAGAACATTCCGTATCAGATTTACACAAACCGCTCCGATATTGCCGGAGGGTCGACGCTTGGAAATCTTTTGATGGCGCAGGTTTCCGTACCTGCTGCGGATATTGGCCTTCCGCAGCTTGCGATGCATTCCGCGTATGAGACGGGAGGGACAAAGGATATCACATATATGGTGAAACTGGCGAAGGCATTTTATCGGATGTAGATACAAATAGAAAACAGGTTTCTTAAATGACACTTAAGAAACCTGTTTTTAGCAGGGGCAGAAGGAATCGAACCCTCGTTGACCAAATGGCATATAGGAAGGATTTTGTATTTTATAAGGAATCCGGATGAAATTAGAGATATTGAAATTGATAATATTTGTAATGGAAAGTACATTTGTCCAATACCTGTAATTAAAGATGGAAATCATAGGTTTATGGCTGCAATGTGGTAACACGATCAGGGGAAAATGGAAAAAGTACATTGCATGTATTTTTCGTATAAGGTCATTGACGATGTATATACTATTGTATATACTAAATATATGAAAGGAGATGATTTTGTGCAAGCAACAATTCAAAAATGGGGAAATTCACAGGGGATAAGAATACCAAAAGCGTTTCTTGAAGCATTGGGAATGATGGAGAATGATCTTGTGGAACTTAACAGGGTTGATGATAATATTGTGATTACAAAAGTCAAAGAGAAAAAGGAATTGACATTGGAAGATATATTCAAAGATTATGATGGAGAATATGTAGCAGAGGAATTTGACTGGGGTTCTCCTGTTGGAAGGGAAGTGTGGTAATGTATAATCCGAAGCAAGGAGATATTGTATTTTTGGATTTTAGTCTACAATCAGGACATGAACAGGCAGGAAGAAGATCTGGGGTAGTTATCAGCAATGAGCAGTTTTTTGCGAGAACTAAACTTGCTGTTGTGTGTCCGATTACGAATACAAGCAATAAATTTCCGCTGCATATCCCTTTAGATAATAGAACGAAAACGACAGGTGTAATATTGACGGAACATATGAAGTGTTTGGACGTGATTAGTAGAAATATTCAGTTTGTGGAGAAAATGCCAGAAGACTTGTTAGAGAAGACCTTGGCATACGTTAAGGTGTTTTTCTGATAGAGCAGTTGAAATAATAGATTTATGGAGGGGAGTATGGCTCTGGAAAATAAATTAGGTATCAATGATTCGACAGAACTCGCAAGAGTAGAAGAGAGAATAAGTAAAACTAAAGCCATTAAATTATATGAAAGTAACATTGTTGAAAATTGCAAAGTTGGAAAATTTTCTGGGCTTGCCAAAATTCATAAATTTTTGTTTGAAGAAATATATGATTTTGCGGGAAAAGTCAGGACAGTAAATATTGCAAAAGGTAATTTTAGATTTGCTCCTGTAATGTATTTGGACGCTGCACTAAAACATATTGATGATATGCCACAATCTAATTTTGATGAAATAATTGAAAAATATGTGGAAATGAATGTTGCACATCCTTTTAGGGAAGGGAATGGGAGAAGCACACGCATATGGCTGGACTTGATTTTAAAAAAAGAATTAAAATTAGTTATAGACTGGAACCGAGTCGATAAAGAAGACTATTTGCTTGCTATGGAAAGAAGTCCGATTAAGGATGTTGAAATTAAGGTTTTACTGAAGAATGCATTAACAGATCAGATAGATGATAGGGAAGTATATATGAAAGGTATTGATGTAAGCTATTATTATGAAGGATATAATACCTTTAAGGCAGAAGAATTGTAGGATAAAATCTACATATATGTAACTGCCAAGAAATATCTTTATTTTTGGTATATGATTGGATTGTTATGTGGTGGAAATTGCCGAAACATTATAGAAAAGAATTAGAAACAATATATAAAAATAGATTAAATATACGGCTATGAAATTAGATTTTGATTGTATTTCCAAAGTCTGCAAGATATAATGGTGTTAAGCGTGGAGGTGAAATAATTATGGATGTACTGAGAAAAGAAGACATTTACACAATAGATGATATTTATGCTTTACCTGATGGTGAGCGGGCTGAACTGATTGATGGGAAAATTTACTATATGGCTCCGCCAAATACAAAACATCAAAGATTGTTAAACTATATCAGTACAGAAATTAATATGTATATTAGAGAAAATAATGGGGAATGTGAGGTGTTTCCTGCTCCATTCGCTGTGTTTCTTAATGAAAATGACACAAATTATGTAGAACCGGATATATCAGTTATTTGTGATAAGAACAAGATTTCAGACAAAGGGTGTCATGGTGCTCCTGATTGGATTATTGAGATTGTTTCACCGAGCAGTAAACAGATGGATTATTATAAGAAGCTGTTTAAGTATCGGACAGCAGGAGTCAGAGAATATTGGGTAGTAGATCCTGAAAAAGAACTTGTAACAATATATAGCTTTGAAAAAGACAGTATGGAGGAATATTCTTTTGATAAAGATATACCAGTTGGAATATATGAGCGTTTTTCTATTAAAGTACAGTAAGATATAAAAGAAATAAATTGTTGATGAAAGCATTTGGAAAATAAAAATCCAGATGCTTTTTATTATACAAAAAATTACATATTCAAGGAGGTTTCAGTATGAGTGCAGTAGTAGCAATGAATGAGGAAACAAGGAGAATTGAACAATTTAATGACATAGTGGCAAATATCAAGCCACTTATGACTACAGGAAAGGGAAAGCATCAGAGAGTGATTACAGGTAGTGCCGTGGTTCCCTTATCTCGTTGTTTTTTGATATTAGGTATCAAGGGATGCGGACGCATAAACATTTGAACAGAATACATAGATATTTGTCAAAGGAATTAAGGCAGATTGATCCTGCGTTATTCAGTGCAGAAGCAAAATCAAAATATCCGAAACGTGATCATAGAGTATCTTGCGTGCATTATGTGGAAGATTTGGTATGTGATGGACTTGGAATAGAGAAGAAGATATATGTAGAGAACGGGAAGAAAGTTAAAATCTCAAAATGATTTGATGAAATGGAGGAAATGTCATGAAGATAATTAAAGGTGCGGATCGGGGAAGAGCAGAGTGGACGGCACGGAAGATAGACATATTTCTCCGTTGTATTTTAATAAGGTGGAAGATGTTTATGAGGGAGAGGACGGAAAACAGAGGACATTAACTATTATTAAATTTTTGAAAGATGAGTTTGAGTTGAGCGGACTTGACGAATTTTTGGTGGTAAGTGATGATGGCGAGGCGGAAGAAATTGATGTCAATGGATACAAATTTAGTGATCTTCCAGAATGCTTCCGGAATGCTATTAAAGAATATTCGTTTACCATTTGTTATACAGATAATGCGGATCAGGAGGAACAGGCGGATACATTCTATAATCTGAATAATGGTCAGTATTTGAGCGTATTTACAATATTCATTCTATGATTGAAGATTAGAAAATTGCAAAAAGGATTTATGCAAGAACACATATGATTGGTATTGTGCCGATTATTGCAAAATCTCTCAACGATGGATACTCTGACAAACAGATGATAGAATGGTTTGTAAATTCTTTTTGTGGAAAGAAATCGGCAACAATTTCTAAAGCATATAATGATGCTGCCGGAAGGGGAACTGGAAAAAATTCTGCTGTTATGAAGAGGGTGGAGGAAATCAAAAAGGATTATGACAAGTATTTTGGAAATATGAAGACTTTAGCAAGTTGATTTGTATATTCCACGCTGTATATGTGTTGGGGCGTGCTCTATACTTTTCCACGAAAAAGAGAAGTAGTTTATATAAAATGATTGGAGGGATTTTATGTCTTGGTATGCAGAATTGAAGCGTAGAAAGTGGTATTGCATCAAAGGTATTGATATAATACACGTTTACAAGAAAAAACTATATGATGATTGGTATAGTTCGCTGACGGATGAGCAGAAACAGCAGTTGGAAGAATACCGAAAAGCAAAGGCAGAAAAAAGGAAACATGAAGCAAAATGGCACTTGCAAGGCTTGGAATGATGTTTGATATTATGAACAGACTAATACATGGTAGAACGTATGATTATACGGAATCTGCAAGGCTTATGGATAGGGTCAGCTTGCATCTGTCTAAATATTGGCAGTATAGTCTTGAAATCATCGTTTTAACTTGCACATTATATTGGTACAGAATATTGAACAGAATATTGTACAAAATATTGACAATACTAAGAGTATAGAATATACTATATTTAAAGGAGATGGTCATATGATAGCAACTAATTTTTCAAATGTAAGGAATAACTTCAAAGAAGTTTGCGATCGGGTTGTACATGATTCTGATATCGCAATAATTACGAGAAAAAATGATGAAAATGTTGTGCTCATGTCTCAGGCACAGTATGATAATCTGATGGAAAATCTTCATATAAGGGAAAGTAAAGCGAATTATGAGTGGTTGAAAGAGTCTATCAAGCAAGCTGAAGATGGGAAACTTGTAAGTTTTGAAGTGGAGGATTAGTTTATGAATGTATCTTTCACGGAAAATGCCTGGGAGGATTATCTTTGCTGGCATAAGATGGACAAGAAGATTCTAAAAAGAATAAATGAATTGATTAAGGATATAAAAAGAAGTCCATTTGAAGGTGTGGGGAAACCAGAACCACTAAAGTATGATTTGGCTGGAAAGTGGAGTAGAAGAATAACGGATGAGCATAGACTAGTATATCAAGTGGAAGGAAACAATTTGATAGTGTTTACTTGTAGATATCATTATTGACAATTAAGGGTTGGCTGAGGAGCATTAACGGGAATCGTTATTGCTTTTTCTTTTTGAATGTAGAAATATAATGTAGAATAAAATTTTGAAAGCGAGGATTATAATATGGGAAACAAAGCAGACAGGAAAAACAGAAGTATACCCATTCTGGTATATGGAAGATATTAAGAATATGATGGAAAGAAAACAGTTACTATTAATCCAGTTTCTACATATGGCTTTAGAGATTTGGTAGATGTAAGCGGTTTCGTAGAGAGTATCAATTCCGATATGTTATATCTAAAATCAAAATTAACAGATATCGAAATTGATATTTATAAATGGGAACTGGAAGACCATAAGATTAAAAGCAGTGAAAGTACAATCTATGTTAAGTTGAAGAACATAATGGAAGTGGCTTTAATGTATTAGGCGATGAATGTCTGATTTCAAGAAATGAAAAGAAGAATAGACCATTTGAAACAATAGAAGAAATGGATAAGACTATTATTGACAACTGGAATAGTAGAGTGAATGATAATGATGATATTTAATTTTAGGAGATTTTTCATATAAAAGCGAAGATCCGATTTTATATTTGAAGCAATTAATAGGGAGAAAACATTTAATTGTAGGAAATCATGATGGGAAATTGCTGAAAAATCCTGTTTGTAAGAATTATTTTATAGAGATTTGTGATATAAAAATTGGATGAACATCATATACTAAAGTGTACAATATTGACATTGTGTACACTTTTTTGCTATGATGGAGGTATCAAAGGAGATGATGAATATGTTGATGGAACAAGCTACAACTGTGAGAAAAGAGTGGAGTGCAGTTTGTGATAGTGTTATTCATGAAAAACCTAAATTTATAAAACGTACTAGAGATAAGATGTGGTTTTCAAATTTGGAAACGATATCTGAACTTTTAGAAGCATATTATTTTACTGCTACGAAATATGTTGAAAGCGATAATTCTGTTACTTTATCACTTAATGAAATTGATCTTGTAGAGAATGGTAAAGACGATCAAGAAGCACGTCTGAATATGGGAAGGGCTATATTAGAATATGCCTTGGATTATTATAATGATTATGAAATATATTCTCATAGTCCTAATAGAAAGAAACATATCCCTTATATTTTCAAAGCATTGATTATAGATAATCCAGAAAAGATAGGAGATATATTACAATGCCAAGATGGAAAGAACTAAAGAGATTTTGCGATAGGGATGGCTGGGAATTGTATAAAGATACGGATCATTATATCTATCGGAAAATAGATGATGATGGAAATATCAAGTTGACAAAAGTCTCAAAAGATTCAGGAGAAATCCGTCCTCATATGTGGAGGGAAATATTGAAGAAACAGTTACATGTTACGCAGGAATATTTTAACAGTAAAATATGAAAATGTGGCATAAGGCATTTGGAGAATAGTTATCCGGATGCTTTTAAATTATTGTGATTTTTAAAATGTAATGCTGTTTTTAAGGAGCAGATTAATATGTTGGGAATATGGTTTTTAAGGAGATATGCAAAAAAATCAAAAGAAAAATTAAGGGATTATTTATCTATTGATGATTTTGCAATTTTGTTATCAGAATATGATGGTTACGCCAAAAGTTTACCAAGGTGGGTGTGGTGATTTTAGGCAATGAAAGGCTGGATTTAAGTATAAATTGGAGGTTTGCATGATCAGAGTAAACAAATGTTTTCTGAATCTGATTTCAAAAAATATTTGATAGACGTCCTTGTGTAGAACAGACGCCTAAATACATACAGAATTATTTAAAGGCGATGAATTTCTAGTTTGATGGGCTTTAATCAGGAAAGGTGAGTAATATGAATAACAAAGAGTTTTTAGATTTTCTCTTGGAAAGATGCAAAATAGAAAGAGAAAAATTTGACAGATCGGGTGTGTATGCATACACGCAGCGTCTGCTTGCCTATAACTCAAATAAGATTGAGGGGAGTACACTTACTGAGGAGCAGACAGCTTCTTTGTTTGATAATGGAACTTTGCCGAAATCAGATGATTATTATAGAGCAAAAGATGTTGAGGAGATGAATGGTCATTTCCTGATGTTTAA
>CAJTMC010000045.1 GCA_910577115.1 uncultured Lachnospiraceae bacterium
ATCCGTCAATCAATCCGCAGGAGCCGGTGATTGATCCGTTGAATCCGACAATTGATCCGTCAATCAATCCGCAGGAGCCGGTGATTGATCCGTTGAATCCGACAATTGATCCGTCAATCAATCCGCAGGAGCCGGTAATTGATCCGCTAAATCCGGCAAGCAATTCGTAGCCGTAGCTGAATCCGCAAATTTGGGAAAAAGGAGTAAAGATAAAATGACAGAAGAACAATTATTGAAAGAAATCATCGCTGCAGTACGCACATGCGGAACAATTATTTTAAATGCCGACAGGACAAAATCCGGTATAGATGAGAAGGCAGGGCATGCAAATTTTGTGACTGCATATGACAAAAAAGTGCAAGAGGAGCTGCAAAAAAAGCTTTTGGCGATTTTACCGGAGGCAGTGTTTGTGGGTGAAGAGGAGGACGTTCATGCATCTGTTGCGGACGGCTATGCATTTATCGTCGATCCGATAGACGGAACGACCAACTTTATCAAGGATTACCACGCAAGCGCGATATCGGTAGGACTTACAAAAGACGGTGAACGCTACATGGGCGTTGTGTATAATCCGTACCTTGACGAGATGTTTACGGCTGTTAGGGGACAGGGCGCATTCTTGAACGGCAGACCGATTCAGGTATCGAATCAGCCGCTTGAAAACGGGATCGTGATTTTCGGTACGGCGCCTTACTATGAAGATTTGGCAAAGAAGTCGTTTGATATGGCGTATCAATATTTTTGCAAAGCGCTCGATGTAAGGAGGAGCGGATCGGCAGCGATTGACTTATGTAATGTTGCGGCGGGGCGGGCGGAATTGTTCTTTGAGTTAAGACTCAGCCCGTGGGATTATGCGGCAGGCTCCCTGATTGTGGAAGAAGCCGGCGGTGTAGTCACGCGGATTGACGGCGGGGAGATAACACTCAATGAAGGCTGCGGCGTATTGGCTACGAATGCGGCATGCAGAGGATAAACAAAGCGCAGCGCCATATTTTAAAATTCTCCTATATAAAAAATAAATCTTTTCTGTCACAAAGACAAGGGCGCGTTGTCTAATAAAATAGGAGGTAAAAATTGATGAAAAAAACGAATGAAGAATTACAGGCTTTGGTTGACAAAGCCACAGCGGGGGATAAAAAATCCCTTGAAACGCTTGTTGCAGGTGTGCAGGACATGGTATTTAATTTATCCCTGCGAATGCTTGGCACATTTGCAGATGCGGAAGATGCCACACAGGACATTTTGTTGAAAATGATTACACATTTGTCCTCTTTTCGGGGGGACAGCGCATTTACAACATGGGTATTTCGTATTGCTGTGAATCATCTGAAAAACTATAAGAAACATATGTTTGCAAACTTTCCTTTGAGCTTTGAATATTACGGGAATGACATCGAAAACGGAAAAATACAGGAGGTTCCGGATTTGACGCAGAACGTGGAAAAGGATATTTTGGCAGAGGAACTGAAGCTGTCCTGTACTAACGTGATGCTACAATGTCTTGATACGGAAAGCAGATGTATTTTCATACTGGGAACGATGTTTCAGGTTGACAGCCGTATTGCAGGGGATATTTTGGAAATGACTCCGGAGACGTATCGCAAACGGCTTTCCCGAATACGGAAAAAAATGGCGGACTTTCTTGGAGCGTATTGTGGAGAATACGGAAGCGGCAAATGCCGTTGCAAAGAGCGGGTGAATTATGCAATACAAAACCATAGGATTAACCCGATGCAGTTGGATTATACGGCAGCTACAGAAATCCCTGTTCAGACGATGCTCGATGTGAAGAGCGCTATGGAAGACATTGACGATTTATCACAGGATTTTTCGTTCTGCAAGCCCTATCAGTCGCCCGAACACACGAAGCATCTGATACAGGAATTTTTAGATTCCACACAGCTTTCCGTTATCCAAAATGCGTAGAGGGGAGGATGGCGTATGGATACAAAGACGATAATTGATTACCTGTCAGAATTGAGCAGGAATAACAACCGCGAATGGTATCATGCAAATAAGGAAGCTTATAAAAAAGCGAATGCCGCGTTTGAGAACATGCTGCAGGATTTGATGTTCGAAATCGGGAAATTTGACAGCAGTATTTTACAGAACAATCCCAAGGACCTTACGTTTAAGATTGTAAGGGACACCCGCTTTAGTAACGACAAATCACCTTATAATCCGGCATTTCGCGCTCATATTTCTTCTAAGGGCAAGCTGCCTGTCCCTGTCGGATATTATCTTATGATAAAGCCGGACAACCAATCCTTTTTGGGCGGCGGCTTGTTTGCAGATATGTTCAAGGATGCAACGACGATGATACGGGATTATATTGTTCAAAACGGCGAGGAGTGGGAAAAGGTGATTCATGAGCCGGAGTTTGAAACTTATTTTACCGTAAAGGGAACAGCTTTAAAGAATGTTCCGGCGGGATATGAGAAAGCACATCCGCAGGCGGAATACTTAAAATACAAGAGCTGGTATTTGGAATATCCGATAAAAGATGAAGAATGGGGCGATGCGAAAGCAGTTCTTGCAAAGGCGGCAAAGCTGTTTCGGATTATGAAACCCTTTAACGATTATCTGAACAAAGCGCTTGTGGATTTTCAGATGCCGAAAAGATAATGAAACAAACAACATAATAAGAAAATAGTTGTAAAACGGCTGTCCTCTTTTGAAAAATGGACAGCCGTTTCAGAAGATATGGCAGAGAAAAAAGTCATTCATGAAGCTGTTGTGATGTACCTTGCCATGTATCGCTCCATAAATCTTTCCATTCAGCAGGGAAATTTGAGGAATCAAACGCGTCCGAGGCATAAATGCCCATAACACCGGCGCCTTTTCTTGTCACGTTAATGACATTACTTTGGGTGCCATTCGTAAACGTATAGTTGTTGTTGTTTTCTGTGAAAGTTTTAGGTGCATATATTTCGCCCCAATCGCCATTATCGGTAATAGTAGTATTGGTATTTTTAAAATCATCTTGAGAAACCAACTGAAAATATCCGCTGTTTGCGACTGCGTTCAAGGAACCGTTAAAGCCCTTTGGCAAAGTCAAAAAGACAGATGCCATATTGAACCTGCCGGTAATATTACCAGACTTGATAAAATCACAAGTGAAATGAGCGCTATCTGCGCTTAAATTTACTTCCGCATATTCAATATTCGGGATATACAGTTTGATGATTTCATCATTTGTATTTGTGTTTGTTTTGCAGGATACAGACACCTTTCGGCTGTCGTCTGATTCATCAATTTTCACCTCATAAACGTTACTGTTGTAATCAGCGGTGATGGTATCATCTGTTGCCGGTAGCACATTTACTGAACAACTGCTGATATCTAATGTCAATGAGGGTTTTCCCGCTGCGTCCGACTCCACGTCAGGGAGAGGGGATGCATAAGCATTGGATGGGCCTGCACCTGTTGTATGGACACCAATGACAACCGCACTGATTATGAGAAACAGTGTTAATATGCTTGTTAAAAAAATAACAAAATAATTCTTTTTCTTAAAATTCATAATCGCACCAAACCTTTCTCTTGCCTGTTTTAATTCATCTCAATGTTTGCAGAAACTGTTTTTAGTGTAATTGTAAAATTGGGATTATTCCCAACGCTTGCCGAATATTCTTTTTCATTTCCAAATTGCGTATCAAAATGGCTGCCTTTAATTTTTCCGGCGGTTGTTTCTGCCTTTAAGTTATAGCTGATGGTGGTGGGGAAAGCAGCCGATATTTCCCCGCTATATGAATCAACATAGAAATCTCCCAATATATTAGAGGGGTATAGTCCGATGCTGCCGGAAACCGTATTTACGGTTCCTGCTATATAGGAATCAAATATATTTATTTGACCGCTTGTTGCAGACAGCGCAACCACACCTGTATAATCCTCCACTGAAATGGAACCGCTGACAGTTTCGACCTTGACGTTACTAAGGACATTATTGGGAACATAAATTTCAATATAGGAATTGTAAGGATTTGCAGGTCTGTCACCGCCACGAATTGTAAGCACATTATTTTTTATCTCTGTACTTGCATAATAATCGGATTTATTTTCTGTCAAGTATTCTTTCAAAACGACTTTGTCCGTTGCACTCGGGAGAATATAAATGTGATCCGTTTTATAATAGGCTTCAATCGTCAAAAATCCGGAACTATCCCATTCCCTTGTACTGATTGCAGGTATTTTCTCCTGCTCTCCAAACGGTTCTCCGATCAGTTCTGCCACTTCTTCGTCTGTCATATAAGAAACGCCTGTTATTTTACCTTCTTTATCACGAATAATTTGAATGCTTGCCGTTCCTTCGGGATTCATATCAAGCCTGTAAAAAGAACTATTGGGGAGATGATCCAAAAAGACATAGATTAACTTGCCTTGGTAATAAATGGACTTGCCATTTTTCACAATACCATAGGCTGCATACATATCCGAAAACGCTTTATCATCGTTCCAGTCAAAATTAAAGTCAAAATCCCAATCCTTATAATCGTAATTATAGTCGTAATCATAATTATAGTTGTAATCATAATTATAGTTGTAATCATAATTATAGTCGTAATCATAATGATAAGCGTAGTCTTGCGGATACCAGCCCGTATTCCGATTTTCGTCATAAATATATGTGCCTGTCCGGTGCTTCTGCGCTTCCTGTGTTGGTGATGTGCTTGTTTGTGTAGAGTTGGAATCAGCAGCGGCAACAGGATAAACGCCAACAAAAGCAGCCGCAAAAATAATACACAAGGTTAATATACCGGTAAAAATCCGGATCGCCTTTGTCTTTTTCTTAAAATTCATAATCGCTCCCAGCCTTTCTTTTAATTGCTGCGCTCCCTCGGTCAAAGTTACAGATGCGAAAGAGCCTTCGTGGAAATTATCCGACTTCAAAAACGAAATCAAAGTATCGCCATACTCACGCCGCACTCGCTCGTCAAGCATCGTTATAACTGCTTCATCGCATGACAGCTCACATGATTTATTTATCTCTTTTTCGAGCAAATAAACAAAAGGATTGAACCAATGGATACAAATCACAATCTGTATCAGCCATTTATAAAACATATCCCGTTGTTTATAGTGATTTAATTCATGCATAAAAATATAAGATAATTCGTTCTCTTTCAATTCTTTAGTCGGCAAAACAATACTCGGACGGAAAAAACCAATCATAATGGGTGACGCAATCAACGAATTGCGGTATAGCTCAACCCTCGTTTTGACAGCTTGCTTTTCTTCAAAATCAGAAAGCAGATTCAATGTTTTTACGTCTGATACTTCTGTATTGCCGGCTTTGATGTATCGGATAAAGCCTTGATAAATTGTGATCTTGCGGACAAGAAGAATCATCGCCAATGATGACCATATGAAAAAGAGGCAGGCATCTGTATCAAGTGGCTTCTGTGTGGCAGCGTTGTCTGCAGGTATGGTTTCACTCTCCGGTAGCTGTGGTATTGGCTCGTTATCATCTGAATTGATTGTAACGGGTATATTGGGGCTTACAGGACTTTCATTCGTAACAGTTGTATGAAGCATTTCAAACAAGCTTCTGACGTTCATCGTGTTGGGCGTAAAAGGAAGCAGGAACCGCAGCGCGACGATTATCCAAATATAATACTGCCAACGCCTGCCAAGCCTGTTTTTGTAGAACAGCTTCAAGCCTAAAATGAGCAATAATAACAGTGTGCCGGAAACGGACAGTGACAATAGTATTTTTAAAAACTCATTCATTTTCTTTTCTCCAAAAGAGTTCGATCTCTTTTAATTCGTCTGCCGAAAGAATATCCTGCCGCAACAAGGTCGACACCAGGTTTTTCACGTTTCCCCCGTAAACCTTATCAAGAAAGCTGTGAGTCTGCATCGCCTGATATTCTGCCTCTGTTACCGTAGCTACATATTCATTCCGTCTGCCGATTTTATTGACTTTCAGGAACTTTTTTTCTCCCAGTCGGGAAAGCAGGGTGAGTACGGTGTTGTTTTTCCATTCGTTTTGGTCTTTTTCCAGTTCCTCCATAATGAGGGAGTATAGAGCTGTCCCTCCGTTTTTCCAAATGATTTTCATTAGTACCAGTTCGGATTCCGAAATTTTCTGTGCCATATTGTTCTCCTTTTATATTAACATTTTGTGGGTGTATTCATATATTAACACTTTGTAGGTTATAATGCAATACCCTGTTAAAAGAAATTTACGAATTTTAAAAAATTTGGATTGGTACACGATTGGAGCCTTTGGCGGAAATACAAAAGAGCCGTACGCTTTGCGCGTTGTCGGCTCTTTTACAACTTTTATTGAATAGACTTCCCTAATTCATAAGCTTCCTGTAACTCTTTTTTTCCTGCAATATCCCCGATATCCATGACGCCGCCGCAAAGCACCTTTCCAATGCTTTTCCAGCCCAAATGCTTCTCAAGGCGGTCGTACCAGTAAAGCGTTTCTTCAAAGCCATTCCCCTCGGCAGCCATGATCAGCACACTGTCCTTTTTGGGATTTTGATAGTCAGGATTGCATTCTGCAACGGCAAACAAACGGTCAAACGCACACTTTAACTGACCGCTGATTGTCCAGTAATAAAGCGGTGTTGCAAGAACGACAATATCAGCCTCCTTGTATACGGGATAAATTTGCTCCATATCGTCTTTCTGCACACAAGGACTATCCGCATTTTTCCCGCCGCCAAAACAGCCCTTGCAGCCGCCGATGTTCATACTGCCAAGAAAAAATTCTGTCACGACATTACCGGATTCTCTTGCTCCTTTCGCAAATTCAGCGGTCAAAGCCGATGTATTACCGTTTTTTCTGGGACTTCCATTTAGAATTAAAATTTTTTTGCTCATAGTAACCTCTCCTTATTCGACGGAATTGACTTTCCCTACACTTGATATTACAATCTTATCAAGAATGGAAATAAAATCAAGTACGCACAAAAAAGTGCGATACTAGCTGGAATTTTGACAATAGGAAAAATTTATAGGCGTTTATCAACACGAAAGGTAAAAGTAATAATATAGCAACTTTGCGATGTTCATTCCGAAGCTCCTTATTTTGCAGGGTTGACTTTCCCTTTACTTGATATTACAATCTTATCAGGAATGGGAATCATTTTCAGTACGCATATATAAGTAGATACTTGTAATAAAGCTATATACTTATGAAAAGGAGAGCGTAAGAATGGGTGAACGCTGTATTGCAAATGAAAGTCTGAAATCAACGGGCTTTAGTTATACGTTATCGCTTATCAACGGCAAATATAAAATGACGATTTTATATACGTTAATGGAATTTGGTGTTGTCCGTTTTAATGAAATGAAAAAATACATCAACGAAATTTCCTATAAAACATTAAGCGCTACATTGAAGGAGCTGGAGGCAGACCAGTTAATCCATAGAAAAGAGTATCCGCAAATTCCGCCAAAGGTAGAATACAGTTTAACAGAGCGCGGGAAATCTTTGATACCGATTTTAGACGGAATGTGCGAGTGGGGGGACAAAAACAGGATATAAAAGAACTCCCTTTTGAGAATTGTGTTTTAGCTGAAAACAGTATATGATTGAGGTGAATATGGTAGCCGGGAAAAATAAGCGTAAAATCGTATATGAGGGAACAAGTTATTATTGGTATGTGAGAGTCAATGAGCATCGTCATAGAGTGCATATTATATCTGATGACAAAAAGGTGCATTTAGAATATCATTTCTTAGATACGGAAGTTCCTGTTACACCACAAGATATTAGAAACCATTTGAAAGAATACTATGCCAATATCTCATAGGGAACACGTTTCTGAAGACTATTCTGTCGGGATAGTCTTCTTTATTCTACGAGAAATTATGACAGCATAAATCGTTGAAAAGCGAAGCCTGTTTTTGGAAATGCAGCAAATGATTATGTTAAAATAATAACATAAAGAAGACCGCTACAAGAGCCGAATGGGAGAACAGGCTGTTGACAGCATGGAGGAAAGGTATGCAGCAAATTTTATTATTGGAGGACGACGAAACATTAAACAGAGGCATCACCCTGACGCTGCAAAAAGCGGGCTATCAGGTTACGTCGGCATTTACGCTGGCACAGGCGCGGGAAGCCTTTAAAAACGGCGCATTTTCGCTTGTCATCAGCGATATCACGCTGCCGGACGGAACAGGGCTTGATTTTGGAAAGCAGGTTCGGGAAGCAGGCAGTACGTACCTGATTTATCTGACCGCGCTGGATTCGGAGGCAGACATTGTAAACGGATATGACGCAGGCGCGGACGACTATATCACAAAGCCGTTTTCCCTGATGGTGCTTGTTTCAAAGGTAAACGCCCTGATGCGCCGGCTGGACAATATGGAAGAGCAGAAACAGGTCATGACCTCGGGCGCGTTTACAATCAATCTTGGGGAAATGAAAGTATATAAAAACGCGCAGGAGCTTGTGCTGAGCAAGAAGGAGTTGCAGCTTTTGGTTTATCTGTGGGAAAATGCGGGAAGGATTTTGTCGAAGGAGAAAATTTTGGAATATATTTGGGATTCACAGGGACAGTTTGTGGACGACAATACGGTGGCGGTCAACATCAGCCGTCTAAAAAATAAACTCGAAACGGACGAAATTTCTAACGTAAGGGGACTGGGATATTTATGGACGGGAAAAGTGTCAAAAAATTAACAGGATATTTGGGAGCATATCTTGCGTTTGCCGTTCTTTTTTCCGGATTTATATATTTCTTTCAATACAATCAAACGACGAATGAACTGCAACGGGTGCTGTTTCTATTGGCGGCGCATCCCGAACTGGAAACGGAGGTCATCGGCTTATGGGAAAAGTATGACCAGCGGGATTTCGCAGAGTTTACGACGACCGACGCGGTGATTACGGCGATTGAAACGATTGAGGAGAAGTATGGATACCGTCTGCAATATACCCCAAATCGTACATTTTGGGGATTTTGGTGCGTAGGAATGCTGCTTGGCGCGGCGATGACGACGGTTTTGGGATATTTGAATTGGCGCAGGAGGCGCAAAAGCGACCTTTCCAAGGAACGAATCCGGCAGCTAAGCGAGTGCCTTGCGCAGTTTCAAAGAGGCGAATTTGGGACCATACCGGAGTTTATCAATGCATCGGAGGAGTGGATGCGGCTGGGGGAGCGGTTAAAGGAGCTGGGCATTTATTTTGCGGCTTTGAAGAAACGGCTCAAAGAGGAGGAGGACAGTACAAAGGCGCTGATTACGGATATTTCACATCAGCTCAAAACGCCGCTTGCCTCTCTTCGCATGAGCTATGAACTGATTACCGGTGGCGCGGTCACAGACGACGAGCAGCGGGAGTTTCAGGCACAGGGAGAAAAGGAGATGCAAAAGCTGGAGGAGCTTTTGGACGAGCTGGTGAATTTGTCGCGTTTGGAAACACACATGATTGCGATTAAACCGGTTTTTGCAAGCCTGAAAGAAACGATTACGGAGGCGGTTGGTCAGATTTATATGAAAGCAAGGCAAAAAGATATTGCGGTCTGTGTGGAAATGGAGGCGGATTTTACGGTCTGCCATGATGTGAAGTGGACGGCGGAGGCGCTTGCAAATGTTTTAGAGAATGCGGTGAAGTATTCCGAAGCGCACACTGCGGTTACCGTACGCGTGATGCCGCTTACCAAAAATGTGCTGATTGAGGTGGAGGACGAGGGTATGGGGATTGCCAAAGAGGAGCTTGCCCAAATTTATCAGCGGTTTTACAGAGGAAGCCGCGCGAAGGAAACGGTAAAGGAGGGCGCGGGCGTCGGGCTTTACTTAACGCGAATGATATTGGAGCGGCAGGGCGGAACGATATCCGCAAAACGAAAAGCGGAGCGGGGGACGGTGTTTAAAATCACGCTGCCACGCTGAGAAAGACAGGTCAGGAAAACGACTATCGAATACTGCCTGTATCAAATATGGCGAGAGTCAATACAGAGTAAGAACCCTTACAAAACTGTTATGGTTTTTGTAAGGGTTTTGTAATGTGGGAATGATAGATTTATTATAAAATAGAAAACGTGTTAAGGGCATTGTGTGCAAATTTGCACTTCATTTTGCCTGTTACCGGAATGGAGGCTATCAGTATGGATACAGATATCATTTTGCAACTGGAGGATTTGGTGAAATATTACGGCAGCGGGGAGAGCCTTGTGCGGGCGGTGGATCACACGAGTTTGCAAGTGGAGCGAGGGAAGTTTACGGCGATTGTGGGGCGTTCGGGTTCGGGAAAATCGACGCTGCTGCATTTAATCGGCGGTTTGGACAGACCGGACGAGGGGCGTGTGATCATTGACGGGACGGATATTTTTGCGTTGAAGGACGACCAGCTTGCGCAGTTTCGCCGAAAGAAAATCGGATTTGTGTTTCAGGATTACAATTTAATTCCGTCCCTGAATGTATGGGAAAATATAGTTCTCCCGCTCGGACTTGACAGCCGCAGGGTGGATTCGGCGGAAATAAGCGAAATTTTAAGAAAAATCGGAATGGAGGACAAGAGGAGCGCGATGCCGAATGTTCTGTCGGGCGGACAGAAACAGCGGACGGCGATTGCGCGTGCGCTCGCGAGCAAGCCTGCAATTATTTTGGCAGATGAACCGACGGGAAATTTGGATTCGCAGACGGAGATTGAGGTAGTAAGTCTTTTAAAGAGCTGCGTACAGGAGTTCGGGCAGACGCTTGTGATGATTACGCACGACGAAACGATTGCGCAGATGGCGGACAGGATTATTGAGATTGAGGATGGCAAAGTAGTGTGAAGAGAATTTCTAAGGCGCTAAAGGACACCGCCTAAGAAATTCTAAAGCTTCACACGGCAAATTTGTGCAAGGGCACAAATTCGCAGACATTGATGAAAAGGTTGAATATTAAAATTTTCAATCTGCAAGTTTGAGCTGGGAAGCCCAAACTTGCAGATTGTGAAAGGAGTATGGTTATAAAGATGAAAATGACAACACGCGTCGCTTTTGACAATATGAAATATCACAAAAGCAAAAACATACTGATTGGTATTGCGATTATGCTGACGACACTTCTTTTGTTTGTGGTTCCGAGTGTCGGGAAAAGTATGATTGATACGCAGAATGCGGCGATTAATAAAATCTATCCGACGTGGCACGCGATGTATCGGGATATGGACGCAGATACGATGCAGAGGCTTGTACTGCACCATGACATAGAACGGTACGGTCTGATGATGCGTGTCGGGGAAATGATGCTTGGGAATGCGGACGTTTCGCTGATGTATTTGGACGAAACGGCGGCAGATTTGTATCGGGTAATGCCCGAAACAGGGTACATTCCCATGCGGGAGGATGAAATTGTCGTGTCGCAGGGCATACTAGAGGCGCTCGGGCAGCAGGCGGATATCGGAGATTTTATTACCGTCCCATATCAGATTTACCGCGATGGAGGACTGGATTACATGCAGGAAAAGGAATTTCGAATCTGCGGTTTTTTGCAGGATGCGGATTCAAGCCGAGAACAAAAGGTGTATACTGCCTTTGTTTCGGAGGCATTTGCAAAAACCGAAATTCCGCAGGAGCAGTTGGAATATCAGATTTTGGCGCAGGTAAAGGGCAGGGACAGTGTCACGACTACGGAGCTGGAGGAACGGATTAACAATATCGCACATCAGTTTGGAATTGATGAGAAAACCGTGCGGATAAACGACGAGTATTTGGAAGCAAATTATGTGGATCCTGCGGTTGTGCCGATGATTGTCGGGCTTATGCTGATTATCGCGGCTGCGGGAATTATCACGATTTACAGTATTTATTATGTATCCATGAACCAACGGGTTCAGGAGTTTGGCAGATTAAAGGCAATCGGCGCAACGAAACGTCAGATCAGACAGATTGTGCTGCGGGAGGGGCTTTGCGTTGCCGCCATAGCGATACCGGCGGGACTGCTTTTGGGAACGGCTGCGGTAAAAATCATTATGTCAAACTTATGCCGGTTTGTGACAGGAATCAGTGATTATCTCGCTGCTTTGCAGGAAGTGATTGTAAACAGGGAGGCGCCGATGTTTTATGCATGGGCTTATGTGCTTGCCCTCCTGATAACCTTGTGTACCGTATATCTTTCCCTGTTAAAGCCGATGCGGACGCTCTCGCGGGTATCGGAGATCGAGGCGATACGTTATCATGGTACGGCGAAAAAAACAAAAAGCGGACGGGTGGGATATACCAATCTGACCATAGGACGCCTGACCATGCGCAATCTGGCGGACAACAAGCGAAAGAGCGCGGTGACGATTGCTTCAATGGCAATTACGGGGGTGCTGATTATGGTGGTTGCGACAATCCTCTCCTGCGCAACGCCCAGGCAGTGTGCAGACAACTCGGTTTTGGGAGCGTATGAAATTTCGCCGATCATTGAAGAGAATAATAAGGAGCGCCCCGAACGGTCTTGGAGCAAAATTCAGCAGAACAATCCGTTAAACGAATCGCTCAAGGCACAGATTGAGCGGCTCGATGGTGTAAAGCGGGTAGATGTTTTCAGTAGGCTGCGCATAACGGCGGACGTGATGGGTGAGGACTGGAATTACCTCAACGGTGTCCCCGAGGAGTATGCAGAGGAGCTTGAGCGGAATATTATAAAAGGAAAGGCGACTTATGAGGAGTTAAAGTCGGGCGATAAGGTGATTATAGACACTGTCCTGACTTATTGGTTTCCGGAGCTGGACGTCGGGACGAAGGTGAACTTAACAATTCATGACGGGGAGCGTTCGTTTGAAAAAGAAGTTGAGATTGCGGCAATCGGAAATTACAGGGGCGGACTACAGAACTATTCGTATTTTAATATGGCAAAGGAGGCGGTCGACGCGTTGAGCGATTACAATTCTTCCGGCTATTTTCATGTGATTGCGGACGAGAAGTATGATGCGGCATTGGCGCAGTCGCTTGAGGAGCTTGTCCTCTCTTCGGGAATGCTTAAGATGCGCACGTGGCAGCAGCAGTATGTGTATTGGAAAACCACCATGGCAATGGTGGGCGGCGCAGGCTGTGTCTTCCTTGGCATTTTAGGGGCAATCAGCGTGATGAATCTGGTCAATACCATGATTAACAGCGTCCATGTGCGCAGGAAGGAGCTGGGCATGATGCAGGCAATCGGCATGTCCGACAGACAGCTTGTGAAAATGTTACAGCAGGAGGGATTGTTTTATACACTCGGCACACTTGCGGTTGCCGTAGGGGCAGGCAGTCTGATAGGGTACCCTGTTTTTCTGCACGCAAAAGCGGAAAAAATGTTTGAGATTACGACGTACCATTATCCGTTTACGGCGGCGGTGGTTGTGTCTGTGACGCTCTTGGCAGTGCAGGCGCTCCTTTCGTTTGCGATTGCAAAGTCGGTGCGCAAAGATGCACTGATTGACAGGGTGCGGTTTCATGAATAAAAGTTTCATCTGATTTTATGGATGAATTGAATGGAATTGCGCGCAAGGCTGTGATATAATTTGGGATATTGAGGTTAATATAGACTCTTTGGGAACATATAAAGTTATTATACAAGCCCAAAATCACACAGGCAGTTTTTGGATAGAACCCCAAAAATGATTTTATGTATATGAAAGTCAATCTTTTATATTGATTATCTGAAAGCGGAATGAATTATTGTAAAAGCATTTTGGGAATTACGTTCTTGGACTGCCTGTTGAAAAGACTGAAATTGGTGAAGAATCGCAGATATGGATGAAAGGATAATTTGTGGATGGAAGAGCAACATATGGATTTGTTTGAAACGGCTGATATTGTAATTTATATCAAGGGCAAGGGAGTTGTTGTAAAAGAAAAATCGCTGTTAGCGTATGATATGATCAGTAAAAAGGTAGTGGCTGTAGGAAACGATGCGGAAGATATGATTAAGAATCCGCAGGAGAATATTAAGGTCATATCCCCATTGCGCAGGGGGATGATCGCAGATTATGTGGCAGCAGTAGAATTGCTGCGTTTTCTTTTCATAAAGGCATGGGGCAAAAAGCCGCTTATCAAACAACCTGTTTCCCTGTGCGTTCCAAAAGAAATTACAGACGTAGAGAAGAAAGCATTTTTAGATGCTTTGTATCAGTCAGGCGCAAAAGAACTTTTTATCACGGATATCCCTATGGAACAACTGTTAAGGGAACTGCCCAATTTGCCAAAGAACTGGCAGAACGTGAAAACTTTTATCAGCATCACAAAGGAAAAACCGGAATGCTATATTGCGGAACAAATAGAAGAGATGCTCCGATATGCCGGTCAGGAAGGCATAGCAAGAGAAAGGGTAAAAGAGATCTTTTTCGAGAAAGTGGAAGCGAAGTAACTGCGCAGGGCGCTCATATGGAAAAAAGAAATTTTACTTCTTTTGCCTTTTCTTCAATACCAATTTAAAAAGCAAACGGGCAATTCCGCCACATATGGAGATCAGAAACCCCTCCTTTACCAGTATGCTGCCAGTCTCCATGTTTATGGCATATTGTATTTGTAACTCTAATGGCGCCAGGACGAATCCTGGTATCAGAAATTCAGGAATGCTATCAAATTTCGGCGGATTGTGCAAGGCGGGATTTAAGGATATTAGAAAGTAAAGGATTGCTGCAGAGAACACATGGCGGCGCCATTGCAGTTAATCCAAAAGAAATTTATCCCACGCCGACATATAATCCAATAGATATAAAAGAAATACAGACTGATTATCTGGCAGTTGCCCAAAAAGCAATCGGATATATTCAAAACAAGGATGTCATTTATATTACCACATCTTTAGTCGGATATTATATGGCTGAAAATCTGCCGGAAGATGTAACTGCTACAGTATTGACAAATTCCGTTACCATTGCAGAGGTATTGCGGAAAAAAATAAATATATCCGTTATATTGTTGGGCGGTGAAATGTCCCATCGTGGTCACTGCCATGATTTTTATACCATTCAAATGGTAAAAAATATCCGAATGGATAAAGCGTTTTTATCATACGCAGCATTATCTCTGGATTTTGGAGCCTCCATTCACGATCCCGCCGGTGTGGAATTTGGAAAAGCAGTTATGAAGAACAGTGGAATGAATATCGGGCTATACCCGTCTAAGAAGATTGGGATAAATTCCATCCATTCTGTATGTCAGATAAAAGATTACGATTTACTGATTACGGATGATAATGTATCTGAGGATTTTCTGATACAAGTCAAAGAACTTGGAGTTGCGATAGAAACAGTTCATTTGAAGGGAGTATGAAAAATGTATTGTATATTAGTGACAGGTATTCCGGCAGCAGGTAAAAGCACTATGGCAGAGGTCCTATCAGAAAGGTTGAAACTTCCTGTTATTTCAAAGGATACCGTAAAAGAATTGCTGTTTGACAATGTTGGTTTTCAGTCAAGAGCAGAAAAAGTAAAACTCGGAATTACCGGTATGGAGATTATGTATTATGTAGCAGGTCGGCTTATGAAAGCAGGACAACCTTTTATCTTGGAGAATAATTTTGAATATTCATCAGAACAAGGAATGAAAAGTCTTCTGGAAAAATATCAATATTCCGCATTGACCATTACCTTAACAGGTGATTACAAAGTGATTTACCAGCGTTTTCTGAAACGGGAAAACAGCCCTGACAGGCACAGAGGGCATGTAGTGAATGACTGTTATCCGGAAAAGAAAGAGAATAATCTGAAAACCATAAAAGCAAAAACTATTTCTTATGAAAATTTTGTTTGTGGAATAGAAAAGAGGGGATTTGATGCCTTTTGCGTTGATGGCAGACAAATCAAAGTTGACACAACAGATTTTTCAAAAATTAATATGGGAGAATTATTTTCACAGATTGCGGCATGGAAGGAGCAAATCCTGCATGATTGACGCGCATGTTCATCTGGAAAAAGGCGATTATTCGGTAGAATGGATAGAACAGTTTATTGCGTATGCTGTAAAAAGAAGTATAGACGAGATTTTCTTTTTAGAACATACTCATATCTTCAAAGAATGCCATAATCTATAGTCAGAAAAGCAAAGCAATAGCCGCTGTAATTGTCGATGAAAATGGTAAGATTATTTCAGAAGGAAGAAACAAAATTGGAGAACAGGAAATTTTAAATCCAAGAGTGGCACATACAGAAGTTGAAGCAGTTAGAAATCTTGATGTAACAAAATATCCATATGTTAAGTTATATACATTATATACAGCACTTGAACCATGTCCAATGTGTTTAGGTACCCTTGTAATGGGTGGAAGATAAACCTGAAAGGATGCTGGCTGACTTTTCTGTGTATAATTCCTGTGGTGTAGATGCGGCTAAAACATTAGTTAATTCAGGATTGTTTAATGATAATCTACCACAACATTATGACATTGAATATATTTTTAATCGTATGAGCGAAATAATAGAAGAATCAAACTAATATGCGGATGGCTAATAAAATGGAAAGAACAGGGCATCCGAAAGATAGTTGTAAAGAACTTTATGATGTATTACTGGATTGATGAAGAGCAGCGGACGGTGTACATAACCGCAGTGGTATATGAAAAAAGAAACCAATTAAGAGAACTTGGTAAAATGCAACTGCAATAATATTTTATTTGTGCTATACTGTATCAAAACCAAAGAATGGAGGTTCAAAGCGATGGCGGCAGAAAATATCATTTGTTTCGGTATCTACATACTTGTTGCGCTGATTATGTTTGGTATTGGCATTTCCCAACAAAAAAGCAAAACGCCGGTCGGCTTTTATACAGGAGAAAAGCCGCCGACCGGACAGGAACTGTCAGACGTGACTTTGTGGAACAAAAAGCATGGTGCGATGTGGATTATATACGGCATTATTATTGCGGTTTCGGGCGCGGCGGGCACTTTAACCGGATTAAGCACTATGTGGAGCATGGTTTTGCTCATTGGAGGCGTGGCGGCGCCTGGTGTCTTGATGATTTGTTATCATCATCATTTGGTCAGGTTGTATAAGCAGTAAGCGGAAGGAAACGAGAGGACTTTAATCTATGGAAAAAGACATCATCAAACAGTCGGTCAACGCAGACATTACCCAATCGTTTTATAATCAAATGGCGACAGCGTATGACAAGCTGTTTTCGGATTGGCAGGCAGCGACGCACGAGCAGGCAGCGCTCCTTGACGCGATTTTTAGGGAAAACGGATATAACCGTCAGGCAAAAATCCTTGACTGTGCCTGCGGCATCGGAACGCAGGCAGTCGGTTTGGCGCTTTTGGGCTATGCGGTGACAGGCTCTGATATCAGCAGCGGAGAGCTTGCGGAAGCGAAAAGGCGGGCAGCGCAAAATCATGTCGCAATCCGTTTGGAGCAGGCGGATTTCCGCGCGTTGTCACAAACGTTTTCGGAACCGTTTGACCTCATTATCACAATGGACAATGCCCTGCCGCATATGCTTTCCCACAAGGCACTGGAGGCGGCGGTGAAAAGCATTGTAAACCAACTGGCACAGGGCGGCATGTTTGTCGCAAGCATCAGGGATTACGACAGTTTATTGGAAGAAAAGCCGACGTATTCCGCGCCCTATATCCACAAAACGGACAAGGGGCAGCGCGTTTCGTTTCAAACGTGGGAATGGTTTGGTGACCAGTATCGGTTCATACAGTATATTATTGACGACGAGGGCACTGCGCAGGTCAGCCGGTTTGCATGTGAGTACAGGGCAGTCCGCAGAAAGGAACTGACGGATTTGCTTTTGGCAAACGGCTGCAGGGAAGTGCTTTGGAAGATGCCGGACGAAACAGGATTTTACCAGCCGGTTGTGACGGCGAGGAAGTGAGGTGTAGGAACCGATGACAGGCAGCTTCGGCTTTTCCTACATTGGACTGTTGTTTCTGCTCATGCTGTTTCTCCCAAACATACTTTGGACGAAAAACATGCCGCAGGGATACAGTGCAGAACGGGAAAACAAAATATTGCTGTTATTTGAGCGGACGGGAGAGGCACTGACAAGCTGTTGCGCACTCGTGTTCTCCGATTTTAACATCAGCCAATGGACGGCGTGGTCATGGTGGCTTGTGGCGGCTTTTGGATTCATGGCATTGTATGAGCTGTGGTGGATACGTTATTTTCGCAGCAGGCGGGAGATGGCGGACTTTTACAGCAGCCTTCTTGGCATTCCCGTAGCAGGCGCAGCGCTGCCTGTAGCCGCATTTTTCCTTCTTGGCATTTACGGCAAAGTCATATGGATGCTGATTGCGACAGTCATTTTGGGGATTGGACATATCGGTATTCATTTGCAACACAAAAAATTAATAGATAATGCCGCATAACGTTTTATATGAAATGGCAAAGTGGGGATTTCGGTATATTCTGTAAAACGTATATCGTTTGTGCCGGACACAGAATGGAAACATGATATTACTATGCAACGGAAACTTCAATTTTGGAGGAAACACACATGAATCACCAGTGGGATAAATTGTATCAAATGGCAAAAGCTGTGCAAAACGACAGAAGGCTGTCAGAATATGTCGAGGCAGGCGGTGTTGCTGCGGCAGTGCAGTCAATGAGCGGAAAAATCTATACGGGCGTCTGTATTGATACCTGTTCCACATTAGGAATCTGCGCAGAGCGAAACGCCATTTTCAACATGATAACAAACGGAGAGCACGCGATTGCAAAAGTTCTTGCGATTATGCCAAACGGAAAAACAGGCGCGCCTTGCGGCGCCTGCCGCGAACTCATGGTGCAGCTTATGCCTGACCGTTATAAACAGATTGAAATTATGCTTGACTATGAATCGGAAAAAATTGTTACACTCGGAGAACTCACTCCCGAATGGTGGATATAGACAGATTTGTTTCATGCATGAATCTTTATTCCGCCGCCTCCTCCAGCCATTCCTGAAAAATTTTGGAGCTGCTGCGGTTCATTCGGAAAGCCCGCTCGGTATTCTCCTCGTCCGGCGGCATGACCTCAACCAACACAACCACTTCCCCACGCGCCTGATTTATCGCAAACATTCCCTCTTTATCAAGCCGCCGCATCGCTTCCTCCATCGCAGCGTATCTTTTTTCATATTCAAGATCAAATTGCGCATCTTCCAGTTCCCAAATATTAGGTCTTTCCTGCAGCAGCCGTTCCACCCCGGCAAAAACCTCCTGTCGGTAGCAGCAGTAAGGAGAGTTTGCGTAAGACCACTTAACCGGTTCCCTGTCCTCGTCGCTGTCCCCGCTGCGCGCAAGCGCTTCATACGACCATGCGGAAATACAGGGCGTGCCCGCGCCGCCGTCGGATACAAGCGTGATATAGTAATAATGCTCCTGATTTTTGTATAAATCTGTGAGAATGGATTTCACCGCCGTATACAATGCTTGTGTTATTTTTAACAAACTTTCCGTGTCTGTCTTGACATCAAGCACACATGCGTCCGGCGCTGTTTCCTTTAACAACACCTGCACACCGCGTTCCATAAGCGTATCGAGCGCCTCCATGTGAACCAGCTGTTTCCGCTCGGGCAGGGAAACCTTTCGCAGACCGGACATGCCCAAAAGCAGCGCACAGTCGGAAAAGTTGGTATATCCCATATACAATGTCCGCACTTTTTGGCATTCTGCAAGGAACGAAAAATCATTAATAATAAAGGTCGTTCCCGCATCGTTTGAAAAATTGAGCGTATGAAGCTTTGGCATTTTCCCGATACAGGAGAAATCGCCTTCCGCCTCCGTCACCATATCCGGAATTTCATCTGCCCAAAAACTGACAGGGTAAAAACGAATCAACTTCTTCACCTTCGTAAGGTCATACGGCGTCGACGGCAGCCGCCCCAAAGCGTCCGTAATCGCACCGAGCAGAAATGGCGACATGCCGATTTTTTGCTGTTCCATAATGTTCCCTCCGTTCTTTATTGATTAAAATTACAGTTTTACTGTTCACAATATCTGACAGGACTTTTGCCGGAAATTTGTACTTCTGCGCCAATCGTCCATGACGGCTCTTTGCAGCGTCATTGTGTCTTTGCTATTGCTGATTACCACTGCAACGCGGGCGCTGATCCGATTGATTTTGCATTTGTATAAAATTGCCTGCAAGTCGCTGCCTCCATGTGAAGCAAATACTACAATGTAATACTACAGTGTACATTTCTGATGTTCTTTTAAATGCGTATTCTTGCTGTGTCAGTGTCATAATGTTATTAAGATTGTAGCATAAAAAAACTCTTGCGAAAAGAAAACTTTAAATCATTATATCCGACAGAAATATTATGGCGTGATATATAAGTGAAAAGTGTGTCCTTTTTGAAATCGCTATGGAAACGAAGCGTACTTTGAAGAAAAACAGGAAACTTTCGGGAAGGAGGAATGAGGGGGATTGCGTTTCACTGCACTTGACATTACAATTTTAGAAAGTGCTAGGATATTTGTATTGACAAACGGATATACTTTGTATATACTAATTTTAAAAGTATATCCATCGTATATATGTGAAAGGAGAATACAATGGAACAAATGACAATACAAAAGGAGAATGGTTATACAGTACAAACAAACATAAGGAGGTGGGGAAACAGTCAGGGTATTAGATTATCCAAAGAAATATTAGCACAGATGAATTTACAAGAGAATGATACTGTAGGAATAAATGTTTACAACGGAAAGATGACTGTTGAGAAAATCAACAAGCCGAAATATCTAAATTTAACAGAAAGGCTGGAGGCATTCTACAAAAGACCAATTGAAGAAATTTATGTCGAAAGTACGCAAGAGGTTGATGCAGGTGATCCGAAGGGGAATGAGATTTGGTAACTTATAAACAAGGTGACATAATTGTTATGGATTTTAACCCTCAAAAGGGGCATGAACAAAGCGGAAGAAGACCAGCACTTGTCTTGAGCAATAATATTTTGAATCATCATAGTTCATTGGCATTTGTTTGTCCAATAACGAACACCAATAAAAAACATCCATTTCATATAGAATTGGACGAACGAACCCAAACAACAGGCGTGATACTGTGTGATCAGGCAAAAATGTTAGACGTTGGTGCCGGAAACGCTCAGTTCAAAGAAGAATGCCCGGAAGACTTATGGAATGAAGCAAAGGAACTGATAATTAGTTTCATGTAGGAAATAGAAAATAGTGAATTATATATAGTATACTTGGAATGACAACTTTCGGGTCGTCGGGATAATAATGAAGCATTTAAGAAAAACCGATTGTAAAAAAGATAAGGGAACGGCAGGCTGTACTCTGCCGTTCCCTCCGTATGAAACCACTAAATTCCCCAATCCTGACTCATCTTTTGCAACTTTACCATATGCGGATAAATGCTTCCCGTATTCATCAGCTCGGCAGGCTTGCCTTGCTCCGCAACGGCGCCGTCAGAAAGCACGACAACTTTATCCGCGCCGCTCACAGTACGCATACGGTGAGCGATAACAAGCACCGTCTTGTCTTTCATCAGCCTCGACAAAGCCGCCTGAATCAGCGTTTCGTTTTCCACATCAAGGCTCGCCGTTGCTTCGTCCAGCAAAATAATAGGAGCGTTTTTCAAAAACGCGCGGGCGATAGAAATCCGCTGCCGTTCCCCGCCGGACAGCTCGCAGCCGTTTTCTCCAATCATGCTGTGATAACCGTTTGGAAGCTTCCTGGCAAACTCCTCGCAATTTGCCAGCTTTGCCGCCGCAATCACTTCCTCGTCGGTGGCGTCTTTCTTACCGATTCGAATATTTTCCATAATCGTATTATTAAATAACGTCACATCCTGAAACACAATCGAGTACAGGGAAAGCAGCGCCTCCGGTTCCAATTTCGCAATATCCATGCCGCCGACCGTAATGGTTCCCTTGTTGCAGTCCCAAAATCGCGCCGCAAGGCGTGAAACAGTCGTTTTGCCGCCGCCCGATGGACCGACCAAAGCCGTAACTTCCCCCTGTTTTGCAGTAAAAGATACATCCCGCAAAACGGTTTCTCCCGTATTGTAGGCAAATCCTACATGGTCGAACACAATGTCATATCCCTGATTGGTCAGCATATCGCTGCCCGTTTGGACGGGGGAGTCAAGAATTTCATTCATGCGGTTGATGTTTGTCTTGGTGGAGATAACCGCCGCAAGGTTTTGCAGTGCGCCCTCAAGCGGTGCATACAGTCTGGAAGCGACAAGCAGGAACAGGAAAAACAGCGGAATATCAATTTCCCCGCGAATGAGCAGCGTAGAGCCTGTAAGTGCAACCGTAGCGATTCCAAACTTTAAAATCAGTGTCGAGGAAACAACAAATAACGCCGTTCCAAGCTCCGTAACAATATGCCGCCGTTCCGCGTCGTCTATCTTTTGACCGAGTCCCTCCAGATAACGTTCTTCCGCATTATTTGCCTTTAAGTCCTGCAAGCTTTCAATGCATTCCTGCACGCCCTTTTCCAGCGCAACATTTGCAGCTACGGATTTTCTGTTAAAGTATTCCTGAATACGTGCCGAGAAAAGCGTGATTGCAAATGCAATCGGCAACACCCAGGTTGCCGCAAGCGCCATGCGCCAATCGTAAGTATAAAGCCCGATTCCAATCAACGTTGTTGAAATCAGAGAGCCCGCCAAAGCAGGTACAAAATGGGAAAATGCGTTTTCCAATGTCGCGCAGTCGCCCATAATGGAATTTGTCAAATCGGCAAGATCCTTTTTTCCGAAAAAGGACAGCGGGATTTTGCGGAGCTGTTCGGCTAAGGAAATACGCCTTACGCCGCTTTCCACATAAGTTGCCAAATACGTTGCATTGTATTGAAACCGCGTAACGATAAAAATCAGGGCAAGGCAGACCAATGCGCCGACTGCATAAAAAACAGCCCGATTTACGTCCACGCCGCCGTTCATTGTATCAATGACAAAGTAATACAAAAGTCCGACCGGCAGCATAAAGGATATGTCCTGTGCAACACAGGCAAGGCATCCTTTGATTAAATCGACCGCCCCCTGTCTTGAGAGTGCAAACCGTCTTTCTAATTTACGAATCATGCTTTAACCTCGCTTTCTGAATGTTCAAAATTCTGTATTTTCCATTCCGCCGCTTCGGAATAATTGTTCCACATGCGGGCGAAAATGCCGTTTTTATGGATTAATTCATGGTGCGTTCCGCTTTCCGCAATTTCACCGTCCCGCAGCACATAAATACAGTCTGCATTTGTGATAGACGAAAGCCTGTGCGCAATCATAATCACCGTTTTCCCTTGAGAGAGAGCAGACAACGCCTGCTGGACACGCACCTCGTTATCCGGATCGGCAAATGCCGTCGCCTCGTCAAGAATCAGGATGGGGGCATTTTTCAAAATGGCACGTGCAATCGCAACACGCTGCTGCTCGCCGCCGGATAAATACACGCCGTCCGTACCGACAACCGTATCAATGCCGTTTGGCAATTTTTTAACAATATCCATGCACTGCGCCGCCTCCAGCGCAAGAATGATTTCCTCGCGTGATGCCGCAGGCTTTCCCATGCGCACATTTTCCAGTATGGATGCTTTGATTAACCGGCTGTTTTGGAATACGAACGACACATGATTCATCAGCGTTTCTTTCGGAATATCGCGGATATCGGTTTTGCCGATTCGGATACGTCCTTTTTGCGGATCAAAAAAGCGCGTTACGATATTTGCAAGCGTCGTCTTGCCGCCGCCTGATGCGCCTACAAGCGCAATCACCTGTCCGGACGGAATGGACAGGGACACATCATTGAGTGCATTTTTGGCAGGAACGTGCTCCGAAACGTCATAGCTATAGCTGACATGCTCCAATGTAATGGAATGATTGGACGGTACATTGTTGACAGTGCTTTCCGAAAGCGGTTTTTCATGGAGCACTTCGTCAATCCTGCTGATGGCGTCGTTTACAATCATTGTATCCTCGCTCATAAACATAATTTTCGTCAGTGTCGTGCCGATTATCGGTGTAATCACAATATAAAATATGAGATTAAGCAGAAGCTGCATTGTCACGCCATTTCTTGTCAGAAGGATTCCTCCGGCAATCAGAAACGCGAACACACCGTTGACTGCGGTCGTATAAAACATCATCGGAAGCCGTAATGCCTTTGTGTAGGCGATCACCCATTTTTCGTAATTGTCAATCGTCCCTTTAAAGCGTTTAAACGAAAAGATTGTCTGACCAAATGTTTTGACCACAGGGATACCGCGCACGTATTCAACGGCTTCATTGGACATATCCGCAAGCGCGTTTTGGTATTCCTTCATTTTCTGCTCCATGTTTTTTCCTGTCATTTTCATCATAATCGCAAAACCAAGCACGACAGGAACAAGGCTTAAAAGTCCTAACCGCCAGTCAAACGCAAGCAGCAAAACGAGCAGTCCGACCGGTGTGGCAATCGCGCCTGCTTTATCGGGCAGCCGGTGGGCAAGATATGTTTCTGTTGCGGTGCTTGAAGTATTTACGATTCTGCGCAGCTTGCCGCTTCCGTATTTTTCCGTTACGCCAAGCGGCAGAGCCGTAATATGCCGCATCAGCTCTTTGCGGATATTGGAGGCAACCCGAAAGGCGCTGATGTGCGAGCACATCAAAGCGGCGATATAAACGACGATGGATAGAATCGCAAACCATACGGCAGACCAGCCGTACTGCGTGACGTTCTGCGCCTGTGCATAATCGGGGGAAACCTCCAATATGTCATGAATGATGCGCCATATGTACCAAAAGGGCACAAGTGCAAGCAGTGCACTCAATGCGGACAATATCCATGAGAGATAGGTTAAAACCTGATGCCCTTTGGCGTAGCCCATCAATCTTGAAAAGTTTGATTGTTTTTTCATTGTAATCCTCCATTCTTAATGCGCCTGCAAATTCCTGACAGCGAAAAGCGAAGCTTTTTGATGTATGCGGCGCAAGCACAAATTTGCCCTGTGAAAAATTTATTTTTCACAGTAATAACCTCCTGTTAAAAAGTCGGGGACAAAGAAATCGTTGTTCCGTCTATGGATTAAAATTATATTTCCTGTGCTGTCAGTCGGGAAATATTATAAAACTCCCCTGTAAGCATCACAGCCGATAAAACCAAAATAATCAAATCGGTTATCGGCGGAGCCGCCAGCAGTTTTGTACGGGTATCTGTTTTTTGTGTCATGATGACAACCTCCTTTTTTAAAATTTTTTATGATATGAGGGAAGAATGGTCTTCCTCAGGTATCCTTTGGTTAGTTCTTATTTCCTTTAGTTAGAAACAACTAACCAATATGCCAAATATAATGGAAAGCATATGCTTTCCATTATTGTATGAATTGGATATTGGCAGTGTATTTTACATGAATATGGAGCGGGCTGCCTTATGGAAATTTCTTATTGTCCCATAATTTTCATCCAGCCTGCGGTGTAGAATGTCCGCATTTCATCCAAATAGCGCTGCGCTTGGTCAAGCGGCATCTCGTGTATAATCAATTCAAAGAACGCATTAAACATTCCCGTAATCAAAATATGCTCTAACCGCGCGTCAATCGGCGGGGACGGTCTGCCCAGTTGTTCCAGCACTGCGATATAATCATGTGTTCCCTGCGTTTCGATTTCGACCATTTCGTCAATGAGTCTTGCAAAACGTGTTCCTTCCGAATGGCAGAGAATCAATTTAAATTCGTTTAAATGTTCATAGGCATAAATAAGCATATCATGCATACACGAGCCGGAAGTCGTACTAAGGTGATCAGGCTGTTCATTTGGCGGTAAGTCGGCAAACTCCTGCTGTGCGCTGCGAAAACGGTTCATAAAGTAGTCATACTGTTCGCAAACCAATGCTTCAAATAAAGCCTCCTTGCTGTCATAGTATCCGTAAAACGCACCTGTTGTAACGCCTGCTATCTTTACTATATTGCGCAGAGAAGCAGACTGAAATCCTTTTTCAAGAAATTCCTGCATCGCTGCCGTATGAATACAATCTAAAGTCGTCTGTTCCGTTTTGTGCATTTGTTATTCTCCTTATATAACAGTGTTATATATCACTGTTATATAATAAAACATGTTTGGAAATTTGTCAATGTTTTTTATTTTCCCTTTCTATCTTAAAATTGTAAACAGGGCAGAAGAAAAGCACTTAGTTTATTCTAAGTGCTGTTTCTCCCCCAACAAATTTTTTAGAATGATTAATATAAGCCAATCGTAGAACTGCTTACCCTTTTCCATTCTGTAAAAAACTCATCGAATGTTATATATCTCTCTTTTTTGTTAAGGCTTACTGCCTTGACTGCAACTTGATAACTTTCCTCATTTAACTGCCAATTAGAACATGAGCATGGTGAAAATTGATTGTTGTAATATCTTTGTTTCATTTCTTCGTCAGAAAAGCAACCAAAAAACTCAAATATCAGTGCTCCAAGTGTAAATATATTTGTCTGCTCATCAATAACACTGCCTTTTATATATTCTTCGGGTGCTTTTAAACGTTTAGTCCCAAACCATTCGCTTCCTCTATCATTAATAACGGGAGCTTTTCGAAATAAATCAATGTCACAAATAGTGGTTTTATCTGTTGAAAAATCGTATATAATACTTCCGTCGTAAAAATCAACAGCAACATACCTTTTTCATTTACGTTTTGTAAAAAAGAAAATAACACATCTATTGTGCTTAGCTTTTTACTAACAGACAATTGCTTGAATTTTTCTTTTGGACTTTTAATAGTGGTGTCTCTTTGATATTTTTCAAAATTCCAATGGTCAAATAAACATTCACCCTCCGTCCACTCAAAAACCACAACATAAAATTGATTGTAGTCATAATCCTCAATCATTTTCACCAAATTGGGGTGTCTTAAATTAAAATATAAATTAACAGATTCTTTTAACAATTTAATAGATTCTTTGGGGGATACTTCTGCCTCAATTGTGTTTACGCCTGCAATTTTACAGAAATATTTCTTATCTCCATTTTCCATGCCAATGCAAATACAACCAGAACCAGTTTCATCAACAACCCAAAAAGCAGTGCCATATCTCTTTAACCAAGTAAAATCATGCCATTCATTAAGTTTAAATTCAATAGAATCAAGTTTATTTATTATCATTTCTTCCTCCTGAATTTGTGGAGGGTTATGATGTTTTGTCCCTCCAATTGTTTTTAATATGACAAATGTTCCTATTTTTCATTTACAATCATCTCCTTTACAATATGATATCTATGTTAACTCTATTAGAGAACTTTGGGAACTTAGCAGTTCCTATTTGTGGAATTATTGACGTCACTATCTTACCACAAACGCATACACAATTTCATTAAGTTTTGCTGAATTATCCAAAAAAGAACGCGAAAAAAGAGCCTGTTGATTGGGACAGTTTTGCTATGCCAAGCGAATGGGGAAAAGGAAGCAGATTACGCCTGCGTTTTCCGATATTTGAGCGGAGAGATACCATAATATTTCTGAAACGTTTCGCAGTAGTAGCTCGCGCCGCAAAACCCGTATTCATAGGCAATATCCGCTATACTTTTATCAGAATCCAACAATGCGGCAAGGCTTTTGCGCAGCCGCAGCTTTGCAATATAAGTCACGGGAGTTTCGCGCAGATATTTTTTAAAAAGAAACGAGCACCTGCTTTTACAACATGCTCCGGACAAAGCCAAATCGTTCAGCAGAATGCGCTGCGCAAAATGTTCCTCAATATAGGTAATCATATTTCGCAAAGAAGCCAGTTCATTTGATTCCTTCGCTGTATCATAAGCGTTCCCGTCTAAATTTTCATACAACAAGTTCATAACCGCCAAAAGCACGTCCAACACCGCAAAGTAAGGGAACTCTTGTTCCGTCCGTCCAATAAAATCCGAATAAAGTCCGTCTATTTTTTCTAAAATAACATTCTTCCATGCTTCCCCTCCAAGATACAAGTAAGGATACAACGAATTTTCCGTAACGGGCTCGATGTAATTCTGATAAAACCATTCGTTCCCGCACAACAGCTCCGGTGAAAATAAAACGCAGATAAATTCGCATTCTTTATGCTCTGCTGAAAAACCGTAATGTAATTGCCTGCTGTTTACCATGATACCGTTCCCCTCGGTCAGGGGAATCAACTCCCCGTTTACATTGTAAGTCATGTTTCCCCTTTTTATCAGGATAAATTCCAAATCCTTATGCCAGTGGGTGACGCCGGAGTAATCCGGATAAGTGGATAACATGCCATAATTGATAAGTGCCGGGAAGAGCGGATTATTGTATGCGATTGTTTCGGAAAAGTCTAAATTAAAGGTAGAACAGTATGTACATTTGTTGTTCATGTATAGTTCCTCCATAAAACATAAAGAAGATTGTTATAAAATTATACAATAATACAAAAGAATTTAAAATATAAAGTAGTTTTAGTTAAAAAACAAATTAATGTCGTGTTTGAAAAAGGGTGATTTTAATACAGGAGTACTGTTTCTGGCGTACGGTCATATTGACTGAAAAAGGTTTCCGACCACATGAAACGTGTCGGAAACCTTTTGTATTTTCTTATGCCTTATTCAAGCTCATAACCATCAAATATCATCTTCAGGTACATAAAACCATACCATCCGTCTAAATCTTGCAACTGGTCAAAATCAAATCCTGCCGGAATTGTAAAAATGTATTGTTTACCTTCATAACAATAGATGATCGTCAGTGACATATCAGGACTGTTCTTTAAGGCTGACAATGTCGTCTTGCTTAAGCTGAACCAGGGGGTATCTGAGCAGTCTAAAATCATTTTTTCACTGGTGGGCTTTGCAATAACAGCTGAGCATGTCTTCACAAAATTTGCGAAGGAACAATCCTTAAAAAGGGTTACTTTTGTGCTTTGGTCCAATGCCGTATAAACTGCAACACTGGTGTTCGGACTTTCAGATACTGTATCTGCCTGATCAGATTGTGTTGTCTTTTTCTTATGACTTGACTGGCTTGGTCGTTCTGTCTGATCTGGCTTTTGTGTCTCATCAGGCTCAGAAGGCTTTGTTGAATCATCCGGTGTACTGCCGGGCGGAACAGATTCGCCCTCATCAGGTTCGGAAGGCTTTGTTG
>CAJTMC010000046.1 GCA_910577115.1 uncultured Lachnospiraceae bacterium
TTTGGGGAAGAATATCACGGTAGGGGAGCTGGTGGAACGCTACCTTGCAACGAAAACGGCTGTCAAGCCGAACACGCTCACGAATTACAAATTTGTGCAGAACCTTCTCAGAGGCGAGAACTTTAATGACAAAAAGATATCGCAGGTAAAGACATCGGACGCAAAGCTGTTCCTGATCAAGCTCCAGCAGGACGGGCGGCATTACAGCACCGTCAAGACGGTGCGGGGCGTCCTGCGCCCGGCTTTCCAGATGGCGGTCGATGATGACGTGCTGGTGAAGAACCCCTTCGGCTTTGAGCTTGCCGGGGTGGTGGTCAATGACAGCGTGACGAGGGAAGCCATCACAAAAGGCCAGATGCGGAAGTTCTTAAAATTCATCCATGACGACAATGTCTATTGCAAGTATTATGAAGTGGTCTATATCCTTTTCCATACGGGGATGCGCATTTCGGAATTCTGCGGACTGACGCTGCGGGATATCGATCTGGAAAACAAGGTCATCAATATCGACCACCAGCTACAGCGTACTTCCGATATGCGGCTGGTCATCGAATCCACCAAGACGAATGCGGGGACAAGGAAGCTGCCCATGACGGAGGACGTGGCGCAGTGCTTCCGGGCGGTCATCGAGGACAGGGAAGAACCGGAGTACGAGAGAGTGGTGGACGGTTATGCTGGATTCCTTTTCACGGACAAGAACGGCTACCCAGAAGTAGCCA
Organism: uncultured Lachnospiraceae bacterium; assembly: GCA_910577115.1. Classification (GTDB taxonomy): domain Bacteria; phylum Bacillota; class Clostridia; order Lachnospirales; family Lachnospiraceae; genus COE1. The sequence continues at coordinate 720 of CAJTMC010000046.1, forward strand.
TGCATTGGGAACACCGCTTCAACCACATGGTCAAGCGGTACAACGATATCTACCGGGTGCAGATGCCAAACATCACGCCCCATGTCTGCCGCCATACCTACTGCAGCAACATGGCAAAATCGGGCATGAACCCCAAGACGCTCCAATACCTGATGGGGCATAGCGATATCGGGGTGACGCTAAATACCTACACGCATCTTGGGCTGGAAGATGCCACAGACGAGCTGCGCCGGATGGAGGATTTGGAGAACGCCAGAAAGGAACTGGAAAAGAACAAGGAGGAGAAGCCCGTTTCACAGAAGATGTTCCGGGCAATCTGAATAAAGAGAGTTTTTGCGCCCTGCTTCGGCAGGGCATTTTTTTGATGAACTATTAAAGAGACATATTGTGTATATCAGCTAAACGCTTTATAATGAATACTTAAGAAGATTTGCGAAAAATGGTGAAAGATGTGAAAGGATATTTTATGCCAAAGCTAATTGATACACCTGAAGGAACTGATATGATCGGTGTTCGTAAAAAAGTGAACAATTTGCTTTCAAAAGCAAGAAATAGTGCAAAACCGGATAAATGTATTTTATGTGGAAAGCCTCAAACAAGTTTTTGCAATTCACATTCGGTTCCGCAATTATCACTTAAGAATATTGCCGAGAATGGAAAAGTGTTACATGCGTCAGTGTTGATGGGAATAGATGTTATAGATATTGAAAAAGGGGTTAATAACTCAGGTACATTTCATTTTATATGCAATGAATGTGATGGGACGTTTTTTCAAGATTATGAGAACGAGCAGAATTTAAAAGCAATGCCCACTGATAAAATGCTTGCGGAAATTGCAGTAAAGAATATACTATTGCAATTAAGTAAACGAGGACAGGAAAAAGAACTGTATCGTGAATTGCAAAAAGAATTTCATGCTTATACTAATTTGGAGGATTTGGAAGAGATTAAAGAATTAGATGTAAAAGATTATACAGAAGAACTACAGTTTCATAAGGACATTGCTGATAAAAATATTGCGGGCGGATATCAGATATTATATTGGTCTGTGTTACCCTATAAAGTTCCCATTGCAATTCAGAGTGCCATTGCTTTGGCGAAAGATTTAGAGGGGAATGAAGTCAATGATGTTTTTGATATGTCAGACACGGTGAGAATGCAGTTTTTGCATTTGGTGATTTTGCCTTTGAAAGAAGAAAGCGTCATTTTAGCATTTTGTCATAAAAGAGATAAATTATATAGAAAATTAAGGCACCAACTAAATAGTTCATCAAAACAGAAAGTTCTCCAGTTTTTGAATTATATTGTATTTGCATATGCAGAGAATTATTTTATTTCCAAAACGATTCAGATGGATATAGAGTCGAATGAAAAGTTGATACAACTTGCTCAGGAAAATACTGGTTATCCAAATCTAGGTTTTTTAGGACCGGATAACTTTTTTGGAATGAAATACCAACCTATACAAATGGACGAAATTCCAAACTTTTTAGATAGGGATTGGGCGGTGGAGTGAAGAATTAGAACAAGGTATGACATTTAAAAACATTATTACAATATCAAAGCCACTGATACATTGTTTTATAACACAGGCTCGTGTTAAAACCCCACAGTAGTAAAATCCCCAATTCCTACTACGTTTTTACTACGATTGACGGAATCAATATGCCCCGTTTTGCCCCGATTTGCCATTTTCGTTACATTTTTCACAATCTCCACGAAAAAAGCAAACCTCGCAAATCGCGCCAAAACACGGCAAATCGAGGCATTTTAGGAAGGAGAAACAACATGATTAAAATACTTTTCGTGTGCCACGGCACGAGTAAGGACTACTGTTATGTATAATGCACTATGGGGGAGTGTGGGGCATATATCGGCATTGTATGACCTTTACTGTGCTACGGCACTACGGTCGGACTACGAATGACGGAAGAGAAAATAGTATCTGTAGAAGTGCTTTGTAGCCGGGTAGTAACCCTTAAAACGATAGCAAATTCCTATCGTTAAATGGTAGAACCCCCTAAATACTATCGTTATAATGTAGGAAATGAGTAGTACGAGAAACTACTTGATTTCCGAGAACTGCTGAGTGATATATGTCACGAGCCTTTATGGGCAATAAACCAAAGGAGCGTGACGCATATGCAGAAATCAACAGGAATTTATGAACTGTCTATCCAGGAGAAATATATGCTTTCCCTTAAAGAGGCAGGAGTTTACTTCAACATCGGTATTAAGAAAATGAGAAGAATGGCAGAACTGAATGAAGGTGGGTTTGCCTTATTCAATGGAAACAGATGGATTATTTGCCGACCGAAGTTTGAAGAATATTTATTGAAATTGATGAAGAATCCGAGCGAGGCAGCAGAGGTCTTAGATGAGGATGATTAAAATGTTGGATATGTTTTGTCATCAATACCACGTTGAGACGGTTGTTCTTTTGTCCCAACAAAAACCGGATGACACGATAGAGATTGACCTGGACTTGGATGAACTGGATGCAACCAGTGTCGAGTTGAAAGCCACCTATCAGGAAATCAAAGATTATGTGCTGAAAGAATTTGGCTTGAAGGTTTCAAGTTTATATATTTCTCAGATAAAACGCAAATGTGGAATTGAAGTGGGAGAAAACTATAACCTTCCAAAATCAGAAAATGCAAGAGTTCCACAATGTCCGAAAGAGAAAGAAGATGCTATCAAGGCTGCCCTGAAATATTTTGCGATGATCTAAGACATTGCTGATTTCAAGGAGGAATAACACATGAAAAGCACATTTGAAAAAATGGGTGGAACCTACACACTGGGAGCAGATGGAATTTACTATCCGAATCTTGTCAGTAAAGATGAAGAACCGCATTATGGGAAGTACGGAAGGATGCGAAGGCAGTATCTGAAAGAACATCGTCCGGCAATTTATTCATTGTGTATGCTGGAAGACAAACTGACGGAACATCTGAATGCTGTGGATGATGAGGCACAGGAGAGGATGGATATTCTGGTGCTTCAGATGATGAAGAAGCAGGGAATTACGGAAGAACTGAAAGCTCGTGACCAGATGGCGTGGATTGGAGCTGTAAATAATATCCGAAATGCTGCGGAAGAGATTGTGTTGAAAGAATTGATTTACAGGTAAACAAAGAGCTGAACAAGTAGGACGAAAAATCCCATTTGTTCAGTTCTTTGAGTTTATAAGGGGGTAAAGAGACACTAAATTACAATTCCATATCATGTGATTTTTTCTTGGACCTGCCAGGCCGGCTTCTTCGCATTTCCTGTTTTCGATGATATTCAAGTTCCCATATCCGATGGGAGAAAACATCAGGATCTTCCACATTAAGATAATCTACCTCTTCGGCTGCAATGTCACGGCGGTGATAGTCATAATATTTACCAAAAGTTGCTTTGAGTTGGGCAATTAGCTTATCCTGGAAATCTGGACGGATCCGGATTCGGGTGTCCAATAATTCAAGATATTGCCCTGGTTCCGGAACAAATGATTCTTCACGGAAAGCCGCTGCATCTTTTTTGAGCTGGGCTTTGAGGGAAACATCCTGAGAATCCAGTATGTCCAGATTTTTGTTCATCTGGTCATATTTCTTAGAAAGATTGGTCATGCCCTGCTTTGGGGCTCCCTTTGTGTCAGTCCTGCTGTCAGCCCGGAGAGGAAGAGGGGAAGTGCATGTTCCAGGCTCCTTTCCACTGCCTCTACGATCTGGTTTACAAAATGTTCTTCCCGTTTCCTTGTTTCCAGATAAGGGTCTTCCTGTGTGCGGTAATAACGGTCAAAATAATCGACCAGGGCGAGGGCAATTACATGGCTGTAGGATTTGAATTCCTGCTTATCCATGGTCTGCAGATATTCCCAGGCTTTCCTTTGCAGATCTTTCTCCAGATTAAAGCGGAGGTTTGTGCTTCGGATATTGTTTCTCATCGGCTACTCCCTCCTTTTCAGGTTCATCTGTGCCAGATATTCGTAACCTTTCGCTGTAGCACAGATATCATCAAGGATTGTGACACGGGCTTTGTCATACGTTCCAAAATTCTGGATCAGGCAGCCGCCACCGCCTACCACGTACAGCCGCATCAGGTCAGGGTTGTATTCATATTTGCGGAGTGTGACGAAAATATCAGCTACATACTGTCTGGCAACTGCTGTAATGCAGTCCAGATACGGTGCGGCAATATCAGCTGTTCCGAACCGAAGAATCTGTTCTACGGTAGATTCCTCGATTTTTACTCCAAACCTGTCCAGAATGGCATTCTTTGCGGCAATCATGCACTGGTTTACCCCGAATTTTTCTGTCCAGCAGCGGCTCTCCTGAGCTTTTTTGTTGTTGATATATAGGATATTCATGGTTCCGTTCCCGATATCTGCAAGGAGATGGGTTCCCTTAAAATCTCCCAGATGGTTCACAACAGCCGGATATCCCTGTGGGTAAAGACTGCATCCCACAAAGCGGATGTGATAGTCTTTGCTGTTAAATGAGAAGCGGACTTCCGAGTTTTGGAGCAGATAGGAGCGGAATGCCTCACGCTGGTTCCGGATCCATGTCAGGGGAAGCCCGGCAGCCAGATGGACATCTGCTTCATGGATGGAAAAGACATTTAATTCCCGTGCCACTGCCATCAGTGTCAGGAGATAATAATCTTCATCCATAGCCTTATCCGGGATAAATTCTTTGTGCCCTTCGCCGATCCGGTAATAGGTTCCGTTGTATTGAAGAATGTTTCCCGTAAAGATTGGCTCTGTTTCGTAAGCGGTGATTCCGGTAGGGGTGACCGTGTTGGCAGTTTTCATGTTGCCGTAGCCATGATCCACGGCAATGATTTTTGTGTTTCTGATTTCTCTCATAAAAAATCCCTCCTGTTTTTGTATTGATTTCCTCAGCAGTTCGTACCTGTGTAGTACTGGCCTGCTGTGGGATAAGCATACAAAAATCAGAAAGGGAAGGCATTGAGCAGAAATTGAGTTTGAATTGAGAAAAAAGAGATATGTGATTATGATAATAGGGAAAATGTAGGGGGATGTTGTTCAATAAGATATTTTTGTGCTATGCTTGAATTCGTTACAATAATTAAAGAAAACTGCTATTTATATGAACCATATATAATAGCAGCTTTGTTTTAGCTTATTGGATTTGCAAAAACTGTATCTTGAAGTGAATGTTGCAGAAGAAAAAGACTAAACGACGCAACTGAGGTGGGCGGAGAAAAAAGGATAAACAGATTCTTCCGATATTACAAAGAAACTAGTTTTTGTGGAATTACTTTTACACAGACACAGATTCCGGGATGTCATCCGGTTACAATTCATGACTTAAAAAAGGTGTACAAAGTGAATAAATCATTCAGGAAGAATGTTTTTGTCTTTTCGTATTTCAGAAGGTGTTGCATCGAAATGTGAGCGAAATAGGTGTCTGAAAAGTTTATAATTTGTAAAACCATGTCGTTCTAAAATATCGGATATTTTGTCATTTGTTGATATAATGTCACTGTAAATTTTTGAAAGTCTGATTTCATTTTGGTATTCAAGGAAAGTGGTTCCCATACATTTTTTGAAAAATCTGCAGAAATATTTAGGTTCAAACATTGCTATATTCGAAATTTCTTCCAAAGATATTGGTTTATTATAATTTTCAGATATATAGTTTAGAATAGGTTCCAGTTTTTCGAGATTTTTGCTTTGCCTCGTCAGATCAGAAGGAATTACCGGCGTACTGAAATTATGATACAATTGAAAAAGGACTTCGAAAAGGAGACTGTTAAAACGAAGTACAGCACCATCTGATTCATAATCTACTAAAAACTGCATTTTTGAAAGAGTATCTTTAAATATATCAACTTTACCCTGCTGGACTAGTGTGTCCGCAGGGTCTTTTAGATTAAACTCCATTGATTTGGCATTAGGAACAAATTTTTCAAAAAAACTTTTCGGTATCTGAAATACAATTGCCTGATTGGGTTTTGTACATAATGTGGAATGTATACGATCTGGGCTGATTATGAGACACTGATTATTTATTAGTTCATATTGGTTGTTTTCAATGACTATTTTCAGTTCACCCTTCTGCATATAGATAATTTCAATGGCATCGTGCCAATGAGGGGCAACATAACTGCCTGGATCAACAGAAGTATAAAATCTTACATTTGTTTTATCGTTTAATGGTATCAATTCATAATTTGTTGGTGTAAGTACTTTCTCCATTATCCATTCCTTCCTTTTGCAAAAAAAGAGAATATTGACCTATTAATTAGATACTATCACATCTTGGAAATAAAAGGCAACTTCTTTATTATATAAATATAAAATCAATCTTGAGCGCACAAGATAAGCAACTGATTTTTTGAAAATATTTTATGGTTCTAAAGAATAGGAGGATAATAATGAACGAAAAAAGGAAACTAACCCCTGCGTTACTTTTTGAACGCTTTTGTTATGGATGTGGAGATTTTGGATGCAATATTATTTATACTGCAATGTCTGCATTTTTGCTTTTCTATTATACGGATTATGCAGGAGTAAACGCTGCAGCAGTTGGTACTATTATGTTGGTATCACGAGTATTTGACGGAATCAGTGATATTATTATGGGAATGATTGTCGATCGTACTAAGTCTAAACATGGAAAAGCAAGAGTATGGATTTTGCGAATCTGTGTGCCGTTTGCTCTTGCAGGTGTACTGCTGTTTTCTGTTCCTACATCTTTGGGTGCGACAGCCAAGTTGGTTTATGTATTTATTACTTATAACTTGGTTTCTACGGTTGTATACACAGCCATTAATGTTCCGTATTCTTCATTGAATGCACTTATAACCCAGAATCCGTATGAAAGATCAGTTCTTAGTATTTTCAGAAATCTATTGGCAACAGCAGGAACACTTACAATCAATATGGTTACGCTTCCACTTGTTGAATTTTTTGGAGATAATGCGGCAGCCTGGACAAAAACATTTTGTGTTCTTGGTGTGCTTGCGGTGGTTGCTTTCCTGCTTACTTTTATTGGAACAAAAGAAAGGGTACATGCCGTAGCTGAAATAAATGGCGAGGCTGAAAAAATTTCATTTAAAGAAGGTATTAAGTCACTATTTGCAAACAAATATTGGATTATGATGACTTGTGTACTGGCTCTTTTCTTCCTGTATTATGCCATCAATGGCGGTACAACGGTATATTACGCAAAAGATATTCTTGGGGACAAAAACCTTGTCAGTACAATTAATGGAATCTATAATGCAATACAGATAGCTGCTATGTTTTTTATCGCTGGTCTTGTAAAAAAATATGGAAAGAGGAACGTTTTCTCTCTTGGTTTGATTCTGGCAACTGTAGGAATGCTTATCCTTGAATTTGGTGGAAACACGATGCCCGTTATTGTTATTTCAAGTATTATTCGAGGAATAGGAAATGCCTGTGGTGGAGCAACTATGTGGGCAATGGTTTCCGATACGATTGACTACGGTGAATGGAAAACTGGTCATCGTACGGAAGGACTGGTAAACAGTGCATGTAGTTTTGGATATAAAATTGGAAATGGTGTTGGTTCTGCTCTTCTGGGAATTATTATTCAGCTCGGCGGATACGTTGGTGAAGCAGCAGTACAGACATCTTCGGCACTATTTTCTATTCGCTTGTGTTTTACATGGATTCCAATTGTAGTATTTGCTGCATGCTTCATTATTTTAAGATTCTATCATCTGGATAAGGAATTTGATGGAATCATTAAAGATCTGCATGACAGAGCATCTAGTGAGAGTAATCATGCATAAGGAGGTTTTATTATGATTCAAAATCCGATTCTTCCAGGATTTAACCCAGATCCATCTATTTGCCGTAAAGGCGATGATTTTTATATTGCTGTATCTTCTTTTGAATGGTTTCCAGGAATTCCGATTTACCATTCGAAGGATATGAAAAACTGGGAATTATATTCTCATGCACTTCAAAATGAAAATGACCCTGATTTGAAAAAGCTTCCTAGTGCGAAAGGTATTTGGGCTCCCTGCCTTACATATTGTGAAGAGGACGACCTGTTTTATGTAGTTTATGGAGTTATGAATTCCATGAATGCCAGATATTTTGATGTGGATAACTTTCTGATTACTGCAAAAGATCTGAAAGGTCCATGGAGCGAGCCAATTTATCTTCATTCAACGGGGTTTGATGCATCTATGTTTCATGATGATGATGGGCGTAAATATATTGTTGCTTTGGACTGGGAGACAAGAACAGAGTATGAAAAACCGGGACCTATCAATATTGTGGAATATGATCCGCAAAGTAAAAAAATCATTGGAATGCCAAAACCTTTTTGGAGAGGCGGGACTGACAGAGGGTGCATTGAGGCACCTCATCTTACCAAACATGGTGAGTATTACTATATTATGTGTGCAGAAGGCGGAACGGGATATTATCACAGCGTTACAATGGGACGTTCCAAAAATGTTTGGGGACCTTATGAAGCAGATCCCTGCAATCCGATTCTAACATCATCTCCTGGAGATTATAATGAACGTGCTGACTGGGATCATTTGAAACCACGTTATTACAATCCAGACAGTAAGCTTCAGAAATCTGGGCATGCAAGCTATGTAGATCTTCCCAATGGCGAGACATGGATGGTACATCTGACATCAAGACCTTTTGTGCCAGAGCTTCGCTGTACTCTGGGACGAGAGACTGCGATTCAGCGAATGAAATGGACGGAGGACGGATGGCTTCGCATGGAAAATGGTGGGAATCTGGCACAGGAATTTATAGAAGAAAGTAAGCTCCCAGAAGTTTCGATGTCAATGCTCCCGGCTCATGATGACTTTGATTCGGATGTTCTTGGCATTGGATATTATGCCCCACGAATTGATCCGATGACATTTGTGGATCTGAAAGCCAGACCGGGCTGGGCGAGACTTAGAGGACAAGAGTCTGGATGCTCTTTAAATAAAACAAGTATTCTAGCAAGAAAACTTACCAGTGTCAGAGCTGTTGTAACAACAAAACTGGACTTTACACCACTTAGCTATCAACATACAGCAGGGTTAATTCTTTATTACGACAATATGAATTTTATTTATCTATATAAGTATTTCAGTGATACATTGGATCACAGTGCAGTTTCTGTACTGCAGGTAGAGAATGGTGAAAAGAAAGAATTTCCGGAAGCAAGAAATTATGTTGAAGACGGTCAGGATATCTGGATGCAGCTTGAAATAAACGGAAGAAAATCGCAGTTTAAATGGTCTGTTGATGGAGAAAATTACAAAACCATAGGACCATGTTTTGATACTAGCAAATTTTCTGATGAATATTCAGAATTTGGGGAATTTACAGGTTCCTTTGTTGGAATAACCTGCGGAGATCGTATGATGCATCAGCATACAGCAGACTTTGACTTCTTTGACTATCAGGCTGATGAGAAAGCGGAAGTAGAATAATTTTGAATTGGAGGATATAAGAATGACACGAAGAAAGATAAAAATTAGTAATATGAAAGATATTGACGCATTTAATAAGCTCTGCTCAAAATTTGATTGTGATATGGATCTGGTGAGTGGAAAGTACTATGTAAATGCAAAATCTATAATGGGTATTTTCAGTTTGGATCTGAATTTGCCGTTGGAACTGATTGCAGGCACAGATGATGATGCTGCAATTGATGAAGCATTTAAAGAGTATATTATTTGAGTTTAAGAAATCTTACTATGATAATGGGCGAGTTGGTTTCAAACCAACTCGCGCACTCACTTTATTTCGATAATTGGAATAAAGGATTATCAAGTTCTTAAATAAATGAAACAAGAAAATTGTATAGGAGGAAAAGTCTTGAACATTCAAGAAGTTACTGGTATTTCCTTTAGAAAGTATGGAAACGTTCTGGAGGGATTTGATATTTCCGAAATCCTGAAAGAAATGGAGCATACGCCTCTGCCGAAAGATGTAATATATGTACCGTCTGTGCAAGCACTTGAATCGCTTGAAGAGGCAAAAGCTTTCCGAAATAGTGTCTTTGGTGGATTACCGATTCAGGTTGGATATTGCAATGGAAATAATGACAAACTCAATGCGATGGAATATCATTGCAGTTCGGAGATTAATATTGCGGTGACAGACATGATCCTATTACTTGGTGCCCGGCAGGACATTGCAGTCAATGGCACTTATGATACGTCACTGACAGAGGCTTTCTTTGTCCCGGCAGGTACTGTTGTCGAGATATATGCAACAACTCTTCATTACGCACCCTGTACTGCTGTCGAGGGCGGTTTCCGTTGTGTGGTGATTTTGCCGGAAGGGACAAATAGAGAAATTGATTTTCTTTTAAGTAAAAAAGGAAAAGACAAATGGATGACTGCAAAAAACAAATGGCTGATTGCTCATCCCGAAGCAGGGATTGAGGGGGCAGTTTGTGGACTGAAAGGCGAAAATATAACAATCTGAAATAAAGAATAAGATGTGAGAAAGGTCAGGTAAAAAAATGAATAATATGCCGGAATTAAAAATTGGAGTTGTAGCAGTGAGCAGAGATTGCTTCCCGGAGAGTTTGTCTGTAAACAGACGTCAGGCTCTCATGAAAGCATATACTAAAAAATATGGAGAAACAGAAATTTATGAATGCCCAGTCTGTATCGTAGAGAGTGAGATTCATATGGTGCAGGCATTATAAATGCGCTAATGTAGATAAATATGCTAGTATGGTGAAGGCACATAGAGAAATGAGTTTAAATGGATATGATGTGTACAGATTTGGTGGAAAAGAGCTTTATGTAAAAGAGGGACAGTCGGATGAAGAAGCAAAAAAAGTTGTAATAGATTTTTTTGACGGCCTTTTCAAGAAGTATAGGCTTTTGCCTGAGTAATGGCTGAAATATAGAAGTCGATATGTTCCCGTGTACGCACATATCATTAAATTGGCTTTGATATGTTTCCACATACGCCGAAATGGTCAAAAAAGCCATTGATAAGTTTCCGACTACGGCGAAAATGTAAAAATTGCCGTGGATATGTTCCCCGTTACGAGCGAACTCCTAAAAATGGGTGGTTTGACATTCATAGTGTTTTCGCAACCCACGTTGAGACAGTCGTGTTGATGTCAAAGGTAAAATAGGAAAGGGGCAGAAATGCCTTAAAATAAAGGGTTTTAAGACCAAAGGTAGTATTTTTGAGTGCTGCTTTTGGTCTTTCATTTTCTTGTCGGTGGAAACCTATCGAAAGGCTGAAAATGGTAGGGTTGTGGCTACACTTTTGATATGGGGGTAGGTTGTGAATACACTATTGTTAAAGGGGTAGGTTGTAGAAACACTATCTACAAGGAAGAGGCATATGCATTGCTTAATGCTATCGTAGAAATGTTCAAGTAAAATAAAAACAGATATGGCACCGTGGGAAAGAGCGCATTCCTACGATGCCATATTTTTAATCTTTTTTATAAAAATCACATTCATAACCATCGGCTCGAAGTAGCAAGCCACTGATCCAAGGTGGGGTTCTTCCCATCTGTTCACATATTGCATCAAGTGAAACATCTTTGCTGCACTCAATGATTAATTCATCATGTACGTGTCCTACAATAAAGCAGTGGGAGAGAGTTCTCATTGCAAAAGCAAGTATGTCGCGGCTAATTGCCTGGACTATATTCTCGACAAACTTTGGACCGTAGCTTTCAATTCTAGTCCACTTTCCCGTGTTAATACCTTCATAGGTTACAGATTCTGAACCAAACTGATTAGTTCCCATTTTAGGTTTTACATAGCAGAGTCTTCTGCCGGATGGAAGGTCGATAAATAACATACCACTTTGATAATATATTTTAAGGAATCCAACCTCGCAGGATTTCTTTTGAATGACTGCCTGCTTTACGGCTGAATCAATCTGCCACCAGAAAGAAGTAATGTTGCTGTTGGCATTTCTCCATGCATCCACAAGCGGCTGTAATTCTTCTTCCTCAAGACCCATCTCAATAGCACCCATAGCACGAAGGGCTCCAACTGAACCACCATAGCCAAGTGCTAATTCTGCAATTTTTCCTTTTTGTCTTAAGTGGGCATTCTGTCCGTGCTTTTCAACTGGAACTTTAAACATCTGACTGGCTGATGCACAGTAGATGTCTTTTCCTTCACGAAATACATCAATGCGCCATTGTTCGTTTGCAAGGAATGAAAGCACTCTAGCTTCAATAGCAGAGAAGTCAGCAACTACATATTTGTATCCGTCTTTCGGTACAAAGGCTGTTCTTATGAGTTCAGAGAGAACTCCCGGAACATTGTCATACAAAATATCAAGTGCATCAAAGTTGCCATCCTTTACAAGAGAACGAGCCTCTGCAAGGTCTGACATATGATTTTGAGGAAGGTTCTGTAGCTGTATTCCACGCCCTGCCCAACGCCCGGAACGATTCGCTCCGTAAAACTGAAAGCAACCTCTGGCACGTCCATCCTCACATACCATGTTGGCCATAGCTGTGTATTTACTTACTGACGATTTTGCAAGCTGCTGACGGCATTCCAATACTTCAGTAGTGGTTTTATCAGCATCTGATAATAATTCTTTTACAGCCTTTTTATCAAGGCTCTCTGTTTCGATTCCATTATCGGATAACCAGTCCTTCATTTGAGCCACACTGTTAGGATTTTCAAGTCCAGTCAAGTCCTGCATCCTACCCATAAGAGCATCCTTTGTGATGGCATCAAGGTTTACTGCATTATCTACAAGCTGCATATCAACGGCAATGCCGCGGTCATTGATTTCTTGGTCTAAATGATATTCATCCCACACAAAATTAGGAACGGGGAAAAGACGGAGCTTATCCTTTATTGCAAGTTCTACCTCGACATCACGGATATTGTAGGACTTAAATACATCCCACTTGTCAGGTGCGTGTTCAGGAAGATTTCTTTCTCTGCCTCCATTGGTCTTGGTAGGCTTGCAAGGAACACAGAAATAACGAATGAGGTCTTTACCTTCTTTCATTTTCTGATCCTGCAATTTAAGAACAGCACCGATGCCTTCGAGGGATAATGGAAGTCCCATGTATGCTCCCCATATTCTTGAACACTTCCAAGCAGAAGGGTCAAGGTAGTGGTTTACGGTATCTCCATCAATGCTGTAGCTTACGAAATGTTCTGGATGGTGTTTACGCAAATACTCCGATAAGCAGATTCTTTCAAATGAAGCATTGTATGCCCATTTTTCGATTCTGTCATCGGAGAGTGCAGCAAGTATGCTTTCAGGTATCTCTTCGCCCTGTGCAAGGTCAATCACCTGCACAGGACCATTGTCTAATGAATAAGCGAAGAGAAGTATCTCAAAGTTTGGAGACTCAGCATACTTGTAAACACCACATTTTTTAAGGTCAACATCTGAAAATGTCTCGATGTCGATACTGATATTTGAAAATGTGTCTGTGTTTACATTCTGTGAAGTCATATGCCGCCTCCTTATTTCTTTTCAGAAAATCTCTTGTTGAGCCATTCTGCATAATCACGGTCAGCATTCTTGGTACCGTAGATTTCCTCAAGAAGCTCGTCATCGTCAATCTCCCAAGGAAGATAATCCTTACCAAAGTGACCGCCGGAAGATACAAGGTTGTAATCCACATCCAAAAGGTGGAGTGCTTTGATGATACCCTGTGGGGTTAAGTCATAGTTGGCTTTGATGTATCTGTCGATGCAGTCAGGACATACCTTTGCTGTTCCGAATGTTTCCGCAACAACGGATACGGGTCTTGGTTTTCCGATGGCATATGCAATCTGAATTTCACACTTATCGCAGTATCCGGCACGGACTAAATCTACAGCAATCTTACGAGCCATGTAAGCTGCAGAACGGTCAACCTTTGATGGATCTTTTCCAGATAAGGCACCACCACCGATTCTTGCAATTCCACCATAAGTATCACAGGCGAGTTTTCTTCCTGTAACACCACAGTCAGCCTTTGAGCCGCCAATGACAAATCTGCCAGTTGGATTTACGAGCATTTCAAAATCTGTGTTCAATCCATACTCGGATGCAACAAGCACCATAAGGCTTTTGATTACCTTACGCACACTCTTAAGGTCTGCATTTGCATCGTGCTGAACGGAGCAGAGGAAGGTAGTGATTCTGTCTGTGTCATAATCATAGGATACCTGCGCTTTTGCATCCGGCATAAGCATAGGACAGTTAAGTTCCTCAAGTCTCTGAATGAATGTTGTAGCAACAGCGAAAGGCATAGGGAGAAACTCTGCGGTCTCATTGGTCGCATATCCATACATGATACCCTGGTCACCTGCACCACCTTTATCTACACCCATTGCAATGTCAGGAGACTGCTTTGTCAAAAGACCTCTTACATCAACAGAAGAGTAGCCGAGTTTATCAATTCCGATTCTGTCCATAACTTCCATTACAAGAGCCGCGTAATCAGGAGAGTGCTTGCTTGTGATTTCTCCTGCAATAATAACAGTCTCATTTTTAATTAATACTTCAACGGCAACACGGCTGTCCTTATCGTGTGCCAAACAATCTGTAACTATGGCATCTGCAATCTGATCACAAATCTTATCCACATGACCGCGAGATACCTGCTCTGAACTATAAATTCTACTCATTTGAAAATTCCTCCATAAATTAAAATTGGGTGGTGGCAGAATATTTACCACCACCCGTTTGCATAAGTTTTAGGGTATTAACCCAGGAACAAGAGGCTTAGTTTAAGAAGTCCTCATCATCCTCTGTATCGAAATCGTCCTCGGCTCTAGACTTGCCGCCAAGAGGTGTGCCATCAGAAATCTTCTGAAGGTTGTTAAGTCCGCATGCGATACCACGGTTGCCGTTTACATTGTAAGCATAGAGGTTGATGGAAGCTCTGCCTTTCACACCAGAATACATTTCGCTTCTGTCAAGGATAGGGTTACGGTCTGCATCAACGATGCCAGGAGCAGTGCCAGAATTGGCATTGATGAAATAGCTGTTAGCATAGGTTTCATCGTCTGGTCTCTCAAGGTCTCCGTCACGAAGTGGAGTCTTGATTGCTGTAAGAGGAGGTACTGACTTGCCGTTGCCCTTAAGCTTTGACTGTCCTTCCTCGTATGCGGCCTGAATAGCTGCCTTGATCTTCTCGATTGTAGCGATGTCTGACTTAGGGATGATAAGTGAAACGGAGAACTTAGGAGTGCTTCCGTTGATAGACTTTGCGTCCCAGCAGTTTAAGTAACTGAAAGTTGTGTTAGGTCCTGTAATGACCTTTGTTGGATTCATAAATTTTGCCATGATAATTTTCTCCTTTACTCTTTGAAATCTTCTTGTGCTGTATTTTTCATAGCCGGGCGCTTGTCCGACTTTGAAACTAATGTTGGTTTGCCGGGTGGTTTTGTAATCATGCCACCAAGCAGTTCTTCAAACTTCTTCTTTCCGAGAAGTGAAGTCATTGCTGTGATGCCGAGTAGTTTCTTCTCATAAGGATCGAAACCTGCATCTGCGACTGTATATGCAACAGCCTCTTCATCTGTGTACTTGCGATTGCTCCTGCCTTCAACAACTTTGAAGTTCTGATATTCTTTACCCTGCAGAGCCTGATTAAGTGCATATTCCTTGACATCCTCTGCCCAGGAAACAAGCTGGTCGACTCTCATAAGGATTGCTTCAACTTCGTGGTCTTCAAGTGTTGATGGCATTTCAAAATCGTACTTTGCCATTTCGAGATTGAACTCGGCTCTCTTTCTGCAGGTTGCCTTAACCTTACAGAACTGACAGTGGTCACCTGCCTTGAACTCGCCTTCGCCCTTCATTGCAATAGCAGCAGTAGGGGAGAGAACTTCGTCTGCCCATTTGAGAAGGTCATCCTTTGACATCTCATAGATGCTGACATTCTCACGTCTTGGCTGATAGATTGCCATGCGAATGGTGTCGATATTGTAGATCCCGTCGAACATATCAATCAGTCCGAGGGAGTAGCACATAAGCTGAGGGTTGCCACCGAACTCTTCAGACTCGGCACTGACCATGACTCCAAGACCGTGCTTGTAATCGATGATTTCTGCCATGCCATCTGTTAAGAGAATGCAGTCGGCTGTACCCGTGCCACCTTCTACCCATTTGGAGAAGTCCACCTTCTGTTCGATAAGAACTTCTGTATCCGGGCAGGTCTGCTTTGCCTGCTCATATTCCTGCATTACAAAGTCCGCGTATCCTTCTGCACACATCTGCATCTCTTCATCGTAGTAATCAAGATTCTCTGTCGGATCTTTGACATCACGGCCGAGAGCCTTTTCTACAAGGTAGGCACATAACTCGTGTGCATCAGTTCCCTGTGCTGCATATGGACTTGACTGGTCTTTGATTTCTGCATTTAACTTTGCACTAGGTGGACAGCTTAACCATCTGTGCGATGCTGAAGGGGAGAGGAATGCGTGTGCGCTCATCCAATCACCTCCAGGTCTGCCATCAAGTTTGCGTAGTCAGATTCCTGAATATCAGAAAGTCTGCTTGCACCGTACTTGGTGATGAGAGCCTTTACTTCAGCTGTATGTCCGGCATGGCTTTTAGCTGCAAATGCCTTTCTTACATCCTCAAAGCTGTAGGCAGGAGTCTCATCCTTTACCTCTTCAGCCTTTGGTTCGGCTTTCTTGGTTGTTGCTTTCTTCTTGTCCGTAGAGGACTTTGTTTCCTTTGCCTCAACAGCAGGTACATCGGTTGGTGCTTCTGTGGTCTGTTCAGCAAGCTGTGGAAGGACTTCCTTTAAAAGTCTGCCAAGCTTTGCAACCTTGTCGGCACATTCGACAATGCCATCGAGGAGTTCATTAAACTCATTTTTCTCCATTGTCTGTTTCTCCTTTTTCTTTGATGATTCTTAACTTGTGAGCCAGTCTTTTTGATACAACGCTTATGGCTATCAGCGTGTCGATGAGTTCCTCATCCGGGATGTCCGGGATAGGAGACTCGCCTGCGACATTCATTTCTTCCTGCATCTGCAGCACCTCTCTTTCCGATTGGGTCTTGCCCTTTCTGACAGCTATGTATTTGGATTTGATAAAACTCCTAATTTCGAGAAAATTTTTTGAAATTATTTTTTCGAAGTGGCATTTCATCATCTGCTGACAGGGGATATGTATTTGAAAAAGGAAAAAGTCCTAATTTGGACATGAAAAAACATCCCGTGTGAGAAACAACACGGGATGTGGAAAATAACATAGGAAGATTTACCGCAGCATTTGATGTCCAGGCAATGTGGAGTATGTGTGTTTTAACATAGTATGTTTACGGGATGCTAGGAATGTTACCGCCGACATATGAATGTGGGAGATGTAATATTTATAATGAAAAATGTGATTGTTGACGATATAATGATAGATAGAAAGAATTCGAATTTTCTTATTTGAGGGAGGATTGATATGAACTTAAATAAAGTGCATCACGTTGCTATTATTGGTAGTGATTATGAAAAATCAAAACATTTTTATGTTGAACAATTAGGTTTTCAAATTATACGTGAGAATTATAGAGAAGAAAGAGATGACTATAAGATTGATTTAAAACTCAATGATTTAGAATTAGAGCTTTTTATTATTAAAAATTGTCCTAAGCGTCCTAGTTTTCCAGAGGCATATGGATTGAGGCATTTGGCTTTCCGAGTAGATTCTGTAGAAGAAACGGTAAAGGAATTGAATAGTATGGGAATTGAAACAGAACCAATAAGATATGACACTTATACGAATGAGAAGATGACTTTTTTCTTTGACCCAGATGGGTTACCACTTGAAATACATGAATAAGTTTTACTGTAAAATTGTAATTTAAGAAATAACATAGGGCATTGGTCAGTAACATGATCAGTGCCTTTTTTGTTTACTACCACATCCTATGTTGCGGTCAACATGCCATGTGGAAATACAACAATTGAATAATGGAAGGTTAGAAGGGTTGAATTATATACGGACGAAAAGAGTCCAGATATTGAAGAGAAAGTAACAGCCGTGCTTGATAGCCACGGCATTTTTTATGCAAGGAATGAGGTATGGATAGAGGATGAAAAACTCTATGAAGTAGCCTTTGAATTTGCAATGCCAGTATAAGGAGGAATTAACGATGGCTAATAAGAAGAACAAGGTAAAGTACAACCTTAAAAATGTACATTATGCATTGCTTAATATCGATGAGCAGGGCAATGTATCATACGGCACGCCTGTTGCTATTCCGGGTGCTGTATCGATTGGACTTGATGCAAATGGAGAACCAAGTAACTTCTATGCAGATGGGTATGCGTACTATACGATTTCCAACAACATGGGTTATGAAGGTGATCTTGAGATTGCGATGGTTCCTGAATCATTCCGTGTGGATGTTCTTAAGGAGAAACTCGATGACAATAAGGTGCTTATCGAGGACGCAAATGTGGAGACTGCTAACTTTGCGCTTATGTTTGAGTTTGATGGAGATATCAAGAAAATCCGTCATGTCCTTTATAAGTGTGCTGCAAGCCGTCCTTCCATTGAGTCACAGACCAATGAGGATGAAATCGAAGTTCAGACCGAGACACTTACCCTTAAGGCAACACCACTTGCTAACGGATATGTGAAGGCAAAGACTGGAGATGATACCACAGATGAAGTTTACCAGAACTGGTACAACGAGGTGTATCTCACATCTACTACAACAGCAGAAAGCGGGGAATAATCAATGAGCATTGTAAGGAGTGGAGAATTGTCTATGACAACTATAAGGGAATTGATTATTTCTCATATGGATTTTTGCTGAAGGCAGAAGATATGTATTGCACTATTTCGGATGGTGCTTTGAAAGAGCTGCAGGCTACGGTTCCTACGGCAGCAGATTTTTATGAGTTTGGTTTTCTTGATGTTCCTTCAAGTGAAATCCTTGTTGGGATTGATAATCCGCAGGTCCTTTATTGGAGAGCCGGCGGAGATGCAGAAGTAATCAAGAATGTGACCAAAGCCTATCCGTACCCACACACCATAAAGTGCGTAGTGGATATGAGTCATATTTCCATTCTTGGAATTATGATGATGACCGCACAGTATTCCGGGGATGTGAGGGTTATGTATTCACTTGATAACGAGGAAACCTATACGGATGAGATAACTTTGGATGAGTGGCTCAATATGAATGTTGTGGAGTTATGGGAGAGCCTTCCTGAAAACAAGAAGCTGTTTCTTATATTTGTTCTTCACGATAATGCCACCATTTCAAGATTTAAAATAACCTATGAAAATTAAGGAGGGATTTCATGTTAAAGGGAAAAATGACGATTGAGCTTACCGATGTGAATACAGGTAAGACCGATGTAATCGAAGAAGAGAACATGGTTACAAATGCTCTTGCAGAGATATTCAGACCTTTGGGACATTTGATGAACGCAGATAGTATTTATAATCAGTTTAATTCATACTACACAAAGCTGCTTGGAGGCCTTCTTCTTTT
Source organism: uncultured Lachnospiraceae bacterium (assembly GCA_910577115.1). Lineage (GTDB taxonomy): Bacteria > Bacillota > Clostridia > Lachnospirales > Lachnospiraceae > COE1. Next base: position 20,131 of record CAJTMC010000046.1, read on the forward strand.
TGATAATCCGATAGAGGAAGATCCAAATCAGCTATATGCTCCGGCATCTGCAAATCTTGTCGGATGTGCTGTGTATAACACGCAGAATAATACCACAGGAAAAATGCGAGGTGGTTATAACCAGACAGAGAGTGAGTTTAATGCCAAGAACAGATATATGAAGTTTGTATATGACTTTTCAACTTCGCAGGCAAATGGCACGATTTCCTGTGTTGCACTTACCCATCAACAGGGCGGTTATACGACATACGGAAGTAGTGATGCCGTTTTAAATACGGGAAATTCTACAGCAATCAGTCCATACAGTTCGACACTACAGTATGTTTATACTTCATATACGGGAGCAAATACTGGAGATAAGTATTCTGGACTGACGGTAGGAACTACAGAGGTTCTTTTCCTTTTAGACCCGGATAATGATGTGGCATATTATTTCAAGATTAAGAGTGCAACATCCATATCCATCGTTAAGAGAAGAATGTATATGAAGTCTGTATCTATCTTTGAGAATCCGTATTCTCAGAAGGCATTGTTAGAGGAGTTCGAACTTGATGCTTTAGGTACGGCACTTTCTACAAGCTACTTTGCATATAATTTTGATGTGACTGATAACTGCCTTTATATCTTTAGTTGTGCAAATTACAGTACGGCCGTAAACGGAACATACCAAATCACTCGAATTAAGATTAGTGATTGGAGTATCAGACAGTGGACGATGACCAATACCACCAATGAAGTTCTAACCACGAATGGTATGAGATTTGCTTTTGCAAATAACGGATATGTATATTTAAGAGGATATAACAGCCCTTATGAACTGTACAAGTTCGAGATTGGAAATTCTGCCAATGTGGTAAAGATAAAGCGAAGTGGTATGAGTTCCATTGACTGTTGGCCAATGTTTGCAATCAACGGAAGAATATATTTTCAGGCATTTAGTAATACTTCTTCATACAATCATGTTTATATTGTAAATGAGGAAACAAACGAGTGCCTTAAGTCGGAGAATTATTGTTTGCAATATGCAGGAAGTAACACTCCGTGCTATACGCCTGTGCTTAATCATCAGATGTTATTGTTTTGTAGTTATGGGAACTGGTCAACGGGACCTTTCTTTATTCCAGCGAATTATCTGGGAACAATTAATAATCTGTCCGAGCCTGTTACAAAGACGGCGGACAAAACAATGAAAATCACATATACAATTCAGGAGCAGTAAGCATCTATCTTCGGGTAGGTGCTTTTATTTTGCAAAAAATTACAAGGAGGAACGCTTATGACAGGAGAAGTCAAAGAAATCATTGCGTGGCTTGGTGCGTTGGGTATCCCATCCATTTTTGCTATGACCGCTTGGTGTATCAAGAGCTGTATTCATTACACCAAACAGCTAAAGGTTCTCGCAAAAGCACAGCAAGCGCAGATGAGGTCACAGCTTTTGGAGCAGTACCACTTCTATATGGATTCGGGTTGGATATCGGAAGAGCATATGGAGGATTGGGAGAATCAGTACAAGGCATATCACAGTTTGGGAGAGAACGGCATTCTTGATAGCCGTAGGGAACAACTGTTGATGCTACCAAACAAGAAGGAGGACAAGAAAGATGAGTAATTATTGGAAGAATTGGATTAAGGCGGCTGGTATTAGAGCCGTGAAGACTGTCGCTCAGACAGCTATTGCAACTATCGGTACATCTGCCGTGATTGGGGATGTGAATTGGGTGATGGTAGCAAGCGCATCTGCACTTGCAGGAATTTTATCATTGCTCACAAGTATTTCTGGTATTCCAGAAGTAACAAAGGAAGGTGATGAGTAATGAAACTCGTTGAGAGTATACTTACAAAGAATCCGTGCTACACAGCCGGAAGAAAGATTGATGTGAAAGGGTTGATGTTACACTCGGTTGGCTGCTCCCAGCCGAGGGCATCAGCCTTTATTAATTCACGGAACAGTCCTACATTCGATAGAGCCTGTGTTCATGGATTTATTGATGGCAATGATGGAACTGTATATCAGACACTACCTTGGAATCACAGAGGATGGCATTGTGGTTCTTCTATCAACGGAAGTGGCAACAATACTCATATCGGGGTGGAGATGTGTGAGCCTGCCTGCATTACTTATACAGGCGGTGCGACATTTAAGTGTTCAGACCTTGCTACGGCAAAGGCTGTAGCAGAAAGAACCTATAAGGCTGCCGTGGAACTTTTCGCTATGCTCTGTAAGGAGTTTAATCTTGACCCACTTGCAGACGGTGTTGTTATTTCTCATAAGGAAGGACACGCAAGGGGTATCGCATCAAATCATGGTGACCCAGAGCATTTGTGGTCACAGCTTGGACTTCCATATACTATGGATACCTTCCGTAAAGCTGTGAAATCTGCAATGGGTGGCTCTGAAGAAAAGAAGAATGGAACACAGGCTATTGTGTTTGCAGGTCTTTCAGAAAAAGATGCCGTACCTATTATCGGTGAGTTATGCCGTGAGGATATGAAGAAGAGTGGAGTGCTTGCATCCGTATCGGCTGCACAGTTTATTCTTGAGAGTGGATATGGCAAGAGCGAACTTGGACAGAATGCCAATAATATGTTTGGTATGAAGAAATCATTATCCGGGAATACCTGGGCAGGTTCTACTTGGGATGGAACTTCTGTTTATACCAAGAAAACACAGGAACAGCATACAGATGGAACTTATGAAACTATTACGGCAGATTTTAGAAAGTATCCTTGCGTGGAAGATTCGGTTGCAGACCATTCTGCATATCTGCTTGGAGCCAAGAACGGAAGGTCACTTCGTTATAAAGGCATTAAGGGTATGAAAGATTATCGTGCCGTTGCACAGTTAATCAAAGACGGAGGCTATGCTACGAGCCTTTCCTATGTTGATAATCTTTGTAACATCATCGAAAAGTGGAATTTGACACAGTATGATACCGATAGTCAGACTATCCCGGATGATACTCCATCAAATCCTGATACAGTCACAACATTTCCTGCTACACCTTTTTCTGTAAAGGTTATTATTGATGATTTGAATTATCGTTCAGAGCCATCTATGAATGGCAAGGTCAACGGACAGACTGGTAAGGGCACTTTTACCATTATGGAAGTAAGAAACGGTGGATGGGGCAGACTTAAGAGTGGAGCTGGTTGGATCTGGCTTTCAAATCCTACTTATTGTACGGTCGGTAAAACTGTAAAAAATACCGAGGATAGCAAAAAGTCCATTGATGAACTTGCAAAAGAGGTCATTCAGGGCAAGTGGGGAAATGGAGCAGAGCGTAAGGAGAAACTTACGGCTGCCGGATATGACTATGCTACCGTTCAGAAGAGAGTAAACGAGATTTTAAAGTAGTATACTCTCGATAATCTGACTATCTTTGGTTTTTGTGAGTATAGTCCTGATAATCGGATTATCTTGGATTATCTGCAGGTATAATCTCGATAGTCCGACTATCTTTGGTTTTTGAGATTATACTCTCGATAATTAGATTATCACGGGGTGGCTTTTTACGGCCGCCCCTTATTTTTGTATGTGGAGGTGTAACGATGATTATACAAGGCTCAAATCAGCCAATCGTGATTCGATTTGGTGATGATATAAAAACAAATGTATCTGACCTTAAGGTTTCCCTTTATACAGTCGGCAAGGTTCTGAAGGACTGGAACATGGAGGACTTAAACATTAGTGGAGAGAATGCCGTGGCAAGTCTTACGCAGGAAGAAACGGCTGCATTTCCAACAGGTGCTTGTTATATAGAAATAAAGTGGCTCGACCTTGATGGAATTACACAGTTTAACAAAATCGTGAAAGACCAAATAGTGTATAGGTCAGATAAAAGAATTATGGAGGTGGGCGAATGATTATAGATGTAAAAGCCATAGAAACGGGTGGAACTGTAATTGATGTTGAAACCATCACAGGCTCGTCTGTATCTCTTGGCAAATCTCCTTATATAAATGAAACAACACAGACTTGGTGGGTTTATAACGATGCCAATAATAAATACTTTGATACGGGCATTCCAAGTACCAAAGGTCCCAAGGGAGATAAAGGGGATAAGGGTGACAAAGGTGATGTCGGAGAAAAAGGCGAGCAGGGTATTCAAGGCAAAAAGGGTGATAAAGGAGATCAGGGCGAACAAGGTATTCAAGGAAAGAGGGGCGAAAAGGGAGACCAGGGAATACAGGGTGAGCAGGGCATTCAAGGAGAGAAAGGCGAAAAAGGGGATGCCTATACCATAACCGAGAATGATTACAATGCCATAGCCGATGTGGTTGTAGGCATTCTTGGTAATGCAGAGGAGGTGGCATATTGAGCAATAAAGTTATAAATGAACAGACAATGACGGATATCGCAGATGCCATCCGTGAAAAACTTGAAACAAGTGATAAATTCCATCCATCGGAAATGCCGGGTGCGATACACCGAATTAAGGGTGGTATAGCAGAGTGGGAAAGACCATCGGAGTGGCCTAATCTCGATAGTCTCGATTTATCAGAGTATGAAGATGTATTTGTGATTACCCTTGATAATACGAAAAAGGATGCGTGGTTTTCTGTAAAGGCAAGTACAAGCGCCGGAAGTGGAACGATTATTCTTTTTGAGCAGGGAACTGTAATTGATGGGGAGTTCATTCTTGAAAAAACATGGTGGGGAACGAAGGGAAGTACCTACCGATGCTATATAGAATCACAGTATGATTATCCAGTCATTATGGTTTCATCCCCTGTTTATACGATGACTTCCTTTGGCTATGATTCAGCACCAAGCATCAGTGGACAGACGGGTATGGGTGGAAGTCTTATGCCTGTTTTGGAATTAAGGGCAAAGATAAATAATGTGAGCAACATTACATCAAATAAAATAGCGAATTATAATACGCAGCACATCGTGATTGAAAATATGACAAAGGTTACATCCCTTGCATCTGCATTTGCGAACTGCTATTCCCTTCAGAAGATAGAGTTCAAGAATTGCGATACAAAGGCTGTTACAAATATGAGCAGTACATTTCAGTATTGTTACAGTCTGTCTGATTTTTCATTTCTTGATGATTTTGATACTTCATCCTGCGTGAATATGACGGCATTTCTTATGTCCTGTGCTGGTCTTACAGAGTTTGATGCGTCAAATCTTGATTTCTCATCATGCACGAATATATCAAGTTTTCTGTCCGGGTGCTATAACTTAAAAACTGCATCTTTTAAGGGTACGGATTTATCGAAGGTTACAACCATAGCGAGTTTATTTCAGAACTGCTATAAGCTGGAGAACATTGATTTATCTGATGTGGATTTGACAAAGGTAACCACTATGAGTAATACATTCGGTACGGTTAATGCTTTAAGGAATGTAAAGCTGTCCCCGGTTAGTGTGGCATTTTCTTTAAGTACACAGTGCATTTCAAAGGAAACCCTGATTGGTATTATCGATGTGCTGCCAGAAGTTGATGGTCTTACCCTTACACTTGGTAATAACAAGCAAAAACTTACAACTGAAGAAAAACAGCCACTTCTTGATAAGGGGTGGAAGATAGCATGATTTATGGCTGGGTTGGTGTTTTACCGACTCAGCCTAATTTTTTTTTGAAAAAAATTAAAGAAATTTCTCTGAAATTAGTAGTTTTGGCATTTTTCAATACATAGCTGTTGAAAACGATGACCATTCAACGATAAGGAGGGATTGGAATTTGACGGCTGAAGAGAAAAATCAGGTTCTCGCCTATAGGAGGCAAGGATTGGGATATAAGAAGATTGCAAGTATCCTTGGGATTACAGAAAACGCAGTAAAAGGGTTCTGTAAAAGACAGATATCCATTGAAGATAAAGCTGCTCCAAAGTGTGTCTGCCGTTCTTGTGGAAAGCCTGTGAAACAGAACCTCGGAAGAAAAGAGAAGAAGTTCTGTTCTGACAGATGTCGTATGATGTGGTGGAACAGTCACACGGAGCAGGTAAACAGGAAAGCAAATTATGAATTTGTTTGTCCGAACTGTAAGAAGCATTTTGTTTGTTATGGCAATAAAAATAGGAAGTATTGTTGCCACGATTGTTATTTAGAAGATAGATATGGGAGGAATTAAGAATGAGCAATATACCAATGAATGAGAAATACACATTATCAATTAAGGAGGCGGCTGCATACTTCGGCATTGGCATTAAGAAAATGCGTAGACTTGCAGAAGACCATACCGATTCATTTGCCGTATTAAGCGGAAACAGATACCTTATTATTCGCACAAAATTCGAAGAGTTTTTGCAGGAAACTTCTACAATATAAATATCTTTCATCTGCCAATAGTAGTTGCTATTTTAGGGCTTTAGAGTGATATATGGACATGGCAAAAGCTAATCAATTTTAAGGAGGTGCGTATGAAGAAAGTATCGCCAGGAGAAAAGGAACTCATCACTCCGGCTGAGGCTATTGAATATTACACACTCAGTTGGAGAAAGGTTGGGGACCTTATGAATACCAAGAACAATTTTACAGTTAAATACTACGATGACCGTAGCTTGATTATAAGACATGAGTTTGAGAAGTATTTAGCACAACACCCAGAGTTAAGGAGGATAAAGCGTGGCAAGTACAAGAAGAGACAGTAAACACAGGGTTCTCCGTAAGGGAGAATCCATCAGAGCAAACGGCAAATACCAGTTCAAATACCATGTTGATGGTAAACCACATTTTGTTTACAGTTGGAGATTAGAACCAACGGATCCACAGCCTGCCGGAAAGGCACCTTGCTTATCATTAAGAGAACTTGAAAAGCAGATAGGCAGGGACTTGGATTCGCAGCTTGACCCAATGGGCAAGAATATGACGGTTATGGAATTGGTGGAGAGATACCTAAAGACAAGAACAGGAGTCAGACCTAACACACTTATGAATTATGGATTTGTAAAGAACATCCTTAAAAAGGAAGAGTTCGGTTCAAGAAAAATGTGCAGGGTCAAGACTTCGGATGCAAAGTTGTTTTTAATCAAAATGCAACAGGATGGAAAAGGGGCAAGCACAATCAAGACCGTGCGTGGGGTTCTTCGCCCGGCATTTCAAATGGCGGTTGACGATGACATGATTGTGAAGAATCCATTCGGATTTCAGCTTGCAGGAGTTATTCAAAACACAGAAAAGACGAGACAGGCTATCACGAAGGAGCAGATGAAGAAGTTCCTTAAGTTTGTGCATGACGATAACATTTATTGCAAGTACTACGAAACCTTCTACATTTTATTCCATACAGGAATGAGAATTTCAGAGTTTTGTGGATTGACCCTTAAGGATGTCGATATGAAGAACAGGGTAATTGATATCAACCATCAGTTGCAGAGAACTTCCTGGGGCGAGTACATTATCGAGCCTACGAAGACCAATGCCGGAACAAGGAAACTTCCGATGACGGATGATGTTTTCCAAATGTTTCAGGCAATCATTGAAGACAGACCAACAGACCTTCCCGAGATTATGGTGCAGGGTTATTGTGGATTCCTTTTCAGAGATAAGAACGGAATGCCGGAAGTAGCCATGCATTGGGAACACAGATTCAATCATTCGGTCAAGAGATATAATGACATTTTCAAAGTGCAGATGCCGAACATCACTCCTCATGTTTGTAGGCATACCTACTGTAGCAACATGGCGAGAGCGAGAATGAATCCAAAGACCCTGCAGTACCTTATGGGGCATTCGGACATTTCGGTAACAATGAATGTTTACACGCACCTTGGATTTGATGATGCCAAGGATGAAATGATCAGGCTTGAAGAACTTGAGGCGGCCAAGAAGGAAGTCGAGAAGGTAACAGGCGAAAAGCCGATAACCCAGAAGATGTTCAAGGCAATTTAATTATAGAAGAAATAAGGACGATGACCTCGGTGGCAATGTGCTGCCGGGGTTGTTTTTTGATAGAAAAAATGTAACCATTGACATTACAACAAACCGCTTGTATTATATCTTTGAGGTGATGATTATGCAGATTTCAAGCAGATTTACAATAGCAATTCATATATTTGCCTGCGTTGATACATTCGGTTCAGAGATGAAAATTACAAGTGATTTTCTCGCAGGAAGTATTAATACAAATCCAGTCATTATAAGAAAATTATTGTCACAGTTAAAGGATGCAGGACTTATCGAAGTCAAAAGAGGACCCGGTGGGATTGATATAACAAGGCCGCTTGAGGAGATTACATTCCTGGATATATATAAGGCAGTAGAGTGTATTGAAGATGAGAAGTTATTCCATTTTCATGAAAATCCAAATCCAGAATGTCCTGTGGGTAAAAATATTCATAATATTCTGGATGATAAGTTGCAAAGTGTGCAGGAGGCTATGGAAAAGAAGTTGGCTTCTTTAACTCTTGCTGATGTGAAAAATGATTTGATTCCATTACTGTAAAAGAGATTTGATGCTGCGTTCTAACAAGAGTGCAGCATTTATTTTATAATTATTTTGATGTAACCATTGACATTACAACTGTGTAGTGATATATTTCTTGATGTAACAACAGATGTTACATTTAAGAATCGGCCAATTCTTTTACAGTTAATTAATGAGCGGTCTCGGAAACTCAATAGCGAATAGGCAGGAAAGGGTTGATTTTCAGAAATGAGAGGGAAAAGGGATGGATGATTGTGGGGGTTGAGCAGTTCGGAGAGTATAAAGAATAAAA